>DASWVO010000289.1:0-18492 GCA_036406235.1 Opitutaceae bacterium
CGGACGCGCGCATGCAGTACACCGCCGGGTCGTTTGCGGCGACGATCACCGCGTGGTTCGCCTGGATCCTGCGGCCAGTGCGGCACGTGCAGCCTCCGGGAGAGATCTTCCCGGCGAGGGCGGCGTTCGTCGTGCACACGCCGGAGACGGTGCTCGAGTACGTGGTCATGCCCGCGGCGGGCGCCGTCCTGCGCGTATCGGCCGCGGCGCGGCGGCTGCAGCACGGTCGGGTGCAGTCATATGTGTTTTATCTGGTCGCCGGTCTCGCGGCGCTGGCGGCGTGCCTCGTGATGGGAGAAGGACAATGAATGCGCAGACATTGCCGGCCGGAGGCGTAACATCGGCGTGAACGTCACGAAGGTTTTTGCTGCTGTCATGTATCTGAACCTCGTCCAGATTGCCGAGTCGTTTGGAGTTTCGGAAAAAGTCGTGGAAGGCTGGATCCGCGACGAAGGTCTGCCGTACACGCCGGACCGTGGCCGGCTGCTCTTCGACCGCGCGCAGGTTGCGGAGTGGGCGGCGGCGCGCGGGCTTGCGGCCCAGGCGGGCTTTCTCGCCCCGGAAACGCCTGCGTTTGCGACCGGCTGCCGGCTGGAGCCTCTGCTGCGGGCGGGCCGTATCTGGCGCGATGTCGCCGCGGCCGACGTGCTCGCGGTTTTTGGCCAGGTGATCGCGGCGTTGCCGGCCGCCACGGGGCCGGTGCGCCAGCTCCTCGCTCAGCGGCTGCGGGCTGGCGGCGGCGTCACCTGGGCACCGGTCGGCGGTGGCTTCGCGCTGCCGCACCCTAGCACACGCGTCGCGCTCGGACGCGATTCCGGCACGGTCGCGCTCCTGCTCCTGCGCGAACCGCTCGCGCTGGCCGAGGCGCCGGCGGACGGCGTGCCCGTTACGCGGTTGTTTTTCTTCATCGCTCCCTCACCGCGCGCGCATCTCGACCTGCTGGGCCGGCTCGGCCGCAGCCTGAGCCGAGGGCCGCTGCGGGAACTCGTCGCAACCGGTGCGCCGGATGAGACGATCTTCGCGGCTCTCGCCGCGGCCGACGCTGCGAACTCGAGTCCGGCCGGCACGGAGGCCCGGGCATGAGTCCGGGCCCGCTGCTGCTGGTCGCCGCCGGCTGCCTGGCGGCGGGTGTGGTAGTGGCGCCGCGACTACCGCGGACCTGGCTCGGCCTCACGCTGGCCGCCGCCGCGGCCTTGCTGGCGGCGGCGATGATCGTGCTGGCCGGGGTGGCGGATTGGGAATGGCACGGCCAAGTCGCGCTGGGCGGCGAGCGGCCGCACCTCCGGGTTGACGGCGTGAGCGCATGGTTTCTGGCGCTGCTGGGCGTGATCGGCGGTGTGGGCGCGGCGTATGCGCGCGAGTATTGGCCGGATCATCATCATCGGGTTTCGGCGCCGCGAGGACGCAGGTGGTGGAGCCTGCTGTTGTTGAGCCTCGTCGTCGTGCTCACGGCCTCGAATGGCCTGCACTTTCTCCTCGGTTGGGAGCTGTTCACGGTGAGCGCGTTTTTCCTCGTCAAGCTCGGCGGGGAGCGACGTGAGGTGCGCGCGGCGGGCTGGCTCTATCTGGCGGCCTCGCATGCCGGCACGGTGTGCCTCTTTGCTTTCTTCGCCACGCTGGCGGCGCGCACGGGGAGCTGGGATCTCGGGCCGATGCGCGCGGTGGTGGGGGAGGACGGGGCGGCGCTGTTCTGGCTCGTGCTCGCTGGCTTCGGGGTCAAAGCCGGCCTGTTTCCGCTGCACGTGTGGCTGCCTTCGGCGCACGCCAACGCGCCCAGCCACGTCTCGGCCATCCTATCCGGCGTGGCCGTGAAGATGGGCGTCTATGGACTCGTGCGCTTCAGCGGCTGGCTGCCGGTGCCGCCGGCGGCCGGCTGGGTGGTGATCGGGCTGGGCGCCGCGGGCGCGCTGCTCGGCATCGCCTTCGCGCTCGCGCAGGACGACTTGAAACGGCTGCTCGCGTATTCGTCCGTGGAAAACATCGGCATCATCCTGGTCGGGCTTGGCGGCGGACTGCTCGCCCAGGCGCAGGGCGACGCCCCGTGGGGCCGCCTGGCGCTGGCCGGCGCGTTGTTGCACGTGTGGAATCACGGTCTGTTCAAGGGGCTGCTCTTTCTCGGGGCGGGCTCGGTGCTGCACGCGACGGGCACGCGGGAGATCAGCCGGCTCGGAGGATTGTGGCGCACGATGCCGTGGACGGCGGGTTTATTCGCCGTCGGCGCGGCGGCGGTCGCCGGATTGCCGCCGCTCAACGGCTTCGTGGGGGAATGGCTGGTTTACCTGGGACTCTTCGATGCGGTCGCGGGAGCCGGGCCGGCGGTCTGGGCGGCGGTACCCGCGGCGCTCGCGCTGGCGACGGCGGGAGCGCTGGCGCTCGCGGCCTTCGTGAAGGCAGGCACGCTCGTCTTCATGGGGGCACCGCGCAGCGCGGCGGCTGAAGCGGCCCATGACGGGGGCGCATGGATGCGCGTGCCGATGCTGCTGCTCGCGGCCGGGTGCTTCGTGATCGGCCTCGCGCCGGCGCTCGTCTGGCCCCTGCTGGCGAGGGCGATCGCAACGTGGAACCCCTCGTGGGCGCAGGCCGGCGTCGCGCCGGCTCCGCTCGGCACGCTCGGCGGTGCGCAGGTGACCCTGGCAATCGTCGCTCTGCTCGCGGCGGTCGGGCTCTGGCGGAGGGTGCGGCACAACGGAGTGATCCGGTCGCTGACATGGGATTGTGGATACGCCCGGCCCACGGCGCGCATGCAATACACCAGCGCCTCGTTCGCGAGCATCGCGGCGGGCTGGTTTACCTGGATTCTCCAGCCTGAGCGGATGCTGCGGCGACCGCGCGGAACCTTCCCCGCGACGGCGAGCCGGGTGGAGCGCGTCCCCGAGACGGTGCTCGAGCGCGTGATCGGACCGGTCGCGGACATGATGCTGGGCATTTCGACGGCGGTGCGCCGGCTGCAGCACGGTCGATTGCAGTCTTACCTTCTTTATCTTCTGGCGGGCATCGCCGCGGTCGGCGCGCTCGTCGTGTGGGGAGGTGCCTCATGACCACGATCCTCGATTTCATCCTGCGGCTCGCTTGGTGGCTCGTGCTCGCGCCACTGTTGCCCGGCATCATCAACAAGGTGAAAGCCTGGGTGGCGGGCCGGCGCGGGCCGCCGGTGCTGCAGCTCTACTACGACCTCGCGCGACTGTGGCGGAAGGGCGTCGTGCTGAGCACGCTCGTCTCGCCCGGCTTTGTGGCCGGCCCGGCCATCGCGTGGGTCGCGATCGTGGGAGCGGCGCTGCTGTTGCCGCTCGGGCCGGCGGGCGCGGCGCTGAGTTTCCGCGGAGACGTATTGCTGATGATCTACCTGCTCGCACTGGCGCGGTTCTGCACCGCGTGGGCGGCACTGGAGACCGGTTCGGCTTTTGAAGGCATGGGCGCGGCCCGCGAGGTCAGCTACGCGGTGCTGGCGGAGGCGGCAATGATCGCGGCGGTACTCTCGTTGAGCGTGCAGAGCGGAACGCTCGCGCTCGCGACGATGCTGGCGCCCACGGCTGGCGCGGGCGCGGTGCTGCTGGCCGCGGGGCTTTTCACGGTGTTGCTCGCGGAGAACTGTCGCGTGCCCTTCGATGATCCGAACACGCATCTCGAATTGACGATGATTCACGAGGTGATGGTGCTCGATCACAGCGGACCGCCGCTCGCCGTCATCCTGCACGGCGCGTCGGTCAAGCTGCTCTTTTTTGCCGTGCTGCTGACCGAAGCGGTGTTGCCGGTGGGCGGACTCAACTCGCCCGCGGCCGCGTCGGTTCTGTTGGCCGGGGTGTTGGCGGTGACGGTGGGCGTGGGGCTGGTGGAGTCCCTGCTCGCCCGGTTTGCCTTCAAGCGCGTGCCACTGCTGCTTACGACCGCGTTTTTGCTCTGCCTGTTTGCGTTGTTGATGGCGTGGAAAGGCGGTGCCGCATGAGCGCGACCTTGAATCTGTTGATCGGCCTGGCGATGGGCTTGAACCTTCTCGCGCTCGGCAGCAGCCGGCTGCCGTCGATCATACGCGCGATGTCGCTGCAAGGCGTGGCGCTCGGCGTGATGCCGCTCCTGATGGAGCATCATTTCGACTGGCGCGTGGCGCTGGTGGCGCTGGCGACGATGGCCGGCAAGGGCCTGCTGATCCCCGCGCTGCTGCGCCGGGCGATGCGCGCCGCCAACATCGAGCGCGAGGTGGAGCCGTTCATCGGATTCGTGCCCTCGCTGCTGCTCGGCGCAGGGGGCACGATCGCGGCGCTGGCGCTCGCGCAGGCCCTGCCGCTGTTGCCCGAGCACGCAGGATCGTTGCTCGTGCCCGGCGCGCTGGCGTCGGTGCTCACCGGTTTCGTGCTGTTGATAGGCCGCGCCAAGGCCATCTCGCAGGTCTGCGGTTATCTCATCCTGGAGAACGGAATCTATCTATTCGGCCTGCTGTTGATCCACACGACGCCGTTGCTGGTCGAAGCCGGCATCCTCCTGGACCTGACGGTCGGGGTGTTCGTGATCGGCATCATCGTCGACCGGATCCAGCGCGCCTTCGACTCCCTCGACACCCGCAAACTCACCGTGCTCAGGGAATGAAAACACTTCTCCTCATCGTCGTCCCTCTCGCGGGTGCGCTTGCCGCCGTCGGCTGGCGGAGCGACCGCACCCGGCCGTGGCTGCTCCCGGCGGTCGGGTTGATCCATGTCGTATTGACGTTCTGGTTACTCCTGGAACCGCCGCCGGTCGCGCCCGGCGCCTGGCTCGCGTTCGATCCGCTCGCGCGGGCCGTGCTGCCGGCCGTGTCGCTCCTCTTTTTCGTCTGTTCAACCTACGCGGTGAGCTATCTCGCGGTGAGGACGGAGCGGCGCAACCGCGTGTTCGTGGCCGCGCTGCTGGCCGTGCTGGGCCTGCTCAGCGCCGGGCACCAGGCGCGCCACCTCGGTCTGCTATGGATTGCGACGGAGGCCGTGACGCTCGCCGCGGTGCCGCTCCTGCATTTCAACGGCACGCCGCGCGCGTTCGAGGCCACGTGGAAATACCTGCTCGTCGGCGGCACGGGCATCGCGCTTTCGCTGCTGGGTTCCTTCTGCCTTGGCTACGCCTCAGTGCACGGCGGCGGCGGCGGAGACCTGACGTTTTTCGCGCTGACGGCCCAGGGCTCCGGACTGTCGCGCCCGTGGGTGCTGACCGCGTGGGCGCTGCTGCTGGTCGGCTACGGCACCAAGATGGGCCTGGCGCCCATGCACACCTGGAAGCCCGACGCCTACGGCGAGGCGCCGGGGATCGTCGGCGCGGTGCTTGCGGGGGGCGTGACCACGGTTGCGTTCACCGCGATCCTGCGGGTGCGTGCGGTCGTCAGCGCCGCGGGCCAGGGTGCGATCGCCGATCGCACCCTGCTCGCGATCGGCCTCTTTTCCATGGCGGTGGCGGCGCTGTTCCTGCTCGGGACGCGTGATTTCAAGCGGATGCTGGCGTATTCAAGTGTTGAACACATGGGCATCCTGAGCATCGGTGCGGCGCTGGGGGGGGCGGGGGCCTGGGCGGCGTTGTTTCATGTATGGAGCAACGGCCTCACCAAGGGCGCGCTGTTCCTCAGCGCCGGCAACATCCGGCGCGCCGCCGGCGCACGCACGATCGACGAGGTCGGCGGCATGTCGACGCTCACGCCGCGCTCGGCGATGATGTTCGTCGCCGGGCTCTTTGCGGTGACAGCGTGCCCGCCCTTTGGCCCCTTCTTCAGCGAACTGCGCGTCGTGCGGGCCGCCTTCGAAACCGGCCACACGGGCGCGGCGGCGCTGTTTCTGGGCTGCCTGCTCTTCGCCTTCTTCGGCCTCACGCGCGTGGTCTTCGCGATCGTCGACGGCCGCCCGCGCACCGCGTCCCGGGCGCTGGGCCGGCGGTTCCCCGAGACGCCCGGCGTGATCCTGCCGCCGCTCGCGCTGCTCGGCATTTCGCTCTGGCTCGGGCTCGCCACGCCCGCCGTCCTGCGCGACGCGTGGAGCGCGGCGATTGCCCAGCTGTTTCCCGTCCCTGCCCCATGAGCGCGTCCACACCCTTTGCCCTGCTCGCCAACGCCTCCAGTCTGCCATGGGCGGCCATTCCCGAATGGCCGGCGGCGGAGTTCGTGCGCGCGACCGCGGCCGAGCTCGCGCGGGGGGCGCGGTTGTGCGCATGGTTCGGCGTCCAGGAAGGCGGCCCTTTGGCCGGACTCAGGCCTGGCGCGACGCGATTGGTGGCGGTGCTGGCGTTCGATGCCGACAACACCCTCGCGGTCGGCCGGAGCCTGCCGTTCACCGGCGGCTATCCGGCGCTAACGCGGCAGCACGCGCAGGCGCATCTCTTTGAGCGCGAGGTCTGGGAACAGCATGGCCTCACCCCCGAGGGGCATCCGTGGCCGAAGCCCGTGCGCCGGACCGAAGGGGGGGCTCCCGCGGTCGGCGAATTCTTTCGAGTCGACGGACGCGAGGTGCACGAGGTTGCGGTTGGCCCCGTACATGCCGGGGTGATCGAGCCGGGCCATTTCCGTTTTCAATGCGCAGGCGAAGAGGTGATGCACCTCGAGATCACGCTCGGTTATCAGCATCGCGGCGTTGAAAACGCCCTGGCGGGCGGGCCGCACCGTGCGACGGTTTTCCAACTGGAAACGGTTGCGGGCGACACGACCATCGCCCACGCGACAGCGCACGCCACGGTCCTCGAAACGCTCGCGGGAGCCGAGCCGCCGCTGCGTGCGCAGTGGCTGCGGGCGATCGCCCTCGAGCTCGAGCGCCTCGCCAACCACACCGGCGATCTTGGCGCGCTGGCGAACGACGTCGCCTTTCTGCCCACCGCGTCGGCGTGCGGGAAGATTCGCGGCGATTTCCTCAATCTCACCGCGCTGCTTTGCGGCAACCGGTTTGGTCGCGGCCTCGTGCGGCCCGGGGGCTGCCAGTTGGATCTCGAGCCGGCTCGGGCGGCCTCGTTGCTTGAACGGCTCGGCACCGGGCTCGCCGATGCCGAACAAGCGGCGACCTGGCTGTGGGACGCGGCCTCGGTCCGGGCGCGTTTCGAAAACGTCGGTGCCGTTTCCGCCGAGCAGGCGGCGCAGATCGGGCTCGTTGGTCCGGCGGCGCGCGCCTGCGGCCTGGTGCGCGACGTGCGCTACGATCATCCCGCGGGGTGGCACCGTTTCGCGCAGGCGCCGGTGGCGGTGTGGCCCGGCGGCGACGTCTATGCGCGTGCGCGTGTGCGCTGGCTGGAGGTACAGCGCTCCGGGGCGTTTCTGCGCGAGCAGCTCGCTGCGCCTCCCGAAGGCGGAGACGTCCTCAACGAAGTCGCGCCCCTCGCGCCGGAGACCTTCGCGGTGGCGCTGGTCGAGGGCTGGCGCGGCGAGGTGTGTCATGCGGTGCTGACGGACGCCGCCAGCCGCTTCCGCCGCTACAAGGTCATCGATCCGTCGTTCCACAACTGGACCGGGCTTGCGCTGGCGCTGCGCGGACAGGCCGTATCCGATTTTCCGATATGCAACAAGAGCTTCAACCTGTCCTACTGCGGCTTCGACCTCTAGTGAATGCGGATTGCGGAGTGCGGACAGCGGAATCGACGGCGGTCGGACGTCCGACACGGGTTGCGCAGATGCCGCGCCCACCCAGCTCCACCTTCTGACTCATTCCGCAATCCACACTCCGAAATCCGCATTCGTATGTTTGTCCTCAATACCCTCCTTCACCGCCTGAAGCGCGGCTGCGAGACGATGGTGTATCCTGCGGGACCGGCGCCCTCGCTGCCCGACCGCCATGGCGGCGCGCTCCGGATCGACGCGCATAAATGCGCCGACGGCTGCCGCGCCTGCGTGCCCGTTTGCCCGACCGAGGCGATTACGCGCTCGCCCGGCGCACCGGTCGCGCTCGACCTCGGCCGCTGCATCTTCTGCGCGGCGTGTGTGGAGGCGTGCCCGGCGGACGCGATCACGCAGACGGGCGATCACCGCATGGCGGTTCGACGCCGCGAGGACCTGATATTGGGCGAACCGGAAAAGGAGCGAGTGCGTCTCGCGGCCGCGCTTGATGAAAAGACACGCCGACTCTTCGGCCGTTCGCTCCGCCTGCGCCAGGTGAGCGCCGGCGGTTGCAACGCATGCGAGGCGGACACCAACGTGCTCGGCACGATCGGGTGGGACCTGGGCCGCTTCGGTATCCAGTTTGTGGCGTCTCCACGGCATGCGGATGGTCTGCTCGTCACGGGCTGCGTGCCGAAGGCGATGGAGCTGGCGCTGCGGAAAACCTGGGAGGCGGTTCCCGCGCCGAAGATCGTGATCGCGGTCGGTGCGTGTGCGATCGCGGGCGGCCCGTTCATCGGCAATCCGGAGATTCTGAACGGGGCGGCGTCGGTTGTTCCCGTCGACCTGTTTGTTCCCGGGTGCCCTCCGCACCCGCTGACTATTCTCGACGGTCTCCTGCGGCTCCTCGGACGGCTGGAGAAAAAGGCGGGGGCGTGAGCTTCTCCATTCAGCGGAGAACGGCGCATGCGCGAGTGGGACCGCGGGCGGCCCGCCGCTTGTGTCCGATTGCGGGCCAGCGGCCCTCGCTCCCAGGAATTCGCGCGCAAGCGCGCCCCTCTGGAGTGTGCAACGGGTTGCTTAACGGAGTCAGCAGCGAAGGCTTTGCATGGCACGTTGGTGGCGGCACAGTGGGCGGCCTATGTTGAACTCCATAAGACTCGCGTGGGTGGCCGGCTCGTGGTTCGCCGGGATGGCGTTGTCGGTGAGCGCCGCCGCGCCGGTAGCGAAACCCGCACCCGCGGAGGTGCTGGCGCTGGCCGAGCGCGTGGCGGACTGGCAGCTGCGCACGCCGTCGCGGTGGAAGCCCCACGAGTGGCACAACGGCGCGCTTTACACCGGCTACATGGCGCTCTCGCGCGTCTCCGCCCGGCCGGATTACGAGAAGGCGATGCTGGAGCTTGGCCGGAAGATGGAGTGGGGGCTCGGGCCGCGCGCCTACGACGCTGACGACCACTGCGTCGTGCAGACGTGGACGGAGTTGTATTTCAAATACAAGGACCCGGCGATGATCGCGCCGGCGACCAAGGCATTCGACGCGATTCTTGCAAACCCGGCTTCAAGCGATCTCGAGTTCACGAAGCCAAGATCACGCGACCAGTGGTCGTGGTGCGATGCCTTGTTCATGGCGCCGCCGGCGTGGTTGCGTCTTTCGCTTGCGACCGGCAATGGCGCCTATCTCGATTTCATGGTCGAGAACTGGTGGAAGACCTCCGACTACCTCTACGACCGCAGCGAGCACCTGTATTTTCGCGACAGCAAATATTTCACGATGCGCGAGCCGAACGGCGCGAAAATCTTCTGGAGCCGCGGCAACGGCTGGGTGATGGGTGGCCTTGCACGTCTTCTGCCCTTGCTGCCCGCGGACCATCCCGCGCGCGGACGCTTCGAGCAGCAGTTTCGGGAAATGGCGGCGAAGGTGGTGACATTGCAGCAGCCGGACGGACTTTGGCGGGCGAGTCTGCTCGACCCGGAGGCGTATCCCGCGCAGGAGACGAGCGGCTCGGGATTCTTCTGCTTCGCTCTGTCATGGGGAATCAACTACGGCCTTCTGGATCGTGCGACTTACGAGCCCGCGGTGCTGCGCGCCTGGCACGCTCTCGCCAATTGCGTGAACGCCGATGGCAAGCTCACCCACGTGCAGCCGGTGGGGCAGACGCCGAAGACCTTCGATCCAGAGCATTCGGATGTGTTCGGAGTAGGGGCGTTTCTGCTCGCGGGCAGCGAAGTGTACCGACTGGTGGGCGGCGGAAAGGCGGAGGAGAAGTCCTCTGGAAAGTAGGGGCTGCTGGTTCCGGCTCTTTCTCTTTCTCCCGTTCGTGCGGCCGTGCCCTTTGGGAGAAAGATGGGAGGGCTACGGCCCGAGGACGGACTTCAAAATCTTGCCGAGTTCGCCGACGCGGTAGGGCTTGGTCAAATATCCGCAGAAGCCCATCTCGAGATAACGCTGTGCCATCTCCTCGCTGTCGTAGCCGCTGGAAACGATCGCGCGGACCTCGGGATCGAGCGCGTGCAGTTGTTGGAAACACTCCTCGCCGCCCATGCCGCCGACGACGGTGAGGTCCATGATCACGACGTCATAGGGGCGATTGACGTTGAGATAGCGACGATAGAGCGCGATCGCCTCTTCGCCGCTTTTCGCGATGTCGTATTTGTAGTCGAGGCTCGCGAGCATGTTGCCGGTGAGGTCACAGATCTTGGGATCGTCATCCATGAACAGCACGCGGCCCGTGCCGTAGCGAAGGGCGGGCGCCCGCCTCGTTTCCGTCTCAACCGGGCGTTCGGCTCGCGGCAGGAAAACCGTGAACGTCGTCCCGGTGCCGACGGTTGAGTCGACTCCAATCTGGCCGCCGTGCTTGCGGACGATCGACAGCACGGTCGCGAGGCCGAGTCCGGTGCCTTGCTTTTTGGTGGTGAAGAAAGGCTCGAAGATCTTCTCCAGCAGCTCGGGCGGGATGCCTGAGCCGTTGTCCTGGACGTCCATCTGCACGTAGTCGCCCGCCGCGAGAGGCGGGAGTTCGTCCTCGGCGAGTTCGACGTTGTGGCACCGCAACCAGAGCTCGCCCTTCGACTGGTCGGGCATCGCCTGCAGCGCATTGATGATCAGGTTTTGGAAAACCTGGAGCATCTGGCTGCGGTTGATCTCGACCGGTCCGGCGTTGTCGTCGGTCTCGAGGGTGATCCTCGCCGTGCTGCCGGCGGCGGCGAGGCGGATGGCATCGCGCAAGAGATCGCCTGGTCCGAGCACGTGGAAGGCGCTCGTTTCCGAACCCTTTGCGAACGCGAGCAGCTGGCGTGTGAGCGTCTTCGCCGCGAGGCAGGCTCGTTCGGCATCTTCGAGGTAGGTATAATCGCGGTTGTCTTTGGCGTGGGAGATGCCGCCAAGGATCGTGGTGAGCAGGTTGTTGAAATCGTGCGAAATCCCACCGGCGAGCTGGCCGAGGGTGTCGAAGCGGTTGGCGCGAACGAGTTCCTCGGGCGTGAGCGTCATCTGTTGCGGGTCGCGGAAGATGATGACCAGACCGGGAGAGCCCCCGCGATCATTCCATGTTTGTCGCGCCGTCCAGACGATCGGCAAGGGCGGCCCGCCCGAGGCGGGGATGAGCGCGTGGTCGGCGTGGAGCCGCGGCTTTTCCTCGGCCGCGAGGACCAAGTCGACGGCATCGTCGGCCGGGCGTCCGTCGCTGCGGGTGACGAGTCGGAATACGTCGCCCAGCTTCAGCGAGCGCGCGCCCGCCAGGGCGTGGCCGGTGAGGCGCTCCGCCTGCGGATTGAGGTAGAGGATGTCCGCCTTCGCGTCGGTGAGGAGAACGGCTTCGCCGAGGGCGGAGAACGCAGCGTAGACCAGTTCGGCCGGGGGCGTGCCGGCTTCGACGAGAGCGCTGGCGCCGGCGGGCAGCGGGACGGCGAAACCGACGACGCGGGCGAGGTCGCGCCGGCGCGTAAGCTGGCGGCTGACTCCGACGATCACGGGCAGCGCGGTACCATCGCGACGGCGTAGTGCCGCCGGCATGACAAAGTCCGTGCGACCCGTGGCCGGGCCGAGGAAGAAAGCTTCGACGCCCTGCTCGGCCACGTCGGGCGGGAGTGCTTGCGTGAAGCTGTCGAGTCCGCCCGGCTCCCCGGGCTCGTCGGCGCCGACGAGTTGCTGCCAGGCTGGCGAGCACCAGAACTGTTGCTGGATGAAATCGAAGTCGAAGGCGGCGAGCGCGCCGTCGGTCGCGAGCCGCAGGAAACGTTCTTCGGCGAGCAATGCCGATTCCTCGAGCTCTTTGCGCTCGGTGACGTCGAGATGCAGGCCGATCACCTGCTCGAGCTCGCCCGCGGTGTTGAAAATCTGCACGCCGCAGCATTGCAGCCACACCCAGTGGCCGCGGCGGTGCTTCATGCGAAACTCGACGGAGAAATTGCGTGAACCGGAGAGTGCTTTCTTGCCCACGCGGTCCGGCGCGGCGGCGGAGTCCTCGGGGTGCAGGAGGCGCAGCCAGGTTTCGTAGGTGTCGGGCAGCTCGCTCTCGGGGTAACCGAGCTGGCGCTTCCAGGCCGGCGAGTAGCGGATGCGGCCGGATTTCAGATCGAGGTGGAAGAACCCGAGATTGCTCTGCGTGGCGAGAACATCGAGCCCGCCGAGGTCCGTCGACGCCGCGGGCCGGACCGCCGGGGACACCGCCGCCTCCGGCGTGATGGTGGCGAAATAGGCGACGCGGTCGCCACCGGCCGTCTCGAGGTGCAGGCGCACGGGCAGGGGGCCCGACTCGAATGGTTGGGCTTGGAGCGGGATGGACTTGTCGAGTGCGCTGGCGACGAGCACCTCCCACTGGGCCTCGGTCCACGTCGGGTCCTGGGAGACGATTTCGAAGGCGAAGAGGTTGGGAAACGCCGTGCCGGCGAGGCGCGCCGGGTCCACCTGCCAGAGCGCCCCGGCCGCGGCGCTGGCGTGCAGCACGCGACCGCCAGCGTCGAGCGTGAGCAGCGCCGGCGTAGGTGATCGGCGGATACTGGTGGCTGGAGTGGTGATGGGTGCGGACTCGCTCAAGGCAGGATCAAGGCGTGGGCGGGCAGCCAGAGGACGCCTTCCCGCTCCCCTCGCTGACAGCCTGTGGCGACGCTAGGGAAAAAGCCCCTTCCGACAACGCCAAAGCGGCCGGGCGCGACTGGAGGCGGTGATGCGCCCCAGGGAAGGGGTGGGGCCCACCTCCGAAGGGCCCTGGCAGTGATTCAGCGTTGGGCGGCCCACTTCAGGAGGGCGTCGAGGGCGGGGCAGAGTGACTGGCCCCATTCGGTCAACGAATATTCCACCTTGGGAGGGATTTCCGGATACACCTTCCGGTGCACAATTCCGTCCTTTTCCATCTGCCTCAATTGCTGGGCGAGCATCTTCTGGGTCACGGCGGGGATCGCTCGCTCGAGATCGGAAAACCGCTTCACCTCTCCGCCGAAAAGCTGAAACAGGATGAGCAGTTTCCAGCGGCCTTCGAGCATGTGCAAAGCCTGTTCGACGCCTTCCGCCGCAGTGGTGCGCGTCCAGCGTTTTGGCTTCGGGGCGGCACTTACTTTTTTGTGGGTTCTTCCCATAAAGGAAGCCTCTTGGTATGATGAGAGGATGGAAACAGAAAACTCTTCGATGATTAATCTGCCGGCCCCGGTGGGCGCTTATTGGACCGCGGCCAACGCCGGGGACAGCGCAGCCGCCACAGGCTGTTTCGCGGTCGATGCGACGGTCCAGGATGAGGGAAACACCTATCGTGGTTCCGAGGCCATCGCGCGCTGGATCGAGCAGACCACGCGGGCGGCCCACCCCGTGGTTGAACCTTTGCGCTGCGCGGCCGGGCCGGGGCGGCTTTTGGTGACGGCGAGAGTATCCGGTTCCTTCCCGGGCAGCCCGGTGGAGCTGGAGTTCGAGTTTACGTTGGCCAACGGAAAAATTGCGAAACTGGAGATCAAATGAACACGAGCGATTTTGATCCCATGAGCGACGCGCGATCGCAGTTCTCCGGAAAACGTGTGTTGGTCACCGGCGGCACGAAGGGCGCCGGCGAGGCCATTGTCCGCCGTCTCGCGGCGGGCGGGGCGACGGTCGCCACCACGGCGCGATCCGGGCGTCCGGATGGATTGCCCGCCTCGGTGTTTATCCAAGCGGATTTGAGTACCGTGGAAGGCGTCACGATGGTGTCCGAAACCGTGCTCCGGGAACTCGGTGGTGTGGATATCATCGTGCATAACGTCGGAGGCTCCAAGACGCCCGGCGGTGGATTCGCCGCAGCGACGGACGCGTGCTGGCTGGAAGAGCTGAATCTCAATTTGCTGGCCGCGGTCAGGCTGGATCGCCTGTTGCTGCCACAGATGATTGAACGCGGCCAGGGCGTGGTTTTGCACATTTCCTCCATTCAGCGGCAGCTTCCCCTTTATGATTCCACCACGCCCTATGCTGCGGCCAAGGCGGCTTTGTCGGCCTACAGCAAGGCGCTGTCGAAGGAACTGGGGCCCAAGGGGGTGCGGGTTAACTCCATCGCGCCGGGTTGGATCTATACCACGGCGGCCGAGGCGATGGTGAAGAGGTTGGCGGCCAGCGGGAATACCAACGAGGAAGCGGCGCGGCAGGGAATCGTGAATGCCCTGGGCGGGATTGCGTTGGGCCGCCCTGCCTTCCCGCGGGAGATCGCGGAGCTGGTGGCGTTTTTGGTGTCCGACCGTGCGAGCGCGATCCATGGAGCGGAATACGTGATCGACTGTGGCACGATCCCGACGGTGTGAAACGCCGGCGGAAATTCTCGAAGGCGCAGTTGGACGCTCACACAAACCGCATCAGACTGGCGCGGGCTAGACGGTCGTTGCCGCGTGCCCGAGCAACGTCTTCGCCGCGGCGGCGGCGTGGGTGGCGGTGGGGAGCTCGCCGGCGAGCCAGCGTTGCGTCCGGCGGGTCAGGAAATCGACGTAAGGCGGCTGGTCGTTGAGGCAGGGGACGTGTTGGAACCACTCGCCGCCGGCGTGGAGGAAGGTCTCTTTGCCCTCGCCGGCGATCTCCTCGAGCGTTTCGAGGCAATCCGCGACGAAGGCGGGCGTGAGGACGAGCATACGTTTCTTCCCCTCCTTGGCGAGACGCTCGAGCTCGTGGTCGGTGTAGGGCGTGAGCCACGGCTCGCCGGCGAGACGCGACTGGAACGACATCGACCACTTGCCGTCGGCGAGGCCGGCACGGCGCACGAGCGCCTGCGTTGTTTTCCAGCATTGCGCGCGGTAGCAGGTCTCATGGATCGCGCTGCATGTGTCGCAACAGTCCTTGACGATCGTGCAGTGGGCTTTCGACGGATCGCCCTTGCGCAGATGGCGCACCGGCACGCCATGGTAGCTGAACAGCACGTGGTCGTATGGCTGGGCAAAATAGGGCGCGGAGACGGCGTGGAGCGCCTCGATGTAGTCGGCGTCCTGATAGAACGGCCGGATGCACGCGACACGAAGCTTGGGCGCCAGGCGGGCGGCTTCCTCGTAGACTTTCACGACGACGGTTTCCCACGACGACATCGCGTAGTGCGGATACTGCGGCATGAGCAGGACCTCCTCGATGCCGTCGGCCGCGATTCGCTGGATGACAGACGCGATCGAAGGCTTGCCGTAACGCATCGCCAGATACACGGGGGTGTCGGCGCCCAGCGCCGAGGCGAGCTTCCGTTGCACCGCCTGCGACGTGAGGATCAGCGGCGAGCCGTCCTTGGTCCAAATCTGCTGGTAAGCGTGAGAGGACTTCGGCGCGCGAAAGGTCGTGATGATGCCGTTGACGAGGATCCAGCGGAACGGTTGCGGCGGCACGTCGATGACGCGTTCGTCGCCGAGGAATTCGCGCAGGTACCGGCGCACATCGGGGACGGAGGTCGAGTCGGGAGAACCGAGGTTGACGAGCAGGACGGCATGCGTGGGCATGGGCCCGATTGGTCCGGGAAAACGGAGCGATGTCAAATGGTGCGGTCAACTCATCGCTCCGCCGGACCGAAGCAGCGCGAACGAACGTCAAAGCGCCCAACTCACGCCAAGCCGCGGCAATACTGGATCTGCGCGATCAATCGGTGGACGTTTTCCGGCGCGATGCGGTCGGTGATGACCGAGCGTGGATAGTTGGGTTCAAAATCGAGGTGGATGCCGTCCTCGCTGCCGGGGCGCACGAAGTCTTCGACGAAATCCATGCCGCCGCGCGGCTTGATCCAGCGGTAGTAGGGATCTGGGTCGTCCGACTCAATCACGACGTGATCACGCAGGAAGATGTGACAATAAAGCGTCAGGTCACGGAACGACGCGAACCAGGTTGGTGGAGTCACCAGTTGGTCTCGAATGATGAGCGTCATCGAGGTCTCCTCTCCAGCAGGGCCACTGCCAACATCGGCACACTCTACGCACTTTTTGAACTCCGGCGCAAAAAGTGCGGCGAAATTAGCCTTTTATCCGCGAACGTGTCCGTTCATGCGTGTCTCTTCGCATCCTATGAGCACTTCGCGCAAACCGGTCCTCCTCATCATCCGTGACGGCTGGGGCAAGAACCCCGACCCGACGCAGAATCCCACCAACGGGGTGTTCCTGGCGCAAAAGCCCTGCGATGACATGCTGCACGCGACCTATCCGCATGCGCTGGTGAAGGCCTCGGGGCTCGACGTGGGTCTGCCGGACGGCGTGATGGGCAACAGCGAGGTGGGGCACGAGAACATCGGTGCGGGACGCATCGTCGACCAGGAACTCGTCCGCCTGAACAAACTCTTTTCCGAGAAACGCCTCGCCACGAACTCCGTGTGGCGCGCCGCGATCGAGCGCGTGAAGACGCGCGGTTCGCGCCTGCATCTCATGGGGATCGTATCCGATGCCGGCGTGCATGGCATGCTCGAGCACCTCTACGGCATCCTCCGCCAGGCGAAAGAAGATGGCCTCACGCCCGCGCAGGTGTTCATCCACGCGTTCACCGACGGGCGTGACACCCCGCCGGCCAGCGGCCTGGGCTATGTGCGCCAGGTCGAGGAGCAGTGCCGCGCGATCGGTATTGGAAAAATTGCGACCGTGTGCGGCCGCTTCTGGGCGATGGACCGCGACAACCGCTGGGAGCGCGTGCAAAAAGCCTACGACATGCTGACGGGTCGCGCCGCCGTGGCGACGGCGCCGAGTGCCGAGGTTGCCGTGCAGCAGTATTACGAAAAGCCCCTCAGCGAGACGCAAAAGGGGGACGAGTTCATCCCGGCGACGTGGGTGATCGGCGCCGACGGCAAGCCGGTCGCAACGATCGGCAATGGCGACGCGGTGTTGTTCTACAACTATCGCGGCGACCGCCCGCGCGAAATCACAAAGGCCTTCGTGATCGATGGCTTCAAGGAATTCGATCGCGGCGCCAAGCTCGATCTCTACTACGCGACGATGACCGAGTACGAGAGCGGCCTGCCCGTGAATGTCGTGCTGCCGAAACCCGAAAAGTTGAAGAACATCCTCGGACAGGTCGTCGCCGACGCGGGCATCGCGCAGTTTCGGTGCGCGGAGACGGAAAAGAATCCGCACGTGACCTTTTTCTTTAACAACTATCGCAAGGATCCCTTCCCGGGCGAGGAGCGGGCGTGCCCACCGAGCCCGAAGGTGCCGACCTACGACCTGCAGCCAGAGATGTCGGCGGCCGACGTCACGACCCTCGCGAAAGAGGCCATCCTCTCCGGCAAGTACGGCCTGCTCGTCGTCAACTACGCCAACCCCGACATGGTGGGCCACACCGGCAACGTCCCAGCCGTGGTGAAGGCGGTTGAGGCGACCGATCGTGGCGTGGGCGAACTGCTCGCGGCGTTGAAACAGGTGGGCGGTCGCGCCGTGGTGTGTGCCGACCACGGCAACGCCGAGCAGCTGTGGGATCCTTCGACCAACGGCCCGCACACCGCGCACACGCTCAACCTCGTCGAGGTGTTCGTGGTCGGCGACGGCTTCGCCGCCGGCAAGACCACGATGCGCAGTGGAGGCCGTCTCGCCGACATCGCACCGACCGTGCTGGCGCTGATGGAGCTGCCCAAACCCGCGGAGATGACCGGCGAAAGCCTGATCGCGGGCTGAGCGTGGCTCGATGGTAGGGCGGGCTCGGCGAGCCCGCTGTTTTGTGGTCGGGCTTACGTCCGACGTGTCGGGATAGACCCCGACTCACATGACCGAGCCGGCGGGGTCAGGAGACCCCGCCCTGCGGCGCGGCGTTCGCTCACTCGTCTGGACTCGTCTGCGGCCGGTTGAGCAAGCGCTCGATTTCCTCGTTGAAGCGGGCGGCGCACTCCGGGCACATCCCGTGCGAGAAAGTCGCGTCCGAATGCTCGCAGATGTAGTCTTCGACCCCCTGCCAGTAGCCGCGGTCGTCGCGGATCTTTTTGCACCGGCTGCAAATCGGAAGCAGGCCGCGCAGGGTCTTGATGTTGTTGAGCGCCGCGGCGAGCTCGACCTGAATGCGATTCCGCTCGATTGCGTAGCGAATCGTGCGCGTGAGAAGCAACGCGCCCAGCTCGTTCTTGGGAATATAGTCCTGAGCCCCGAGCTGAATGGTCGACAATGCCACTGCCTCGTCGCTGACACCGCTCAGGACCACAATCGGCACATGCGGTGCCGAACGCTGCATGCGCGAATAGGTCTCGAGGCCGCGGCTGTCCGGCAGGGTGAGGTCGAGGAGAATCACATCCGGCGGTTGTTGCAGGATCAGCTCGCGGGCTTGGGCGAGCGTGCGGGCGTGCGCCATCGTCCACTGAAAATGCCACCGCTGCTCGTGCAGGTGTTCGCGCACGATCATCGCGTCACCGCTGTCGTCCTCGACGAGGAGAATATGAGTAGACGGCATGAAAACAGGGCCGCGGCCAAAGACGCGGCGGATGGATAGGAGAAGCGGAACGCGTCCGGCCGGGGCGATCGGATCATGCGCTAAATCCTGGGGGTTTTCCATCAGGAAAGCGGTGACAGTTCCCTAGGGAAATTCCCGAGCGGGG
>DASWVO010000290.1:0-2624 GCA_036406235.1 Opitutaceae bacterium
CGTCACCGCGCTCCCCGTCCGTTGATCCCCTTTTTCTCCATGCACCTCACACTATCCTTCATCTCCGCCAATTATGTCGCCCGCGAGGTCGGCTTCAAAATGACCGGAGGCTGGGGCCAGGGCGACGACGCGGCCAACGCGTTCTTCCGCCCCCTCGGAACCTTCCGCGAACGCTTCGACGCCCTCCTCGCCCACGTCCGCGGCCTCGGCTTCGAGGCGATCGATCTTTGGACCGCGCACCTCAACCCGGCCTGGGCCACCGACGAGCACCTCGCCATCGCGCGCGAGCGACTCGCCGCGCATCGCCTCACCGTGCCTTCGCTCGCCGGCGGCTTCGGTGACACCCTCGAGGCGTTCCGCCGCAGTTGCGAGGTCGCCCGCGCCGTCGGCGCCCCCCTCCTCGGCGGCGGCACCCCGCTGGCCGACACCCACCGGGCCAACGTGGTCGCGATCCTCCGCGAGCAGGGCGTGAAACTCGCCCTCGAGAATCATCCGGAGAAAACGCCCCAGGCGATGCTCGACCGCCTCGGCGATCCCGCCGGCGGTCTGATCGGCGTCGCGCTCGACACCGGCTGGTTCGCGACTCAGGGCGCCTCGGCGGCCGAAGCGATCATCGCGCTGCGCCCCCATCTGCTCCACGTCCATCTCAAGGACATCAAGCCGCCCCGGGCCGAAAAAACGGGCCTCCAGCTCATCGACATGGGCCATGAAACATGCGCCCTCTGCGACGGTATCGCCGACATTCCCGCGTGTATCCGTGCGCTCCTTACCATCGGTTATTCCGGACCAATCGGCCTCGAGCACGAGCCCGAGGAATTCAGCCCCGACGCCGACCTCCGCCTCGGCCTCGCGCGTGTCCGCACATGGTTCTCCGCCTGAGCCTCCGGCCGTCAACCTCCGCACCCTTTCCACCGCACACTCCCTTCCCGCATCCCCATGCATACGCTTCGCACCGCCATTGTCGGCTGCGGCAACATCGCCGGCAGCTACGTCGAACACATCAAAACCTATCCGGGCGTTGAAATCGCCGGCTTTGCCGACGTCGACGCCTCCCGCGCGCAGGTCTTCGCGGCCAAACACGGCGGCCGCGCCTACACCGGACTCGACGCCGTCCTCGCCGACCCGGCCGTAGATTGCGTCATCAATCTCACGATACACCACGCCCATTACGAGGTGATCGGCAAGTGCCTGCGCGCCGGCAAGCACGTGCACAGCGAAAAGCCGCTCGCCATGACCTACCGCGAGGCTCGCGAGCTCGTTGACCTCGCCGCCGCCCGCAACGTGCGGCTGTCGTGCGCGCCGGTCACCTACCTCGGCGAGGCCCAGCAAACCGCCGCCCGGCTGCTGCGCGAAGGCGTGACCGGCCCGGTCCGGCTCGTCTATGCCGAGATCAACCACGGGCGCATCGAGTCATGGCACCCCAATCCCAAGCCCTTCTACGACGTGGGGGTGATGTGGGACGTCGGCGTGTATCCACTCAGCCTGCTCACCGCCCTGCTCGGTCCGGCCGCGCGCGTCTCCGCGCTGGGCAAGATCGTCCACCCGCAGCGTCGCACGCTGGCCGGCGAAACCTACGCGGTCACGATCCCGGACTTCATCGTCGCGATGGTCGAGTTCGCCTCCGGCCCGACGCTCCGGCTTTCGACCAACTTCTATCATGCCGGCGGCAAGCAGGGCAGCGCCGTGGAATTTGTGGGGGACGCCGGCGTGCTCTGGCTGGAAAGCGCCTACATGTTCGACGCCAGGGTCGAGCGGGCCGCCTACGGCAAGTCCTTCGAACCCGTTCCCCTCGCGCGCCCCGGCTTCGCCGGCATCGAGTTCGGCCGCGGCGTGCAGGAACTCGCCACGGCCATCGCGGAGAACCGCCCGCATCGCGCCTCCGGCGCTCACGCCGCCCACGTCGTCGAGCTGATCGAGGGTATCCACAACAGCCTTACGACAGGTTCTCCGGTGGCGCTCACCTCCACCTTCGAGCAGCCCGCGCTCATGCCCTGGGCATGAGGGCGCGCCTCGCCGCCGTCTCCTCCCGATCCGCTTCAACCCAATCCCCTGATCCAGTTCATCTGATGCCAACCGTCACCACCTCCACCCGTCCCGTGCATGCCCGGGCCACGATTCTCCGCGCGCCCGCGCTGCCCAACCTCCCCTGGCGGGATCGTCCTGCCGGTTGCGACGACCTGCTCTGGCGCCACCCGGCGAACCCGATCCTCGGCCGGAATCCCATCCCCCAGGGCAGCTGCGTCTACAACAGCGCCGTGGTGCCGTTCCGGGACGGCTTTGCCGGCGTCTTCCGCGTCGACTACAAGAACACCCTGCCCTTTCTCCACGTGGGCTGGAGCGGCGACGGCCTCGACTGGACCCTCGAGCACGAGCAGATCGAGTTCGTCCAGCCCAATGGCACCCTCGCCCGTCTCGGCTACGGCTACGACCCGCGCGTCACGCCCATCGACGGCGAGTTCATCGTCGCCTGGTGCAACGAATTTCGCGGCCCCACGATCGGTCTCGCCCGCACGACCGATTTCAGGACCTTCCACCAGCTCGAAAACGCCTTCGTGCCGTTCAACCGCAACGGCGTTCTCTTCCCGAAAAAAATCAAGGGACTCTACACGCTCCTGCACCGCCCT
>DASWVO010000291.1:0-3039 GCA_036406235.1 Opitutaceae bacterium
CGGGCGATCTCCGCCGCGATCTCGGCCTCGGGGCGCGGGTAGAGCTGCTCGACGCGCGCGATCGCGAAGCGGCCGGCGTCCTCGTGCTTGGCCCGCTCGACCATCAGGTCCCAGGTCACGCGACCCGAGCACAGCAGCAGCGTGTCGACCTTCTCGGGGTCGGCCTGCTCGTCGGTGATCAGCGGACGGAACTCGCCCGTGGTGAAGTCGTCTGGCTGCGAGGCAGCCTCCTTGCGCTTGAGCATCGACTTGGGCGTGAACACGATCAGCGGGCGGTGCTCCTCGCCGAGCGAGTGCTGCCGCAGCAGGTGGAAGTACGACGCCGGCGTCGACGGCTGCGCGACCACGAACGCCTCGTCCGCCGCCATGTTGAGCCAGCGCTCGATCCGTGCCGAGGTGTGGTCGGGGCCCTGGCCCTCGTAGCCGTGCGGCAGGAGGAGCACCATGCCGCTGACGCGCTGCCACTTCGATTCCGACGAGGCGAGGAACTGGTCGATGACGACTTGGGCGCCGTTGGCGAAGTCGCCGAACTGGGCCTCCCAGATGCAGAGCATGCGGGGGTAATCCATCGAGTAGCCGTAGTCGAAACCGAGTACGGCCGCTTCGGAGAGCAGGGAGTTATAGACGCAGAAACGCTCCTGTTTCTCGTCGAGGTTGAGGAGCGGGACGTATTTCTCGCGCGTCTCGTAATCGTAGAGGACGGCGTGGCGGTGGCTGAAAGTGCCGCGTTCGCAATCCTGGCCGCTCAAGCGCACCGGCGTGCCCTCGCAGAGCAGCGTGCCGAAGGCCAGCGCCTCGCCAAAGCCCCAGTCGACCGGGCCGCCTTCCTTGTGCGCCTGAATGCGCGCCTCGAGGAAGCGCTTGATCTTCGGATTAACGTGGAAGTTCGGCGGAACCTTGGTGAGCCCGTGCACGACCTGGGTGACCAGCTCGGGGGAGGCGCCGGTGGGAATGGCCGCGTGATTGTAGCCTGGCTGGAAGATCGCGGTGGATTCCTTGAACTTCGCGGCGGGATCGGCGGCCTTCTTTCTGGCCTCCTTCGCCTTCGCCTTTTCGAAGGCGGTCTCCATTGCGGCGGTGTATTCGGCCTTGATGGCGTCGGCGTCGGCCTGGGTGATCGTCCCCTCGCTGATCAGCTTTTCGGCGTACATCGAGGAGATGAGCGGATGGGCGGCGATCTTCTTGTAGAGGACGGGTTGGGTGAACGCCGGCTCATCAGACTCGTTGTGACCGTGCTTGCGGTAGCAATACATGTCGATCACGACGTCGCGCTGGAATTTCAGGCGGAACTCGAGCGCGAGCAACATGACGTGGCACACCGCCTCGGCGTCGTCGCCGTTTACGTGGAAGATCGGCGCCTCGATCATCTTGGCGACATCGGTGCAGTAGCGGGTGGACCGCGCGTCGCTCGGCAGCGTCGTGAAGCCGATCTGGTTGTTGATAATGAAGTGGATCGTGCCCCCGGTGCGATAGCCGGGCAGTTGGGAGAAATTCAACGTCTCGGCGACGACCCCTTGTCCGGCGAACGCCGCGTCGCCGTGGACGAGGAAGGGCAGCACGCGGCGCCGCTCGGTGTCGCCGCGGATGCGCTGGCGGGCGCGGGCCTTGCCCTCGACCACGGGGTCGACGATTTCCAAATGGGAGGGATTCGCGGCGAGGCGCACCTCGACGTTTTTGCCTGACGCGGTTTTCAACTCCGCCTCGTAGCCGAGGTGGTATTTCACGTCGCCATCGCCGGCGACGGACTCGGGAATGTAGTTTTCGGAAAACTGCTCGAAGAGCACGTCGAAGGACTTGCGCAGGATATTCGACAGCACGCTCAGGCGGCCGCGGTGGGCCATGCCCATGACGACCTCGTCGACGCCGGACTGCGGGCACTGCTCGATCAAGGCATCGAACGCCGCGATCATCGTTTCGCCGCCTTCGAGCGAGAAACGCTTCTGGCCGACGAAGCGCGTGTGGAGGAATTTCTCAAACAGCTCGGCCTTGAGCAGGCGGCGCAGGATGCGGACTTTTTGCGGCTTGTTGAAAGCGGGCCGGTTGCCGGTCGGCTCCATCCGCTCCTGCAGCCAGCGGCGGATTTCCGTGTCCTGAATGTGAATATATTCGACTCCGATCTTGCCGCTGTAGGTCTGCTCAAGGCTCGCGATCAGGTCGCGCAACTTCATCTGACCGCCCTGCAGGTAGTGCCCGACATCGAACGCCGTGTCCAAGTCGGCTTCGCTCAAGCCGAACTCGCTCAACGCGAGTCGCGAGGCTGGCGGCGGCGGCGGGTTCAGCGGATCGAGATGCGCCTGGGTGTGGCCGATCGCGCGGTAATGATAAATGAGGCTATGAACCTGAGCTTGCTTCAGGCTGTCGACAATCGACACGCCGCCCTCGCGCTGAGCGCCGAGGAGCGCCCCGCCGTTGTTGCCGAGCGTGAAGCCTTGAAAGAAGGCTCGCCAGGTCGGATCGACGGAGTCTGGATTGTCGAGCCACGCGTTATAAGCCGCCTCGATCACGTCCGAGTTGGCGCGCGTGGGAAGAGACATTGAGTTCATGGATGGTGGATGTGGAGAATCATACGCAAACTGGCGGCGCCGTGTGGGGAGGACCGCGCCTCGGCCTATTAAGACCGATTATAGTGAGCGAGTTTTTCTACTATGAATCACAAGCCGGCATATACTCAAGTGCGTTCCCGGAATACGAGGGGAGCGGTTGCACGGTGTGAGAGTTTCTAAAGGACTGACGCTCTGGCATTAATTAGTAACGATTATCCTTATGGAGACTGAGATCAAAGCGGCGCTAATTGCACTCTTGGACGGCATCAAGGCGGCTAATGGCCCCGTGATTGCCGCCGAGATGGCCCGACTCGATGGATTGGTCGCGCGCGGCCGCGCCGGCCTGCATCCGCAACTCGTTCATTTTCTGGAACGTCGCAGTTATGCGAAGGCGCTGATGTTTCTCGAAGGTGACAGCCCCATTCCCGCCGGGATTTGTGGCGGCCGCGCAGGAGGAGGCCCTGAGCAAAAGCGATAAGATCTCGACGGCCGGGGG
>DASWVO010000292.1:0-2497 GCA_036406235.1 Opitutaceae bacterium
CGCCCTGCGCCGGGCAGCCTTCGCCCGGATGCGGGCATGCTCTGCCCGGGTGCGGGCAGGAGCCTGAAATAGGCCCGCATAAAGCAAATTGGCCGATCTTTCATCCGTCGACCGGGATAACGGGAGACACCGGGCTGGGGACCCGAGGACCGCCTGTTCCAATCAAGAACCTTCGGGCTCGGCGGAGGCCTACATTCTTCTGAGCCGGACTCGTGCGGGAGAAAACCGCTAGAGGACGCCAGTGGACGCGAACTACGGAGCAGAGGACAGAACCCGAAGTGTCCTCACGGCATTCACCGTTCAGTGGGACATTTCTTGGCGCGGAGTTGGCCTGATTTCATTCGCGTCCATTAGCGTTCATTCGCGGCTCAACTGAATTATTCCGGATGCCCTCGGCCGGGCGATCGGGGTCCGGTATTGAAGGCTGCCGTGTCCGGGGGCACGCGCCAGCTCCGGCCGGTTCAGGCCGTCCGCGGCAGGCCGGGCTGGAGCTGCGTCGCCAGTTCGCGAATACGGCGGCGCACGGCGGAAAGCCCGTTCTGCCGGGTGGGGGAGAGATCGCGCTGCAAGCCGAGCTCCTCCAGGATGACCGGCTCGGTCGCCGCGGCGTCCGCCGGCAGGGCCCCATCGTAAAGCTCGACGAGCAGACCAACGAGGCCGCGCACCAGCGGCGACTCCGCGTCGTAGCGCAGTCGCAGCCGGTCGTCCTCGAGCCCGCCCACGAGCCAGACCGGCGACATGCAGCCGCGGACGCGATGGGTGTCGGTGCGCTCCGCCGCCGGCAAGGGCGGGGTTTGTCGCGCGTGGGCCACGACGGCGGCGAGCCGTTCCTGGCGATCCTCGATGATCGCGTAATCGGCGATGAGTTGCTGCTGCTTCGCGGCGACGGTCATGCGCGAATGCCCGGTTTTTGCCGGATCAAGGCTGTGACGGGAAAAGCGCGTCCATTTCCTTCTCCGGATCGAGGAAGCGCACGCTGGCGACCTTTCCGTCGGCGTCGAGATCGAGCACCGTCAGCTTGCGTTCTTGCGCGGGGTAGCGATCGAGGAAGTGCTCCTCGTCGGCGAGCAGGATGCGGTGCGGATACTTCTTCATCTTGGGCAGGGCGAAGCGCCGGCCGATGCCCGGCATGCCGTGGATGTTGGAAACGAAGATCGCCTGGTGACGGTCGAGATAGTCGGCGGGCTGCTTCGCGAAAAACGCGTTGGCGTCGCGGCCGGTCCCCATGACGAAACTCACGATGACGTGGCGCACGCCCGGCGCGAACGTGTAGGGCCGGTCGTGCTGGTCCTTGGTGGTGAAAGCCTCGAACGTGTCGCCGGCCTGGTAAGGGCTGGCGGCATGCAAGGAGGCGGCGAAGAGCAGGCTCGCGAGAAAAACGCGTAGGGAGTGCAGGTGCATGAATGAGGGTGGTCGCCGAAGCTACCGCGCTTCGCGCCCGCGTCAAAACTCCACGTCGCGGCAGCGGTCCTCGAGGTGGTGCGCGACGAGGTCGAGTTGGTCGCGCGAGAGCGGGGCGGCGCTCTCGCCCGGCGCGGCGACCAGCGCCGGGATCTGCCGCGGCGCGAGGACTTCGATGGGGCCGCGGGCCTGCTGCACGACGGTCCAGCCGGGAAAGGTGAGGACAGGCTTCACCGGCACGCGCTGGCCGAGGAGCTGGCTCAGCCACTGTTCCAGCCAGCGGGCGTGCCGCTGGGCCTGGTCGAGCCCGTGCCTGTCCTCACCCCACGGATACAACAGTTTCTCCCCGTCGAAAATGATCTCGTGTTCGGCGAAGCCGGCGCGGGTCGAGCCCTTGCGGCGGGTTTTCGTTTCGATGGCAAACACGCCCGACGGGCCCGCGACGACGTGGTCGATGTTGAACGGCGCCTTCGCGTCGCCGGCCGGGACGTCGTGAAAGACCCGGAACCCGTGCGTCTTCAGCGGATCGAGAGCCTCGGCGACGACGCGCTCGCCGAAATAGCCGAGGTAGCGGTTGCGCCATTCCTCGATGCGGGCAGCAAGGAGCCGCGCCACCGCCCCCATGCTCGCGAGCAGGCCGAGCCCCGTCACGATCAGTCCGATCAGTTGGGCGGCGCCGGTGAGACGCGTGGTGATCCAGAGCAGCGCGAGCCCGACGGCCACCGGCACGAGGAACGCGAGGAGGAAGCGGTTGAGCGTGGCTTCCTCGAGCTGGGCGAGCCGCTGGCGCTGACTCTCCCCGGGGCCGCGCAACAACTTGAGGTGGTCGGGAAACGGCTTCCGCTCCTTCCGGCTGTGTCGGCGCCAGACGAGGGTGCCCGCCACGAACGCGAGAAAGAGAAGCATGTAGCCGACCAGGATCGCCGTGCCCGTATCCATGGCGCGACATTGCGGGGGCGTTTCGCGCGCTGGCAAACGCTTTGACGCCGCGGCGTCCCGTGCGTTTGGATCGGCCTCGCGTGAATCCCCTCTCCGCCGTTTCGTGGGTCTGGAAGGCGTTGCGCGGCCACAGCGTGACCTTTGCCGCGCTGTTCGC
>DASWVO010000293.1:0-4659 GCA_036406235.1 Opitutaceae bacterium
ATCACCAGGAAGATTGCGGCGTGGTCGAATTTGCGGAGGATGCGCTTCACCCGCGTCGTCCGCGAGCTGTGATAGAGCGTCGACGCCGTGTACAGCAGCAACAACGCCCCGCCAAACACCGCCGTGCCGACCACATGCCACCCGTCCCCCCGCAGCGTCGCCAGCGTCACGAGCACCGCGACTCCCGCCGCGCTCAACACCATCCCGAGCCCGTGCGTGAGGCTGTTGATCAGCTCCTCGCGCGGGGTTCCCATGGGGGGCGGTGGCGTTTCGTCGCTCATGACGGGGGTCCTCCTACAGACCACTGATGACGGCCTAAAGTTGCACTACTTGTCATGAAAAGCCACCGAAAGGAACTCTGGTTTGAAGCCCCGCGTCGTCGCGCGTTTTTCAACATCACCTCCGACGTCGAAGCGGCGCTCGACGAGAGCGGAATCCGCGAGGGACTCTGCCTCGTGAACGCGATGCACATCAGCGCCAGCGTCTTCATCAACGACGACGAAAGCGGGCTGCACGCCGATTTCGAACGCTGGCTCGAAAAGCTCGCGCCGGAAAAACCGCACAGTGCGTATGATCACAATCGCACCGGCGAGGATAACGCCGACGCCCATCTCAAGCGCACGCTCATGGGACGCGAGGTCGTCGTCGCCGTGACGAACGGTCGACTCGACTTCGGCCCGTGGGAACAGATTTTCTACGGCGAGTTCGACGGCCTGCGGCGCAAGCGCGTTCTCGTCAAAATCATCGGCGAATAGTCCCGCGGCCGCGCGGCGGCGCGCCTCAACCAGCATCCCGCCGATGGTCGCATAAGATTTCGCCTGACGCCACCACACCGGATCCGCCCCACCTCGCGCCTCGCAGCGCACCGGCATCCCGTCGGGTGCAAATCTCATTGAGAAAACCGGACGCGTCGTCGATCCATCCAAGCATGCCCGGCGAGCTGAAAATCGTGCCCCTCACTCCGTCGCGCTGGGACGACTTCGCCGCGCTCTTCGGGCCGCGCGGCGCCTGTGCGGGTTGCTGGTGCATGTTCTGGCGCCGCACGCGCGCGGAGTGGGAGCGCGGCCGCGGCGAAGGCAACCGTCGCGCCCTGCACGCGCTCGTGCGCACCGGCGCCAAACCGGGCTTGCTCGCTTACGCTGGCAGCGAAGCCGTCGGCTGGGTCTCGGTGGCGCCGCGCGCCACCTTCGCCGGTCTCGCCAGCGCCCGCACGTTGAAACCAGTGGATGACGAGCCCGTGTGGTCCGTCTCCTGTCTTTTCGTGAAACGCGACTGGCGCGGTCGCGGCGTAAGCGTCGCGCTGTTGTCCGCCACGATCGACTTCGTGCGGAAGCAGGGCGGGCGGATCGTCGAGGGCTACCCGCGCGACGTGCGGAGCGGTCGGCAGGCCGACGCGTTTCTCTGGAACGGTACCATCAACGCGTTCCACCGCGCCGGCTTCACGGAAGTCGCCCGGCCGTCGCCCACGCGGGCGATCATGCGCCGGGACGTCCGGCGCCCGGCCTCGTAGCCGGCGACGCCCCCGCCGGCGGACGCATAGGGGCGTTGACGCCGTTTAATAATCATGAATTCTGCGCCCATGCCCCCTTCCGCCTCCACCTCCCGCCTCGTCGGCAAACGCGCCTTGATCACTGCCGGCGCGCAAGGCATCGGACTCGCCGTCACCCGCGCGCTCCTGGCGGCCGGCTGCGATGTGTTCGTGCATTACCGGAGCAGCGCCGCGGCCGCGCAGGCCGTCGTCGCCGAGGCGCCCGCCCTCGGCCGCCGGGCCGGCTGCACCCGTGCCGACCTCACCGAGAGCGACGAATGCGACCGGCTGGTCGGCGAAGCGGCGGCCTTTCTCGGCGGAATCGATCTTCTGATCAACAACGCCGGTTCCCTCGTCGCGCGCCGTTCGCTGGAGGACGGCGACGACGCCTTCTGGGCCGACGTCATGTCGCTCAATCTCGGCAGCCTGCGTCGCGTGACCCGGGCCTGCGCGCCGCACCTGACCGCCGCCGCGGCAAGGCACGGCGGCGCGAGCATCGTCAATCTCTCCTCGCTCGCCGGCCGCAAGGGCGGGCATCCCGGCTCCCTCGCCTACTCGACCGCCAAGGGCGCCGTGCTCACCTTCACCCGCGCCCTCGCCACCGAGCTCGGCCCGCGCGGCGTGCGCGTCAACGCCGTCGCCCCCGGCCTCATCCTCGGCACCAGCTTTCACACCACGCATACGACCGACGCAGCCGCCCGCGCCACCATCGCCGGCATCCCGCTCGGCCGCGCCGGCACACCGGAAGACGTCGCGCGCGCCGTCGTGTATCTTGCCAGCGAATACGACGGCTTCATCACCGGCGCCACGCTCGACATCAACGGCGGCGTCTATGCCGCGTGAAGCCGCGGCGCCGGCCGCGGCCGGCGCATCAGGGATTCCCGGACCGCCGTATTCCGCGGTCCGACGGCTCTTTAGACGATTGCCAATGAGTGCAACTCGTCAAAAATCATTGGCATGCACTCTTCCCCCGCGACCGCGCACGCTTGGAAGTTTTACCGCATCGGCGATCTCGACCAGGCCGCCATCGAGAACGGCGCCGACCTGCTCGCCCTCGACCAACTGGACCAGAAGCTCTGGGTGGCGCTGAGCTGCCCGGTCAAGGGACTCGAGCTCGACGAGAAAACCCTCACGCTGATCGATGCCGACAAGGACGGCCGCATCCGGGTGCCCGAGATCCTCGCGACAATCAAGTGGGCGGCACCCTACCTCAAAGACGCGGGCGATCTCCTCCACGACCGCGACCGACTGCCCGTCTCCGCCTTCAATGAGGCCACCCCGGAGGGCGCCGCCGCCCGCACCGCCGCGACCGAAATCCTCACGCGCCTCGGCAGGCCCGACGCCACGGAAATCTCCCTCGCCGACGCGACCGATACCGCCAAGGTTTTCGCCGCCACGACCCTCAACGGCGACGGCGTGATCATCGTCGACTCGACCGCCGATCCAGCCTTGAAGGCAGTGATCGCCGACATCGTCGCGACGATCGGAGGCACGCCTGACCGCAGCGGCGCATCCGGGGTGGATCAGGCGCGGATCGACTCGTTCTATGCCGACTGCGCCGCCTTCGCGAATTGGCGCGCCCAAGGCGAGGACCCCGCCGTGCAGGCGTTCGGTGCAGGCACGGCCGCCGCCAGCGCCGCGGTCCAGGCGGTGCGCGCCAAGATCGACGACTACTTTGCGCGCAGCCGCCTCGCCGCCTTCGACACGCGCGCGCTGATTGCGCTCAACCGCTCCGAAGACGCCTACCTCGAACTCGCCACCAAAGACCTCTCCCTCGGCGCCGACGAACTCACCAGCTTTCCCCTCGCGCGCGTCGAGGTCGACCAGCCGCTGCGGCTCGACAACGGCGTCAATCCCGCCTGGACCGGAGCCCTCGCAACGTTCCGCGCCGCGGTGGTCTCCCCGGGATTGGGTGCGGGCAAGGTGACGCTGAGCGAGCCCGAGTGGGCCGGCCTGAAGGCACGCGTCGCCGCCTACGACGCCTGGATCGCCGCGAAGGCCGGCGCCGCCGTCGAGTCGCTCGGACTCGAGCGCATCAAGGCCATTCTCGCGGCCGACCAGAAGGCCGCCCTCTCCGCACTGGTGGCCGAGGACGCCGCGCTCGCCGGCCGCTTTGCCGCCATCGCCAGCGTCGAGAAGCTGCTGCGGCTCGCCCGCGACTTCCGCACCTTGCTCGCCAATTTCGTCAACTTCACGGACCTGTATTCGCCCGATCGCTACGCCATCTTTCAGGCGGGCGTGCTTTACCTCGACAGCCGGTCTTGCGAGTTGTGCGTGCCCGTGGCCGACCCGGCCTCCCACAGCACCCTCGCCGGCGCCAGCTACGCCTATCTCGCCTACTGCGACCTGAAGCGCGCGGGCGGCGAGACCATGAAGATCGTCGCCGCCTTCACCCAGGGGGACAGCGATTTTCTGCGCGTCGGTCGCAACGGCATCTTCTACGATCGCAAGGGCCGCGACTGGGATGCGACCATCACCAAGCTCGTCGACAATCCGATCAGCATCCGTCAGTCGTTCTGGGCGCCCTACAAGAAGGTCGCGCGCTTCGTCGAGGACCAGATCGCCAAGTTCGCCGCCGCAAAGGAAAAGTCCGCCGACGCGAACCTCGCGGCCGGTGTCACCTCCGCCGGCACCAAGCCCGCCGACGGCCGTCCGGCGTTCGACATCGCCAAGTTCGCCGGCATTTTCGCCGCCATCGGCCTGGCCCTCGGGGCGATCGGCAGCGCAATCGCGAGCGTAGCGACGGGGTTCCTCGGGCTGGCCATGTGGCAGATGCCGCTCGCCATCGCCGGCGCCCTGCTCGTCATCTCCGGCCCGTCGATGCTGCTCGCCGCCCTCAAGCTCCGCCAGCGCAACCTCGGCCCGATCCTCGACGCCAACGGCTGGGCCATCAACGGACGCGTGCGGATCAACATTCCCTTCGGCACCAAACTCACCGAGCGCGCCCTTCTGCCCGCCAATGCGCGGCGCGTTCTCACCGACCCCTACGCCGACAAGTCCGCCGCCCGGCGCAAGCGCACGATCATCCTGCTGGTCGTGGTCCTTGCCGTCATTGCCGCAGCAATACGCTGGGATCACAACCGGCGCGGTCATTATTTCTGGCAGAAGCCCGCGCCGGTCGAGGCGCCGCC
>DASWVO010000294.1:0-19929 GCA_036406235.1 Opitutaceae bacterium
TCCACTGCGCGAGACGAAGCCGCTCCTCTTCCGTCAAAACCACCGGCGCACTCGTGCGTGACATCCGGCCAGTCTGCCCACCCCACGCTTATGGGCACTTATTTGTGGGACACTACACTAGTGAACACGATGAAAAGCGACGGCGACCTGCTGCGGGACTTTGCAGAGAAGCGCGACGAGGGGAGCTTCGCGCAGATCGTCGATCGCCACATCGGCTTCGTCTATGCCGTCAGCCTGCGCCGCCTGCGCGATTCGCACGCGGCCAAGGATGCCACTCAAGGCGTGTTCATCGCCCTCGCGCGCAAGGCCCGGTCGGTGGCGGGCGCGCCGAGCGTTATCGGATGGCTTCACCGCAGCGCTTGCTACGAAACGCAAAATATCATGCGCTCCCAAACCAACCGTCGCGTCCGCGAGATTGAAGCCCACCGGCTCGGCACGATCCTGCCCGAAGCCCGGCCGGACCTCGAAGCGATCAAGACAGTCCTCGACGACGTGCTGTGTGAGTTGTCCGACGCCGACCGGGAGGCGGTCCTCGCCCGTTTTTTTTCCAAACAGAGTTACGCGGCGATTGGCGCGTCATTGCGACTGACGGAGAATGCCGCGCGCATGCGCGTCGAGCGCGCGCTGGCGAAGCTGCGTGAGCGACTCGAGCACCGTGGCGTGACGTCCACGGCCGTCGCACTCGCCGCCGCCCTGCCCTCCTATGCCTTGGAGACGGTGCCGAGCGGTCTCGCCACCGTCGTAACGAAGGGCGCGGTCCTGAGCCTCGCCGGCGGAACCGGCGTGGCGGCAACATTCCTTGCTTTTATGAGCACCTCCAAACTGATCACAGGCGCTGCGGTGATCGCGGTACTCGGTGGTCTTCTCTATCAGCACCACCACACATCGCAGCTTCAGAACGACCTCGCCGCCGCGCGCGCCGAAACGACCGCAGCGATCAGGCAGGTGGAGGCGGTTCGGCACGAACTCGCGGTATTGAGAAACCAACGACAGGCGGAGACGGACGCCGCGGCCTCGGCATCCGCGGGGCGCAGCGGCAACTCGGCACCGGCGACCGTGTCTGCCAACCCGGCCCCGTAACCCGGCGTGACGCCGAAACCTCCAAAGGGCTGGTACAAGAACGGCAGCGCCAACGAACTCTACGAAGTCGGGGTCGACGAGAACAACGCGTGGGGAGGGATGCCGAGCGCCTATGCCAGATCGACCGGCGCCGCCGAGGGAAAGTTCGGTGGGATGATGCAGACCATTTCCGCAGACGTGTATAAAAACCAGCGCGTGCGGTTGACCGGCTGGGTGAAGACCGAAGACGCGGCCGACGGCGGCCACCTGTGGATGCGAGTCGACGGCCCCGAGGGTGGAAAGTCGCTCCAGTTCGACAACATGAACCAACGTGCGCCCAAGGGCACGACGGACTGGGAGGAATATTCGATCGTGCTCGACGTACCGCCAGAGTCGACGCGGCTGAACTATGGATTCTTCGTACGCGGCAAGGGCCGGATGTGGGTGAACGGTCTCACAGTCACGCCCGTCGGGAACGATGTCCCCACGACGAATATGATGAAGCCGCCCGCGCTGCCGCAGGCGCCCGTCAACCTCGGCTTCGTGCCGCCGTCGAACTAAGTCGCGGCTCAAACGAAACAGGGCGGCGCCATCGGTGGCGCCGCAGAACGCTCAGGTGTCGCGACGCGAGGTTGTGGACCTTCTTTCGCCAAAGGCTGCTAAAGCACTGCGCAACGCGAAGGCGTTCGGGAAAAGCATCCCACGCCCTCGCTAGGGCCGCTTGAGATGCCGGTCGAAGAAGGCCTGCACCCGCGCGTCGATTTCCGGCGCGCGGAACGCCTCGTCACCGTGCCCCGCGCCCGGGATGACGTGGAGCTCGACGGCCGCATTAACGCGGCGGAGCGCGTCGACGAGGAGTTGGCTTTGCGAAAGCGGCACGGTGCGGTCGGCATCGCCATGCACGATCACCGCAGTTGCGGGCAGGAGGCGTAGCCGCCGTTGCGCCAGCCGCCGCCGTGAAACCAGAGGATCACCGGAAACGGCCGATCCGTCCAGACCGCGGCGGATCGCGATATGATTCGAGAGGGCGTGGCAGCTGGCGCCGGCGACATGATCATAAGATCGTGCAGGTTTTTCGTCGGTCGGATCCATTGTTATTCCCTCCGCACACCGTAGACTGCCCGCGTATGTCCCAGCCCGCCATAATCCCCCGGGCCCGTCCCACACCGTCCCTTACTCGGCGCCTCGCCCTATGGTTTTCACCCCTCTGGATTACGCGGTCTTTCTCAGCTTCTACGCATTCATCCTCGGTTTCGCCCTCTGGAAAAGCCGCGGCGAGTCCACCAGTTCCGATTATTTTCTCGGCGGCCGCGGGCTGTCGTGGTGGCTGATCGGGATCTCCATCGTCGCCGCCAACATCTCGACCGAACAGATGATCGGCATGGCCGGCCAGGGCGCCGGAGGGATCGGACTCGCCGTGAGCTCCTGGCAGTTGGTCGGCACCATCGGCGTGGTGTTGATCGCCTTCACGCTGCTGCCGAGGCTGCTCCGCGCCGGCATCTACACGATCCCGGAATTCCTCGAATACCGCTACAACGCCGCCGCCCGCTCGATCATGGCGGTCGCCACCGTGATCATCTACGTAGCCGTGATGCTCACCGCCGTGCTCTATTCTGGCGGCCTCACGATCCACACGATCTTCGGCCTCGAACTCAAAACGGGCATCTGGATCCTCGCCGTCGTCGCGGCGCTGTACACGACGTGGGGCGGCCTCAAGGCCGTGGCTTGGGCGGATCTTTTCCAGGGACTCGCCCTGATCGCCGGCGGCCTGCTCGTCTTCTTCCTCGGGCTGCGCGCCGTCGGCGGCTGGGACGCGTTCGCCGCCGCCAACGCGTCCCGGCTGCACATGATTCTCCCCGCCGACCACCCCCAACTGCCCTGGACCGGCGTGGCGTCGGGCATGTGGATCGTCATCCTCTACTATTGCGGGCTCAACCAGTTCATCGTGCAGCGCAACCTCGCCGCCCGCACCCTGCGCGATGGACAGCTCGGGGTGATCTTCGCCGGCGCCCTGTGGCTGCTGGTTCCCTTTGCCATCGTCATGCCGGGCATCATGGCGGGGCAGCTCTACTCCGGCCAGCTCGCCACGCCCGACCAGGCCTACCCGACCCTGATCAAGGCCCTCGTGCCGGCCGGATTGCGCGGCTTCATTCTCGCCGCCATCGCCGGGGCGGTCATCAGCACGCTGGCGTCGCTCATCAATTCCGCGTCCACGATCCTCACGATGGACCTCTACCACCGGCTGCTCGACCGCACGGCTTCGCAGGCGAGACTCGTGACGGTCGGGCGGGCGGTCACCGCGGCCTCGGTAGTGGTCGGAGCACTACTGGCCCCGCGGCTGGCGGATCCCCGCTTTGGCGGCGTTTTCAATTTCATCCAGAATTTCCAGGGTTACATCTGGCCCGGCGTGGTCGCGGCTTTCGTCGTGGGCCTCCTGGTGCCGCAGGCCCCCGCCTCCGCCGGCGTCGCGGCGTTGTTGAGCGGCCCCGCAATCTACGGGTTGTTCCAGGCCTTCGCCCCCTCGGTCCACTTTCTCCTGCAGGTGGCGCTCACCTTCAACCTGGTGCTTTTGCTCATGGGCGGGATCACCTTCCTCTGGCCCCTCGCCCAGCCGCGGGTTCTTCCCGTACGCAAGGAAATGGAAGTGCGAACCGATCCGGTCGTCCGCCTGGCCGGCCTGATCGTCATCGCCGCGACGATTCTGTTCTTCGTCGTGTTCTGGTGAGGAGGCGGCCGGCCGCCGGTGCGCCTCACTCCGGCGGGTTCGGCGGGAAATGCGGTAGGGCCGGATTCAATACGTCCCCGGGGCCGGGCGTCGCATTCGTAGCGCACGGCGCCGCCGTGGCAGCCACCGGCGAAAGGCGTGGCGATCATCGTGCTCTGTCACGGCGGGAGGTTTTCACCACGCGGTATTTGAGGTGCGCGACGCCCGGGCCGGCAAGCGTGCGGATGGTCTCGAGGTTCAGCGCGTGCACATCGAAATGCTCGAGGAGCCGGGCGCCGCCGCCCAGCAGGAGCGGGACGACGTGGATCTCCAGTTCATCGAGCAGGCCGGCTCCCAGGTATTGCTGGATCACGCTCGCACCGCCGCCGAGAATTACGTCCCGGCCGCCGGCGGCTTTCCGCGCCTGCGCGAGGGCGGACTCGATCCCGTCGGTCACGAAGTGGAACGTCGTGCCGCCCCGTAGCGTGAGCGGTTCGCGCGCGTGGTGCGTGAGCACGAAGACCGGGTGGTGAAACGGCGGCTCATCGCCCCACCAACCTTTCCACGGATCCGAACCCCACGGCCCGCGCACCGGGCCAAACATATTGCGCCCCATGATGGTCGCGCCGGCGTTCTCGAACGCTTCGCGCAGCACGTCGTCGTTGACGCCCGTCTCGCCGCCGGCGTCGCCGTGCAGCGAACGAAATGTCTTCGTGGGATACAACCACTCGTGAAGACCGAGTCCGCCCTCGCCGAGAGGATGTTCCCGGCCCTGGTTCGGCCCGGCGACGAAGCCGTCGAGCGAGGTGGTGATCTGGCAGCGGAATCTGCTCATCCAAAAAACACAGTTGAGGGTTAAAGGGGGCGGCAGGCTGTGATTGGCTTTGCCCGGCGACTGTTCAAAGGAGCGCGGTGTTCAGCCCGCGCTCGAGAGCGCAAACGAGCGCAGGCGGAGGTTCAATGAGCTCGTGGCTTCGGCTCAGTTCGGGATCTCCGGCTCGACGAGCTGCGCGAACTGGTTGAGGGATTCCTGCCAGCCCAGGTAGCACGCCTCGGCCGGGATCACCGCAGGCACGCCCGACTGCTCGATGTTTAGCTCGGTGCCGACCGACACCTTCTTCAAGAGCACCGTCACGGTCATTTCGCCAGGCAGGTTGGGATCGTCGAACTTATCCGTGTAGCGGATACGCTCATGCGGAACCAACTCGAGGTAGCTCCCGCCGAAGGAGTGGCTTCCGCCGGTCGTGAAGTTGGTGAACGACATCTTGAACGTGCCGCCGACCTTGCCCTCGAACTGGTGAACCTTGCAGGTGAAGCCGTGCGGCGGAAGCCATTTGGCCATGGCATCGGCGTCGAGGAACGCACGATACACTTTCTCGGGATTCGCGCGGACGACACGGTGGAGACGAATGGTATTGGTGGAGGACATGGTTTTGTTTCCCTGCGGGAGGTGTGGGTGATTTTGTTTTGTGACTACACTCTCCTAACGAACCAGTCCGGCGCCGCAGGACATCCGGACACGATTTTTTTAGCGATCAACAGCCCGTTCGCAAAGGCCTGAATGCCATGCTCCACTTGCACGGCGGCCACCCCAGGCAAAGCGGAGCTTCCGCGAGCGCAGGTTGCGCCTCCGAGCGCGGGCTGAAGCTCCGCGCCACGGCGCCTTCCCTCGACCAGCTCACGGCCGGCGCGCGAGCACTTGCACAACCGCCGAGCGGCCGCGGTGTCCCGGCTCCTCGTAAACGTCGCGCTCCACTTCCTGCGCAAGGGAAAATTCGAGACCGGCAAACTCCACCCTCAACGCGGCCAGGGTCATGAGCAGTTCCGGCTGGTTCACCGGACCGCCGGTGCGAAAGCGCACCTGCGCGGGCGTGTAGGCTTCGAGCACGATCACGCCGCCAGGCTTGAGGCCGAGCGCGGCGCGGCGGTGAACCTCGCCTCGCAGCGCCGGCGGCAGATGCACGAAGGTCGCGACGATCCCCGCCCAGGCGCCCGGCTCGATGGGAAAGTTCGCCAGATCCGCGGCCACCGTCGTGAGCGCGACGCCGCGCGCGCCGGCGAGCCGTCGCGCTTTGGCGAGGCCCGCGGATGACTGGTCGACCGCGGTGACGGCGTGGCCGCGCGCGGCGAGAAACACCGCGTTGCGCCCCTCCCCCTCGCCGAGGCACAGCACCGGGCCCGGTGGAATCTGCGCGGCGCACGCGGCAACAAACGCGTTCGGCTCCGTGCCGTAGAAGTACGTGTCGCCCCCGAAGCGCTGATTCCAGAATTCCGGCTCCATGGGGAGACACTGAGCCGTCAACGGCGAACGTCAACGCTGTCACCAGGAAGTGGATGCGTTGGGGCTGAGCTCGAGGGAACGGGTCAGCTTGAGCGCGGCCGTGAACGCCTCGTCGTGGCTGGCAACCACGAGGAGGCCGTCGAAGCGCTCGAGGGCTGCGACCAGCAACTCCTGGCTTTGGAAGTCGAGGTTGTTGGTGGGCTCGTCCAGCAGGATCGCCTGCGGCAACTGCCCGCCAAGAAACATCGCGGCCAGCGCCGCCCGGAGTCGTTCGCCTCCGCTGAACGTGCCCGTCGGCTGATGCACCTTCGCGCCGGTGAAGCCGTGGAACGCGAGCTCGTTGCGCAGCGCGACCGCCGGGAAACGCGTGCGCCCGCTGAGGATCTCCAGCAGCGATCGGTCCGGCGTGAGCAGGCTCTGCTCCTGATCGAGATGAACGAAGGGGCGCTCGGTGCGGCGGAGTTCCCCCTCGACCGTGCCGATCGCCTCTCCGCACAGCAGCCGGAGCAGCGTGCTCTTGCCCGCGCCATTTCCTCCGCCCAGCCGCCAGCGTTCGCATCCACTCATGACGAAGTCGAGCGGCTGTGCCCAAAGCGGCTGCGTGGCGCCGGTGAACCGGAACGTGAGCTCGCGAGCCGCAAAAAACACCGCGCCCGCGGGCGGCGCGCTGCTTTCGAAATCGAGCCGGAGAAACGGATCGCTCTGGCGCGCATGCACGGCCTCGGACCACTCGCGCGCGGCGCGCTCCACTTTCGCGTCGGCGCGCACCTCCAATTTGCCGCGCGTCGCCTCGGCGCGCCTTCGCAGGCCGCCGGCGACGATCGCGGGCAAGCCGCCTTTGTCGGCGCGACGCTGGCCCGCGCGCAGGCGTTTGTCCTGCGCAGCGAGGCGCTCGTTGACCTCTCGCATGGCTTGCTTCCTCCTGCGATCCGCCTGCTCCACCGCCTCATCCTGCCGGCGCCGCTGCTCCGCGCGCTCGGCCCAGTAAACGTCGAAGGCGCCGCCAAACCGCTGCAACCCGGCGGAGGTCAGTTCGAGGATCTCGTCGACATGGCGCAACAGGGCGCGGTCGTGGCTCACGACGATCACTCCGCCCGCATGATGGTCGATGAACTCCTCGACCGCCCTGCGTCCGTCTCGATCGAGGTGATTGGTCGGTTCGTCGAGGATAACGAACGTCCCCTCCTCTCCCAGCAGCCGCAGCAAACGCAACCGCGTCCATTCGCCGCCACTGAGCTGGCGAACGACGGCGCCTGGATCGAGCCGCGGCATCCACGCCCGCCACAGCGGCCGGCTCGGCGCCGGCGTCATCCAAAGCTCGGCCAGAAACTCGTCGACCGAGCCCTCCGGGCGCGGCGCGTGTTGCGCGAATAGATGCACGTGGCACCGCCGGAGCACCTGCCCCGCGGACGGAGTCTCGAGACCCGACAGGACGCGCGCCAGCGTCGTCTTGCCGCTGCCCGAAGCACCGACGAGGCCATAACGCCGCGACCCGAAACTGAAGTTGATCGGGGCGAACAGCGTGCGCCCCGCTTTGTCCACAACGACATTCTGCAAACTCAACATACGTAAGAATTCCAAGGTTGGCGCCCGCCAGGCCGGCGCGGCGCAGAGAACGGACCCAGGGAGAATTCTTACTTTTTGGTCATGGGCGTCGGCCGCCGCAGCGGCCGACACGCAGAGGTTGAAAGGGCCCGGCGGGTTTGTCAACCGGTCGCGCGATTCCGCGTATTCGACCGGCCCCTACCGACCTCTCCGCCGCACATTTCGCTGGAGTTGACCATCGCTTCACAGTGCACCCTGCGCACCGCGGCGCAGCCCGCGTCGCCTCGAAACCAACCCATCCACGCCTCCCATGAACAACGACATCACCAAAGACCAGTTCGTCGCCGTGCTCGACGCGGCCGGTATCAACGCCGCCCTGCGCGACCGCTTCCACCGCGAGTTCGAGCGCCAGCGCCCTGCCGCCCACGGAAAATTCCTCGAGTGGCTCGGCATCCCGGCTGGCGAGGCCGCCCGCATCCGCGAGCAGTCGCGCACCGCGAACTGACGCTTCCCTCGCGGGCCCGCCGGCGGCAGACTGCCGGCAGGCCCGCTTTCTTTTTCATGACGACCATTCGCCAGCTTGCCGCCGAGTTTGGACTCACCCGCAGCACGCTGCTTTATTACGACCGCATCGGGTTGCTGCGTCCGGACTACCGCACGTCGGCGGGTTACCGGCTCTACAACGACGCCGATCGCGCGCGCCTCGCCGCGATCTGCCGCTACCGCACGGCGGGGCTGACGCTCGAGCGCATCGCGCCGTTGCTCGACGAAGCCGCCCGCCCGCGCTCCGCAGTCCAAACGGCGCTGCACGAGCGTCTCACCGCGCTGAACCGCGAGATCGCCGCCCTGCGGCGGCAGCAACAGGTCGTCGTCAAACTTCTTGGTCCCACGCGCCACGCGCGCCGCACGCGCATCATGACCAAGGAGCGCTGGGTCGCCCTGCTCCGGGCTGCCGGCATGGACGACGCCGAGATGCAGCGCTGGCACGAGGCCTTCGAAGCGCAGTCACCGGAGGCGCACCGCGACTTTTTGGAATCGCTCGGCTTGTCCGCCGCCGAGATCCGCCGGATCCGGCGCGCGTCGCGGCGGCGCTGACCGATCTTGCGTTTCCAGGGGCGGCGCCCCGGGCCGGTGGCGGGGCACTTTCCGACGGCGGCGGGCGTCGCCGCCCCATGCGCGCGTGGGAATCTCTCCGGGTGGTATCTGCTTCCGGACCGGCTACTTTGAGGGCGTTGCGCGCGGCTGGCGCGCGCAGCGTCACGCGAGCGCAGTTGCCCGCGCCGCCTCCTCGGCCACCCTACCCGTTCCTCCGTCACCATTTTTCCATGACGACCACTCACATCAAAATCGCGAAACTGCCCGCCGGGGTCGACACGACGCCGCTTGAAAAGGCCCTCGAAGCGGTCCCGGGAGTACAATCCGTCACCGTCGACTCCGATGCGCACGAAGCCATCGTGGAGCATGACGCCGCCGATCCGGGACAACTCACCGAAGCGGTGAAGCGCGAGGGCTACCCGGCCTTCGTGGGATAGCAACCGGCGGAGCGGCGCCCGCGACGAAGGCGAACCCGCCAACGAAAACAGCGGTTGCTTGTGTCGTGGCCTGAAACCTACACGGTGAGCGGATGCCCTCCTCCGAACTGCAGATCGAGCAACTGGTCGCCGGCAACGGCCCCGCTCCGAAAAAAGGCGACTTCGTCACGGTTCACTACACCGGCTGGCTCACCAGCGGCGAAAAATTCGACAGCTCGCGCGATCGCGACGAGCCGTTCACTTTTGCGCTCGGCATGCGGCAGGTCATCGGCGGGTGGGATCAGGGTGTCGCCACGATGAAGGTCGGCGACAAGGTGAAGCTCACGATCCCGCCCCACCTCGGCTACGGCGCGCAGGGTTTCCCCGGTGCGATCCCGCCGAACGCCACGCTCATCTTCGAGGTCGAGCTCCTGAAAGTCGGCTGACATGAGCGCCGACGCCAACCTTCACGAGGTCACGATCCGCGGCGAAGCGATCGAACTCGCGCAACTGCTCAAGTTCGGCGGCCTGGCCAGCACGGGCGGCGAAGCGAAACAGGTGATCGCCGCCGGACAGGTGACACTCAACGGCGTGGTGGAGACGCAGCGCGGCAGGAAGGTCACTCCGGGTGACCGCGTGAGCTACAATGGCCAGACCTTGGTCATGCGCGGGGGCTAGCGGCTCGGCGGGACGCCTCGCCCTACCGGTTCCTTCCCGTCGATTCCAAAACGTAGTTTTGGGATGGGTGCTCCTGCGAAAATGGCGGACAGGGACGATGGCCGCTGCCACCATGGTGCCACATGTTCAGCCCCCTCCGAGTCCAAGGGCGCAGGCGTCTCAAGGGGACCTTCGCAGTCTCTCCGGTGGAGGTCCGGAGTATCTCGAGTGAGGGTTCGGAGTATGTCGGGTGAAGGTCTGAAGCATGTCGGGTGAGAGTCCGGAGTATCTCCGGCGAGCTCAGAGATGCAGCCGACAACCTCCGGAGCCTCACGGTTGAGGTTCAGGAACCTCTCGGCAGAGTGTCCGAAGCCTCACGGTCGAGGTTCAAGGACCTCTCGGCTCAGTGTCCGGAGCCTCACGGTTGAGGTTCAAACCCTGGCGGTCGAGGCTCCCGATACTCACCGCTGAGGCTCCCGATACTCACGCTTGAGCCTCCGGAGTGTCTGCGCCGAGCCTTCGGAGCCCGGCCGAGATGGGTCCGACCATCACAGGCGCGGGTGGAAGGCCCGCGCCGCATGGAGCGAATCCCCGCACCCCGCCTACCGCGGCACGATCTGCAGGCCGCAGAGGCCGGTCCGCACGCCGGTCGTGGCCACCACGCGGAACGTCGCAGCGGTCACGTTGCGGAAGACGACGTATTCGTTGCCGTCGACCGCCTCGGCGGCGGTGGCGGCAAGCGATTCGTTGTAGGTGCCGTCCCAGACGCGATTGGTGTCGCGGATGTACTTCGTCTCGCTCGTCACCCATGCCGTGCCGTTCCAGAGCTGGAAGGCCAACGCCATGGTCGCCGGCACCGTCTCCTGCGGCGTGCGGCCGCCCCAGTAAACATACACGTCGTAGGCCGCATAGGGGACCTGCGCGGCGGTCGCGTACATCGTGCTGTTGTTGGAGAGCGCCCGCTGGCTGCGCATCATCTTCGCGTCGTCGGTCAGCGGCGCCGGCAGCGCGGCCGTGTTGTTGGGATATGAATACGCGGTGTTCGTGAACGAGATGTCCGCCGTCGTCGCCGTGCCGAAGCAATCGGCGACGTTGGTCAGCACCTGGTTGTTCGTCGTCGAGTTGCTCCAGTTGGCGGCCGGCAGCGCGCCGACGATCTCGCCGGCGGCGAGCACGTTGGCCGCATCGGTGAGGTTGACGGCGATCGAGTTGGCGAGGTAGGCGCTGTTGAAGCCCTTCGTCAGACCGTAAAGCGCGCTGTCGTAGGCGTTGAGCGGCGAACCGCGCCACGCACTGGAGGGCGCGAGATACTGCGGATCGGTGCCCGTGGCCTGGCTGTAGGTGGCCGTGCGCACGAGCGTGACGCCGCTGCCCGTCCAGAAGGTGGTCGCCGTGGAATCCTTGGAGAGAAGCGAGTCCTCGATCGTGAGCTGGCCGCCGCTGGTCATCTCGATGTGGCCGTTGTGCAGGGTCGAGAAGCGCATCGTCACGCGCGCGGTGTCGTCGAGCCAGAGGCCGAGCGTGCCGCCCGTGCCGCCCTCGCCGCCGGTCGCGCTGGAGAAGACGGCGTGGGCGCCGAGGCAGTTCTCGAGCACGACGTTGTCCGCCCAGACGCGGAACTGCCGCTTGTTGCCGGCGGCGACGCAGTCGCGATAGAGGAGATCGTGGGCCTTGTCGTCGAAGCCGCCGTCGTTGTTGTTGTAGGACTGGCAGCGGATGTAGCTGATGTTGTAGGCGCCGCGTTCCGTCGAGTAACCGTCGCCGTTCCAGTAGCTGTCGTCGGACTGAGGGTAGCCGTTGTTGCGCGCGACGCAGTCGCGGAACGTGATGTCGTGGATCGTCGGGAGCCCGTCGGTGTCGTCGCAGAAAAACGCCGTCGGGATCGCCTTGGCCACGAACGCCTGGTTGCCGCCGGTGCAGTCGGCGGAGCAGTTCTCCAGCGTCACGAAGCTCGAGTAGTCGCCCACGCGGAACGCCTTCTTCGTGTAGCGGATCACGTGGCAGTTGCGGACGAAGACTTGGTTGCAGTTGCGCAGCCGGATGCCGTCCTCGACCGAGTCGAACGTGAGGTTCTCGAAGGTGATGTGATCCCGCAGCGTGTCGGTCGTGCCGGTCAGGCGCATGTCGAAGACCCAGCCGTGGTCCTTGAACTGAAGGTTCTTGATCGCGATGTGGCTCAGCGGCCCGGTGCCGAAGGAGAAGAGCCCGCTGCTCGCGCTGTTCGCGAGGTTGAACGTGCCGTCAAACAGCGGCAGCCCCGCGCCGGTATCCACTCCCTGGATCGTAATCGGCGCGGACGACGTGCCGCTCTTCGTGAGAGTCAGCGTGGGGCCGTGCGAATAGGTCCCGCTGCCGAGCTGGATCGTGTGCCCCGCGGAAAGCGAGTTGAGCAAAGCCTGCAGGTCCGCCTCCGCATAGGCGTGGGCCCAGCTCGAGCCGTTGCGGCTGCCCGCGCCGGCCGGCGTGACGTGGTGGCTGGGCCCGGCGTTGGCGGCGATCACCTGGATCGTGACGCGCCGGATCGCGATCGCACCGTCGTCGTCGGTGACCGTGCATTCGGCGTTGTAGGTTCCCGCCGCGGTGTAGGTGTGCGACGGATTCGGCGCGGCCGACGTGCCGCCGTCGCCGAAGGTCCACGCATAGGAGACGATGGTCCCGTCGGTCTCGACGGGCGTCGCGGCAAAGTCGACCGTCAGAGGCGCCATCCCCGCGGTGTAGGGCAGCGCGCCCAGCGTGAGCAGCGGCGGAACGTTGGCCGCGCCGGTCGCCTGATAATAACCCTTTTCGGGGCTCGTGTAGGTCTGGCTGTCGAACGCGTTGGCCGGGCTGCCGGTCCACGCCGGCGACGGCGCAACGTAAGCGGGATCGGCGTCCGGGCCGGCGCCCGGCGCATGGCGCTTCGTGCCATTCAGGAGGACGCTGCCGCCGGTCATCGCGCCGGTGGAGAACGTGCCGTCGACCGAGAGAATGCAGTCGTTCAGCACGGCCTCGCCGCCGGGCTCGGCGTGGACCTGCGCGTCGATGGCGTTGTGGAACGTCGACTGGCTGACGTTGAGGTTTCCGCTGCCCGAGATCCAGAGCGCGTAGGCGGGCATCGGCAGGCCGGTCGCGCTGTCCACGTCGCCCCACGACTGGTTGTAGGCCGAGAGGCAATTGACCATGAGACCGTTCGACGTTCCCCAGTAACGGAACCCGCGCTTGTTGCCGAGCGCGACGCAACTGTCGTAGATCGTCGAGCGGGCCTTGTCGTCGAAGCCGCCGTCGTGGTTGTCGAACGCCTTGCAGCGAATGTAGGTGTAGTTGTAGCTCGACGACTCCGACGAGAAGCCGTCGCCGTTCCAGTAGGACGTCGTCGCCTGGCCGGGCATGCGCTGGTTCCTGGCGACGCAGTCGATGTAGGTGTTGTCGTGGTTGCCCGAGCTCGAGTCGCTGTAGAAGCCGTTTGGATACGCCTCGTTGGGGAACGCCTCGTTGCCTCCGTTGCCGTCGGCCGTGCAGGCCTCGAACGTCACGAAGCGCACGTTGCTCGCCAGCCGGAAGCCCTTCTTGGTGTGGCGGATGACGTCGCAGTTTTTGATCACCGCCCCGTTCAGGCTGATCAGGGCGATGCCGTCGCGCACGGTGTCGGCGTCGACATTGTCGATCGTGAGATTCGAATACGTGCCGGCCGACACCATGGTGAGCGCCTGCGCATAGCGGGTCGCGCGCACGTCCTTCAGCACCCAGTGGCTGGCCGTGCCGGTGAAGCGAAACGCGTAGCCGCTCCCGGAGGGCGTCGTGGCGGGCGCGGTCTCGCTCCAGTTGGCCTGGGCAAGGGGCAGGCCGCCGCCGGTGTCCACGCCGACGACCGCCTTCGGGCTGCCCGCGGCGCCGCTGCCGGTCATGGAGACGTTGAGCAGCTCATACGTGCCGCTGCCGAGGTAGAGCGTGTCGCCGGCGGCGAGCGCGTTCACCGCGGCCTGGATCTGGCTTTTTGAATACGCATTCGCCCAGTCGGAGCCATTGAGAGCGCCGGCCCCGGCAGGGGTGGCGTAATAGTCGGCCGCCGCGGCCGACGAAGCGAGGGCGAGCACCGCAGTGCCCACGAGCGCGAAACGCGCAGATGGCAGGAGTGACATACTCGAGCTTTCTCTTCGGGTTTGGGGTGGAGTGACAGAAGCGAGCCGAGGCTCGCGTCGGCGTGGGGGCGCGCGCGTCTGTCTGGCCCACGGCTGACGCGGCCGCTACTCCAAACCCTGCGCAAGGCCTTGCGCGCCGCGCGGAGCGGTCGAGGCTCGGTCGCCGTCCAGATAAATCGGGTCGTCAAGCGACGGACAAAGCCCGCGCGTTCTCCAAAACATCGGTACTCCGCCCCAAGGCGAACGGACGTCCCCGTCCGTCCCGCAGCGATCCCTGTTACTTCATTCCGGTTCAGGTCGAAGCCTGCGCCAGCGGCGGCAGGAACGCCTCGATCTCGCTGCGGTGCGCCTCGAACTGCTTCGGGAGCATCAGCGCGCTGCCCATCGTTTCGAGCGCTTCATCGACGGCGAACCCCGGCGGGTTCGTGGCGATCTCAAACAGCACTCCGCCGGGCTCGCGGTAGTAGATCGAGTGAAAATACGAGCGATCCATCACCGGACTCACATTGTAGCCGAGACCGGCGAGCGTCTTCCGCCACGCGAGCTGCGCGGGGTCGTCGTCGACGCGGAACGCGACGTGATGAACCGTCCCGGTCCCCGGCAGCCCGTGCCGCGCGCCCGGCTGGCACAGCAGATCGACAAACGACGCCGGACCCGCGCCGGGCGCCTGATACCGGAAACGTCCGGCGGACTCCTTCACGAGCGTCCAGCCCATCTGGTGGCTCAGCAGCGCCTGCGTGCGCTCGTAGCCCTCCTCGGCCAGCGTCACGGAGTGCAGTCCGCGCAGCTGCCGTTCGGGCGGCACCGAAGAACCCGACCACGGATGAAAGGCTTGCGTCTGATCCGCGACCACGAGCTCCAGCCGCAAGCCGTCGGGATCCTCCAACTCGAGGTACACTTCGCCGAAGCGCTCCATCGGGCCGCGAAAGGGAATCAGTTTCTCGTCCAGTCGCTGCTGCCAGTAGGCGAACCCCGGCTCGTCCACCGCAAACGCGATCGCGCTCACCTGCCCCGTGCCATCGCGGCCGTTGGGCATGTCTTTCCAGGGAAAGAAGGTCAGCACCGAGCCGGGCGTGCCGCGTCCATCCGCGTAGTAGAGATGGTATGTGCCCGGATCGTCGAAGTTCACGGTCTTCTTCACGAGGCGCAGACCAAGCACACCGGTGTAGAAGTCGTAGTTGCGCTGCGGATCGCCGCAGATGGCGGTGACGTGGTGGAGTCCATTGATGGTTGGCGAGCTCATATGAGTTTAAAATGTGAAGCTGATCGCGGTGTTCAGGTAGTGGACGGTCTCGGAAGAGCCGGTCTCTTCGAGAAACCGGCCGGCGGTGAAAACGGCGGCGCTGGCCGTGAACGACACGTAGTGCGTAATTCGATACGAGATCAGCAAATCGAACTGGTTGCCGATGTGCCGCGCCGTGGAGCCGTGCGGCTCGCGCTCCAGGCGGAGACTCGGGCCGTAGAGACCGTCGGCGAGCTGCTGCCGCCAGAAGAAAACCGCATCGAGCGTGAGCGTGAGATCGTCGGTCGGCTGCAGGGTTAGCGACGGATGCAGGTTCATGAAGTTTGCCGGCCCGACCTGGCTGATCTCGCCAAAGTAAACGGCTTTGGGATAGAGCGCGTGGAAGGTCTCGCGCTTTCCGTCGTCCGGGGAGCGGTCGCCGCTGGCGATGTTGGCCTTGAGGCCGAGGCGCGGACGCCACGGCGCGGTTTCGAACGTGTAGCCGATGTCGCTTGCCGCCGTCCATGCGCGGATGGATTCGTCGACGAAGCGCCCGACTTGTCCGACGAATTCAAGGTTGTAGTCCCACGCGCCGAGTCGCCCCCAGGGTCGCAGTCCGAACGACCAGCGTCGATCGCGGCCGGTGGCGCCGACAAAGCCGCGCTCGGGTTCGCGGGCCGCGAGCACATAGGCATCGAGCTTCAGGCCCTGTGGGAGCTTGTCGAACGTCGTGTAAACGCCGGCGAGCCAGGTGCCGGGGACGCGCTCGTTGTCGAACGTTCCCGGCTGCGTATCCAGCGGGGCGAGCCAAAATAGGTCCGTGTCGGCGATCGTCCCCTCGAGGCGAGCCACTCCACCTTCGAAGGACTTGCGGGTGTTGGCGCCGGCGCGCGCGCTGATCAGCCGGCCTGACCCATATTGCACTTCCTGTCGGCCCAAGCGCAGTTCCGCCTCTTCGATCCCGGCGGCGGCGGGAAACGACCAACTGGCGAAAGCTTGGTGCACGTCGAGGCGGTCTTCGTCGATCGGGCCGGGGCCGCCCCGCCGCCCTTCACTGAAGCTGCTCTGGAGCTGCCCGAAAACACGCAGCGAACCGGCGTGAAGATCGGCATGCGCATAAGACCTCGTGAGCAGATAGCCGTCGTGGTCGTTCAGCGCGTCGCTCCAATCCTGGTTGCGGTAGTATTCGTGGCGCAAACACACCTCGCCGCCCAACGAGAGCCAGACCTGCCGATCGGCGGAGAGCGGGACAAATTTCAGGCGTTGCCATCCCGAAAGCGACGACGCCGCGAGACCGGAATAGTCTTCGTCCGCGCGAAGCAGCGCGAAGTCGGGCATCGGTACGGTTTCCCCCAAAAGGGGGGGGCCGGTGAGCCCGAGGAGCGCGAGGTACCGGATCAACCTCATGCCGGCGTGGCGTTGCTGCTCGCGATCACGTTGCCCGCCGGATCCCACAGCGTCCATCGGGCGGAGCCGTCGGCGGCGAGCAGCACTTCGATTTGGCGCTGACCATCCGCACCAAACAACACGAGGCCCGATCCGCCTTCGTTTTTGAGGAAGAGATAACTTTGCGCGCGCCCGCCGCCGCTCAAAAGCACATGGCTGCCGAGCGCGTCGCACTCGAGTTTCACGGTCGGCACCGCGGCGGGCAGGCCATGCAGGAAAATCCGCGGAAGCCCGTCGCCGGTCAGGCCGAGCTGCAGGCGCGGGTGATGGTGCGTGTCGTAGAAGAACAGCGTCGGCGCTTGGTCGACCAGGCAGAGTTTGGCGCGTTCTTGGCCCTGAGCATCGGTGAGCGAATAGGAACTGGCGGCGACTTCGGACGGGGACATGGCGGGAGTGGATTTGGTTTGCGGTTATGCCGCCGGCGTGGCCGGAGGCGGTGAAGCGGTTTGGGCGGAAGTCTCCCGCGGGTGGCGCGCCACGGTGAGATTTCCCTCGGGGTCCAGCACGGCGAGATAGGCTTCCGCGGGAGAGTCGATGCCCTGCTGCCGCAGCATTTTGATGAGATCGCCTTCCGTGAGCAGCTCGCGATCGAGATTGGCCTGGATGATCGCGCCTTTCTGCACGAGCACGCAGGGCGTGCCTTCGAACCACGTGCGCATGCGCGCGCTCTTGAATGTCACCCAGCTAATCAGCCGGCTTGCGACGACCAACACTCCGGCCGACAGCAGCCCGCCCAGCAGGGAATTGTCGGTGCCGACCATCGCGTTCTGCACCGCGTTCGACAAGAGCAGCACGGCCACGAATTCCGTCGGCCCCATCTGCCCGAGCTGTTTTTTCCCGGCGAGGCGCAGCATGACGATCACGACGAGATAGATCGTGAGGGTGCGGAAAAGCAGCTCCCATGGAGGAACGCCGAAATCGCTGAAGGGCGCATTCATCAGGCAGGCAGGGTCGAGAGATAGCGTGTGACCTCCGGCTGCGCTCCACCGCCCTGGTGGAGCGCGTAGACTTTTTGCAGGATGGCGTAGTCCGCCGTCGTCGTGCGTTGTCGGATACGCTCCATCTCGTCGATCGAGTCGACGACGAAGCCTTCGTGCCATTGTCCGGGAGCGGCCAGGTTTTCGTAGATGCCCCACTGCGTGACGCCGTTGCGCTGGCGCAGCACCGACACCGCTTTCATGAGGAGCAAAAAGGCGGCGCGATCCGACGCCTGAATGCGGTATTCGAACGTCACCAAGACGGGCGACTGGGCGGTGTCCAGAGCCGGCGTGATTTCGATGACCGGCAACCGGCCGTGCGCGACCAGCAGCGATGTCTCTCCGAGGCTGAGCCGCCACCACAAGCTCGTCACCAGCGCCGCCACGAGTCCGCCCGCGGCGTAGATCAACCCCGCTCTGAGGCCATAGTGTTGAGAGATGGCTCCCCAGGCTGCCGCGGACACCGCCATCGCGCCCTGAAAAACCATGAAGTAGATTGCCACGGCTCGACCGCGCACCCACGAAGGCACGTTGGTCTGCACCGCCATGACGAAGGAGCCGAGCGTCATCATCCAGCAGCCGCCGACCACGAACATGATCGGGAACGCCACCCATCGGATCGGGAACAGCGCGATCGTGATCATGCCGGCGGCCATCAAAATCGTGTTCAGGGCGACGATGAGGTTGAGGTTCAACACCGCGACGATGCGGCTCATGAGCCACCCGCCCAGAATGGCGCCGACGCCAAACGTGCTCATCCAGGCTCCATAGCCGAGCGCGTCGAGGTGGATCATCCCGCGGCCGATCAGCGGCGCGACCGCCCAGAAGCCCGTGGCGAAAAAGATGAAGGCCACCACGCGGATCACCACAGTGCGAAGATTGGCGTCGAAGCGCGCGTAGCGCAGCCCCGCCACCACGGCGTTGAGCACGCGCTCCGGGGGCAGCTTGCTCGAGGCCGCCGCCGTCGCCGGCCACGTGCGCACGGCAAACCAGACGAAGAGAAAGCCGGCGCAACTCACGGCGAAGGACATCGCTGGGCCGCCCGCCGTCGCCAGCAGTACGCCCGCCAACACGGGGCCGATGCCGCGCGCGATGTTGACCGCGATGCCGTTCAACAGGAAGGCGGACGAGAGCTGCGGCGCGGGAACGAGATCCGCGGTGACCGCCTGCCACACCGGCATGCCGAACGCCATCACCACGCCATTGGCGAAGATTAGCAACAGCAGCAGAGGTCCGGTCAGTACGTTCAGATGCACCAGCAGAGCCAGGGCGCCGTTGATCACGGCCAGGCCGCCTTCCACGCAGAGGAGAATCGTGCGCCGGTTGGCGATGTCGGCGACGGCGCCGGAAGGAAGCGCGAGCAGCAGGATCGGCAGGAGCGACGCCGTCTGCACCAATGAAACCATGAGCGGCGACGGTGACAGCGAGGTCATCAACCAGCCGTTGGTCATGTCCATGAGCCACGAGCAGACGTTCTCCGTCAGCATCGCGATCCAGAGGACGCGAAACACCGGGAGCGTCAGCGGACTCCACAAACTCGTGGAAACCGCCGTCCCGGGCGCAATCGCGGAAGAAGGTGCGGGAGCGGTCATGCGCGCGAGACGAACGAGGGACGGCGTTGCGGCACCGCGATCAGGCGGGGTTGCCGAGGAGACCACCACCATCGACGTCGAGCACGACGCCCGTGATGAAGGGATTCTGCATGACCATAAGGGCGGCGTCGGCGCAGTCTTCCGCCGCGCCGACTCGGCGAACGGGCAGTGTCGCGCGCGTTCTTTCGAACAACGCGGCGCGGGCCTCCGCGGAGATGTGCTGCCAGGCCGGCGTATCGATCGTGCCAGGACTGATGCAATTGACGCGGATCGGCGCCAGTTCGCAGGCGAGGCCTTTTGCCATCGTCTCGAGGGCGCTGTTGATGACCGACACGTTGGTCATGCCCATCCACGGCATGCGGGAGATCGCGCCGGCGAAGATCGTGAAGGATCCGCCCGCTTTGATCTTCATGTGATAGGCGGTGTAGTAGGCGCCCCAGAATTTCACCTCGAAGTTTTCACGCTCCACCACGGTGGTCACCTGTCGGAACGGCCCCCGCATCACGGCTTCGGAGCAGAACACGACGTGGTCCAATTCGCCGAGACGCTCGAACAGCGCCTTCACTTCCTCCTCCTTGGCGACGTCGACCTTTTCGGTGCGCAGGCCCGGGCCCAGCCGGGCTTTCACGGCCGCGAGTTTCGCCTCGGTATGGCTGGCGACCGTAACGGTCGCGCCGAGGTAAAGCGCGCGACGGGCGATGGCCTCGCCGATGCCAGAGGAGCCGCCGATGATGACGATGTGTTTGTGTTTCATGAAGAGAGAGCGGCCGCCGCGGGAGAAGAACCGGCGGCGGCGAGTTCGCGTTCGAGCGAGTAG
>DASWVO010000295.1:0-4003 GCA_036406235.1 Opitutaceae bacterium
CCCCTATTCGTTCGGCGACCTCGGCCCGCAACTGCTCGCGAAGGTCAAGGCCGCCGCGATCGCCAAGCTCCAAAAACCGGATACGACGCCCGACCGCCCCGTCGTGCGCCGCGCCGCCCGGCGCCCCGCGCCCCCCGCGGCGACGACGCCCCCGCCTTCGCTCTCGCCCGCCCCCGGGTCGAGCCCGCCGTTTGCTTCCGCCTCCGCATCGCCGTTTTCTCCCTTCGGCTCGCGTTCGCCTCTTGCCGGCCCCGGCGCCGGCGCGGGTTCGCGTTCCCCGCTGCCCGCCCGTTTCGCCGCCGCCCGGCGGCTGATCGTGCTCGGCGCGTCGACCGGCGGCACCGAGGCGTTGCGCCAGGTGCTCACGCAGTTACCCGACAACCTCCCGCCGATCGCGATTGTGCAGCACATTCCCGCGACCTTCTCCCGCACGTTTGCCGAACGCCTCAATACACTGTGCAACTTCGAGGTGCGGGAGGCGGTTGACGGCGAGGCGCTCGTGCCCGGCCTGGCGCTCGTCGCGCCGGGCAACTACCACCTCCTCGTCCACTGGACGGCCGCCGGCTACCGCGTGACGGTGACCGACGGCCCGCAGGTGTGGCACCAGCGCCCAGCCGTCGACCTATTGTTCAAGTCCGCTGCCGAAGCCGCCGGCCGCCACGCGATCGCCGGCGTGCTCACGGGCATGGGCAAGGATGGCGCCGAGGGCCTCCTCCGCCTGCGCAACGCCGGCGCCGTCACGTTCGCGCAGGACGAGGCGAGCAGCGTCGTCTACGGCATGCCCCGCGCCGCGTGGGAGCTCGGCGCGGCTCAGCACCAACTTTCACTCTACTCCATGTCCGACTTCATCGTCCGCGCCGCCGCCGAAGAGCCGGCGGCCTCCTCCGTCCATGCCCCTGCCTGACGCCCCGCCCGTCCACAAGCTCCTCCTCGTCGACGACGAGCCCCGCGTGCTCAGCGCCCTCAAGGAAACCCTCGAGCGCGAGGGCTACCACGTCGTCGCCTGCACCCAGGCCACGCGCGCTCTGGAGCTGCTGCAGGAGCACACCTTCGCCGCCATCATCTCCGATCACATGATGCCGGGGATGAGCGGGCTGCAGTTTCTGGTCGAGTGCCGCGCCCGCCAGCCGAACGCCACCCGCATCCTGATCACCGCCGTCCTGTCGCTGCCGACGATCGTCGAGGCGATCAACAAGGGTGAGATCTTCCGCTTCATCGCCAAGCCGTGGCTGCGCGAGGAGCTCTCGGCCACGATTCGCAACGCGATCAACCGCCACGAGCTCATCGTCCAGAACGAGCGGCTCCTCGCCGAAACCGCGCGCCTCAATCAGGATCTTGCCGAGGCCAACCGCACCCTGGCCGAGCAGGTGCAGCGCCTTGAGGAAAAGAGCCGCTCGCTCGACCTCGCCAATCGCGAGCTCTCCGCCAGCTACGAGCGTTCGCTCGAACTCTCCAGCCGCATCCTCGCCACCTACGATTCCTACCTCGCCGGCCAGTCGCGCGCAGTCGTGAAAATCGCCCACGAGATGGCCGCAACCGAGCATTTCACCGACGAAGAGAAACACGTTTTGCGCACTAGCGCGTGGCTTTGCGACCTGGGCCTCATCGGCGTGTCGCGCGAGGTGTTGCGCACGTTCCGCACCGCGCCCGAGCGCCTCACCAGCCGGGAGCGCCAGGGCATCCACAGCCACCCGATCTACAGCCAGACGCTCGCCTCGTATATCGACAGCCGCCAGGCCGTCGGCGAAACGGTGCGCGCCCACCATGAGCGTTTCGACGGCGAAGGCTACCCCGATGGCGCCGCCGGTCTGTCGATTCCATGGACCGCGCGCTGCCTCGCCGTCGCGGTGTGGTTTGTCGAGAGCGGGCTCCCCAAGGAAAAGGCCATCGAGGCCGTCCTCGCCGAGTCGGGCAAGGCGCTCGACCCCGAGGCCGTCCGTCTCTTCCTCAAGGTCACGCACCTGCTGCAACTGCCGCGCAGTGTGCGCGAGGTCCTGCTCGACGAGCTCCTGCCTGGCATGGTCCTGGCGAGCGGACTCTACAGCCCGCACGGTCTGCTGCTGGTCGGCGAAGGCCAGTCGCTCAGCGCCGGCACGATCACGAAGATCCGCAATCACAATCTGATCGCCCCGATCTCCCAGCGCTTGCTGGTCTACTCTTAAAAGACCGGGATAGGGAGCGGGGGGCCGGGAGCTAGGAGCAGAATCATGCTTCCCGTCTTGCCCCCTGCCCCGTGCCCCCTCCTCCTTTCCGCCTCCTGATCCCACCGCATGTCCGGCGCACCCACACTCGCCGCTCTGTTTCCCCAACGGGTCGTCATCGGCGTCGGCGAACTCGCCGTCGCGAACAACCCGCAGGTCACCCTGAGCACCTACGCCCTCGGCTCGTGCGTCGGCGTCGTGGCCTATGATCCGGTGGCGCGCGCCGGCGGGATCCTGCACATCATGCTCCCGCAGTCGATGCTCTCGCCCGAGAAGGCCGCGAAGCAGCCCGCGATGTTTGCCGACACCGGCGTGCCGGCGCTTTTCGAAGCGTTGCGCGGCCTGCGCGCCGACCGCACCCGCCTACGCCTCTTCATCGCCGGCGGTGCCTGCGTCCTGAGCGGCCCCGACAACTTCAAGATCGGCGAGCGCAACGTCGCCGCCGTGCAGCGCATGCTTGCCGTTTACGGCTGCCCGATCCTCGGCCGTGAACTCGGCGGCACCGTCAACCGCACGCTCCATCTCGAAGTCGCGACCGGCCAGCTCACCATGAAGCTCCCCGACCGCACCCTCTGCGCGATCATGGCCTGACACGAGGCACACGGGCCCCGTGACCAGAAGAAGCGTCCCCGACGGTCAGGCTCTCCGCTCCCCGACTCTCAACTCTCAACTGAAGCGCCGCTCGTCACTCGCTCCGCAGCGCCTCCGTCGGCGCGACCTGAGCGGCGCGGCGCGCCGGTAACCAACACGCGAATACGCCGATACCGGCCAGCAGCGCGATCACCGAACCGAAGACCAACGGGTCCGCGGGCGAGACGAGTCCGAGCATGCCGTCCATGAGCCGCGTCGCCGCAAAGGCTCCGCCAAGGCCGAGCACCAGGCCCACGCCAAGCTGCGCCACCCCACGCGACAGCACCAGCCGCACCATGCGCCCCGCCGTCGCACCGAGCGCCATGCGAATGCCGATCTCGCGCGTGCGCCGCGCGGTGCTTTGCGCGACCACCGCGTAGAGGCCGATCGACGCCATGAGCAGCGCGATCAGCGCGAAGGTGAAGAACAGCGTGCCAAAGACTCCGAGGAACCAGTTGCGGTGTTCGATCGCATCCGGGAGCGTGCGCACTTCGAACAGCGGCAGATCGCCATCGATCTCCTGCACCGCCGCGCGCACCGCGCCCGCGAGCGTTGCCGGATCGCCCGGCGTGCGGAGCAAAAGACCGAGCCACGCCCACGGCTCCTGCCGGTTGGAGAGATAAACGACCGGCGGCGCATCGCGCTCGAGCGTCTCCTGTACGATGTCGCCGCACACGCCGACGACCGCGATCCACTCGGCCGGCTTGCCGTCGCGCAGAAACCGGAAACGCCGTCCGAGCGGTTGCACTTCGTCCGGCCAGTGCCGCACCGCGAAGGCGCGTGTGACGACCGCGGACTCCCTGCCGGCCTCGCCGTCGGTCTCGTTGAGCGCGCGCCCGCTCAGCAGCGGCAGCCCGATCGCCGAACCGTAGTTGGACGTCGCAAACACGACCGCCGCCCGCGGCGGCTGCTTCGGATCGGCCGCCGGTCGGCCTTCGATTTCGAGTTCGCGCGTTTGCGCGCCAAGCCCGGGGAGATCGGACGCGAGCACCGCACTCGTCACGCCCGGAATTACCGCCAGCCGCGCCTGCAGGCTTTCATGAAACCGCCGGCGCGCGTCCGCGCTTTCATACCGTTCGCCTTTGCCATCGGGTAGGCTCACGCGCGCCGTGAAGATCTGCTCGGCCGGCACGAACGGATTGATCCGTTGCGCCGCGACGAAGCTGCGGATC
>DASWVO010000296.1:0-9795 GCA_036406235.1 Opitutaceae bacterium
CACCTCCGTCGTGCGCGCGCTCGACAAAGTCCTCGCCACCGCGCCCCTGATGCCCCGCCACCTGCGCGAAGAGGTTTACCAATGGCTCGCCCTGATGCCCGGCCTGCGCGGCCGGCCCAAGGACCTGCGCCGCGAACTTGAGCGCATCCTCGAAAAGAAGGTGGAAAAAGACCTGCTGTGAAATTTTTGATTTATGATTGATGACTTATGATTTCCGCCGACGACCCGCTCCGCCCGATCAATCAACAATCATAAATGCCTCTCCGCCTCCTCGATCATCCGCTCGCCGCGCACGCGATCACGCACCTCCGCGACCAGACGACCAAGCCAGTCACGTTTCGGACGCTCGCCTACCAGATCAGCCTGCTGCTCGCGCTCGAGGCCACGCGCGATCTTCCGCTCCGGTCGATCACGATCCAGACTCCGCTCGAGTCGATGACCTCGAGCGTGCTCGCCCGGAATCTCGTCGTCGTGCCGATCCTCCGCGCCGGCCTCGGCATGGTTCAGCCATTCACGGATTTGTTTCCCGACGTGAGCGTCGGTTACGTGGGCATTGAACGCGACCACGAGACCGCCGCGCCCCGCAGCTATTATTGCAAACTCCCGCCGCTCGCCGGCCGGCGCGTCCTCTGCGTCGACCCCATGCTGGCGACGGGCGGCTCGGCGGTGCAGGCACTCAGTTCGTTGAAGGAAGCCGGCGCCACCGATCTTCGCCTCGTGTGCATCGTGAGTGCGCCCGAAGGCGTGCGCGCGGTGGAGACGGTGCACCCCGACGTGCCGATCTACACCGCCGCCCTCGACCGCGAGCTCAACGCCAAAAAATACATCCTTCCCGGCCTCGGCGACTTCGGCGACCGCCTCTACGGCACCTGACCCGCCCCCGTCGGTCACCCCGCTCCCCGCCGCCGCGGCCATGCCACCCCGAATCTTGTCACCTAATAGGTGACAAGTTCCTCTGAAAACCGGCCCCGAATCTTGTCACTTATTAAGTGACAAGAGATCGGTCTTGGGCCCGGCGGCCAATGAGCGGCATGGGGTGGGCAGCGTCGCCATCCGCGTTGTATCCGATTATCCGTGTTGATCCGCGTCCATCCGTGGTTGAACTGAATTGGCTCAGGCGCGCTCGCGTTCGGCGGTGCGCAGCACTTTCGCGTCGATCACGAAGGGGCCGGCGGGCAGTAGGCTTGCGATGAATACAAGCAGCGTGCGCTTCCACGGCCAGCGATGCTCCAGCGCCGCCTGGATCGCCGCCCACCCATAAAGCAGAAAAAGGACGCCGTGCGCCATGCCCACCACCCGCACCGCTTCGGGCCGGCCCGCGGCGTATTTGAGCGGCATGGCGATGCCGAGCAGCACGAGGAAGGACACGCCTTCGGCAAAGCCGATCACCCGCAGCCGCCCGATCGCAGAATTGAGCCATTGCATCACGGCGCCACGGGTACGCGCTTCGCGCCGGCACGCAACCTTTCCCCGACGATTTCCGGGGCGTCCATGGAGGCGACACCGGCTCGGGGCTTTCCACCGCCGCAAAAGCCGCTCAATCTTTCGCCGTACTCCGCCCCTGCGCGCACGCAACTCCAGCCCTCCAGCTTCTCCCCATGCCCACCGAACTCTCTCCGGCACCGTCGTGCCCTCGCCGGCCGCGCCCCTGCCCGCACACACCACCGCGCACCACCGGGCATTCCGCAGCCCGCATTCGAAAAAAATCTGCCCGTGCAGCCGCATCATGAAAGAGATCTTCGTCGACCGGGACTACACGCGCGTCGGCTATCTCCAATCGCAGCTCGACGCCGCCGGGATCGCCGCGTTCATCCAGAATCAGCACACGCATAACTCGATGGCCGAGCTGCCGCTGCCGATATTCTGGCCGCGGCTGTGCGTAGTCGACGATGCCGACCTCCCTCGCGCGCTCCAGATCGTCGCGGCGTTTCGCCACGCGGCGGCGGGGCCCGGAGGGCCGGATGTCACGTGCGCGCATTGCCGCGCCCTGGTTCCGGCGGATTTCGAGATCTGCTGGAGTTGCGAGCGACCGATGCCGGCGCAGACCGCGCCCTGAACGCCACATGCAACTGCCCGCCGTCGCCGAAGTCGTCACACTTTCCCGGATACGCGAGATCTGCGCGCACTACGCCCTGCACGCCTTGTGGCGGAAGATCGAGCGCGATCCGCCCGCCATCCCGTTTCGCAGCGACGGCTGCACCGGTTGGTTCAACGAGTGGCAGGGCGTGAGCATTTACCCTGCTTGTTTCCTGCACGATTTGAAGTACTGGGCCGGCTACCCCGGCGAGGAGGTGGAACGCCTCGTGGCCGACGCCGAACTCATGATCGATGTCGCGCGGCTGCTCGGAGCGACGGCGATGGCCGAGACGATGTTTCACGGCGTCCGGCTCGGCGGCCGCGAGGGCTTCCGCTGCTCGTTCTCGTGGGGCTTTGGCCGCGTCGGGAGCGCGCCGCCCGCGGCCCCGTGCGGCGGGAGCTAAGCCGGACGTTGCAGCCCCTGCCGCCCCGCTGGCACCGCACTTGCTCGCGACCGGGCATGGTACCGTTAACCCGCCGTTCCTGGCTTCGCTCCCTCGCTCTCGCTGCAAGCACCCTCCTGCTCGCGGCCGCTTCGCCGCTCGCCGCCGCGGCCCCACGCCCGCTCTACGCGCTGTGCGGCGCGTATCCGCCCGAAATGGCGGCGCTGCACGCCGAGTTTGGCGTCGCGGCCGGGAAGGGTTTCGAGCGCACCATGATCAAGGGCGTCGAATTCTGGCGTGGCCGCTACGCAGACAAGGACGTGATCGTCTTCCGCACCGGCGTGAGCATGGTCAACGCCGCCTACCAGCTGCAGCTCGCCTTCGATCATTTCCCGATCACGCACGTGCTCTTCGCCGGCGTCGCCGGCGGCACCGACCCCGCGCTGCACGTGGGCGACGTCGTCATCCCCGAGCAGTGGGCCCACCACAGCGAGGCCGCCTACCTCAACGAGGACCCGGACAAGCCGGGCCGGTATTTGATTCCCGACTACCTGAAGCCGAAGTACGAAAATTTCGGGATGATCTTCCCCGACGACGTGGCGGTAATCCGCGACGGTCAGGACAAATTTGTCGACGTGCCGGCGTTTCCGGCCGATCCGGCTCTGCTTGCCGCCGCCCGGCGCGCACTGTCGAAAGTGCCGCCGATGCAAAAAGCCGGGCGCACCGTCGACGTGTCCGTGGGCGGCACCGGCGTGGCTGGCCCGGTGTTTCTCGACAACGCGAAGTATCGCGAGTGGATCTTTCGGGTGTGGAAGGCGCGCTGCCTCGACATGGAATCCACCGCGCTCGCCCAGGTCGCCTACGCCAACCACAAGCCGATCCTCATCATCCGTGGACTGAGCGATCTCGCCGGCGGTCAGCACGGCAAGAATCCGATCGATCAAAACGAGGCGACCGTCTCCGAGATCGCGACCCGCGTGCTGAAGGCGGTGATGGACGAGCTCTGAGGTGGGTCCAGGCAGTGGAGTGGTAGGGCTCGGCGTCCCCGCCGAGCCGCTGCCGAGCGACGGCCCGGCCGGCCACAAGGAACGGCGGCATTCCTGCGGCCGCGGTTGGCCGTTCGGCTGCGGGTCCGGGCCCGCTCCAGCCGGGCTGTCCGCCGCGAATACTGAAAAACGTCCGTCCGCCCGGCTTACTGCCAGTTGAGGATCAGGCGCGTGAAATACGTCGTATCCAGTCGCTCAACACCCTCGCCCGGCTCGCTGTTGTAGTCGTTGGCCACACCGATCTGAATCTTCCAAAGCGAGGCCGTGATCGGCATCTCAAACGACGACTCGTGCGTCGCACGGTAGCTGCCGAAATCGTCGAAGGCCGGCAGGTAGGTGAGTTTGTTGATGAGGATCCCGCGCTCGAACTTCAGCTCGTGGTTCAGCCCGATGTCGAGACCGGCGCTGCTGACGTCGTCGGGCGGTGTGACGATCGCACCGGTTTCGTCCACGAAGGGGTCCTCGTAACCTTCGTAGCGGTAGGCGAGACCGACGCGGCCCGTGAGCGTCTGGTTTGGCTTCTTGATGAAATCATAACCGAGACCGGCGGCCGCGACGTTGTACAGTTCGATGCTCTTCACGCGGTCGAAGCCGCCTTCGTCGCGCACATACCACGATTTCCGGCCCGAGAAGTTGTTCGCGTAATCGATGCCCGCCTTGAACTGGTCGGCCGATTTCACGCTGTCGGTTTCCTGCCGGTTGTAGGCGGTGTAGAACTGCAGCGTGTCCTGCGCGGTCTTCATCTGGGCGCTGGCGCTCACCGCGGTGCTGAGCTGTTCGCTGTTGCCGGTCTTGCCGCTCACGTCGACGCCCACGCGATAGGTCCACTTGCGCTCGAGCGCGGCCACCGCCGGATCCTTCGAGCCGGGCGTCCAGCTCGCCGCGACATTGCCGACCGTCGTCGTAACGGTCGCATCGCCGCTGCGGATCTCGAGTTTGCCGTCGGGCGTGGGCGTCACCGTGCCGTTCACGACCGTGCCGCTGGAGAGGCGATAAAACAGCGGCTTCTCGGTCGTCACACTCAGGACCTCGCCCTGTTTGATCTTGATCGTGCCGGCGTAGTCGGTTTCGAGCACGACACTCTCGCCATCGATCGCGGCGACTTTGCCGACCAGGCGCGCGCCGGCTTTGGTTTCGACTACATCAGCCGACACGAGGACGGCCGAGGAGGCGGCCAGCAGCGCGGCCACACAGATCTTTCCGAGGTGGGTTAGGTTCATAGTTCGAGCAGTGAGTACGCCGTGACGGCACTAAGAGTCAATTGCAGTAAGGGGGCGGAGCCGCGGCCGGCGCGGCGCACGCCCCATGGATCGACGCTGGACAGACCGGGCGCGGGCCGCATGGTTCGGCGCAATGTCCGCATCCGCGCACCGTCCCGCCCTGATCGTCGCCGAGCACTGGCGCGACTACCAGCTGCTCGACTGCGGCATGGGCATGAAACACGAGCGCTGGGGCCCCTACACGCTCGTGCGCCCCGATCCGCAGATCATCTGGCCACGGCGGGCGGGGCCCGACTGGCGCGAATGGGACGGCTTTTACCACCGCAGCGAAAAAGGCGGCGGCCGCTGGGAGTTTCGCCGGCCGCTGCCTGAGTATTGGAAAATCAACTACCAGCCGCTCGGCCTGGCCTTTCGCATTCATCCGACGTCGTTCAAGCACACGGGGCTTTTCCCCGAGCAGGCGGTGAACTGGGACTGGTTTTCCGGGCTCATCCGCACGGCGCGCACCGCGGGCCGTGAGGTCAACGTGCTCAATCTCTTCGGCTACACCGGCGCCGCCACCTGCGCGGCCGCCAAGGCGGGCGCCATGGTCTGCCACGTCGACGCGGCCGAGGGCATGGTCAAGTGGTGCCGCGAAAACGCCGCTCTCAGCGGGCTGGCCGAGGCGCCCGTGCGCTACATCGTCGACGACTGCCTGAAATTCGTGCGCCGCGAGCTCAAGCGCGGCCGGCGCTACGACGCGATCATCATGGACCCGCCCACCTACGGCCGCGGCGCCGGCGGCGAGATGTGGCGGCTCGAGGATCATTTGTGGGAACTGCTGGTCGAGTGCCGCGCCCTCCTGGCCGAGGAGCCGCTGTTCTTCCTCATCAACGCCTACACCGCGCGCCTCTCGCCCACCGTGGTCGCCAACCTCCTTGACGAGCTGCTGCACGCGCGCGGCGGTACCATCACCGCTGGCGAAGTTGGGCTGCCCATCCAGGCCGACGGCAAGGTGCTCCCCTGCGGCATCTACGGCCGCTGGCAGCGCGCCTGATTTCGCCATGCCCACTGTCTCCACTTATTCCCTACGCTCCGGCCGGGCCGCCGCCCTCGCCGCGACGCTTGCCGCCGGCAGCATCGTTGCGCGCGGTTTCGCCGCTCCGGAGAACAAGCCGCCCGCCTCGACGGTCGACAACCTGCGCTTCGGCTCCGTGTCGCTCTACACCGAAAACGACAAGTACTTCGCCGGCACCGACCAACACTACACCAACGGCTTCAAGCTCTCGTTCCTCTCCACCGATCTCGCCGGCTTCACCAGCGATCCCGTGCCGAAGCCGGTCCAGACCGTCGCCAGGCTCCTCGGGTCGCTCGTGCCGCCGGGCCGCGCCTACAAGCTGGGACTCTCGCTCGGCCAGAACATCTACACGCCCGAGGACATCGAGACCACCACCTACCTCCCCCACGATCGGCCCTACGCGGCGTGGCTCTACGTCGGCGCCGCGTTTCAGGTTTACGAGCCGCCCCGCGCCGACGCCCCCGCCGCCCGTGCTTTTGCGCGGCTCGACACCTTTGAGGTCACGCTCGGCGTGGTCGGTCCGTGGGCGCTCGGACGGCAGGTCCAGAACGGTTTCCACGATCTCATCGGGGTCGACCACGCCGAGGGATGGGACAACCAGCTCCACAACGAGCCCGGCCTGAACCTCGTCTACGAGCGCAAGTACCGCATCGCCACGCCCGGTGCCCGCACCGGCTGGGGCGCCGATTTCATCCCGCACATTGGCGTGAGCCTCGGCAATGTCTTCACCTACGCGAACGCGGGCTTCGAGGTGCGCGCCGGCCACCGCCTGCCTTCGGATTTCGGCACCAACCTGATCCGCCCGAGCGGCGACTCCAACAGCGGCCGTTCCGGCCTGAGCGTCTTCCTCTTCGGCGCTGTCGATGGGCGCGCCGTCGCCCGCGACCTCACACTCGACGGCAACAGCTTCCGTGACAGTCCCAGCGTCGACAAAAAATACTTCGTGGCCGATCTGCTCGCCGGCGTCGCCGTCGGCACGCCGCACTGGCAACTCACCTACGCTCAAGCCGTGCGCACCGAGGAGTTTGACGGCCAGCCCGACGACTCCGTGTTCGGCTCGATCAGCGTGACGTTCTACTACTAGGAATTATCGAATTCCGATTTGGGATTTTCGATTTCAGAACCGCAAGTGTTCTCGAATCCAGCCCAGATCGAAAATCGAAATCGTTCCGCGTCCGCAGAGCGAGAAGCCCGAATCGAAAATTCAAAATCGAAATTCGAAAATCCCATGTCCCTCGCCGACACCTACTACACCACCGCGACCGCAATGCTCACCCGCGCCCGCGAGAAGAACGCCGCCACGCTCCGGAAATGCGGCGCGCTCATCGGCGACTCCGTCGTGCGCGGCGGCGTGCTGCACACCTTCGGCAGCGGCCACAGCGAGATCATCGGCCGGGAAATCATCGGCCGCGCCGGCGGGTTGATGTGCGTGAGCGGCATCTTCGATCCAGGCGCCGGCTTTTCGGAAAACGTCGTCGGCTACGGCACACGTCTCGCCGAGCGCTACGACAAAATCCACGGCCTGCACACCGCCGAATGCATCGTCGTCATTTCCAACTCCGGCAAGAACGCCTCGCCGATCGAGGTCGCGCTCTACGCAAAACAAAAGGGCCTCACCGTCATCGCCCTCACCGCGCTGAGCATGAGCACGACCGCAAAGACGGTTCATCCCGGCGGGAAAAACCTCCACGCGATCGCCGACTACGTGTTGGACAACGGCGGCGTCCCGGGCGACGCGATCGCCGAGATCAAGCCGCCCGACCCGGGCGAAATTCCCGACACCGGCTCGCGCGGACAGCCGAGCGTCTTCGCCGGCCCCACCTCCACGCTCATCGGCGCCACGCTGCTCAACCTGCTCGCCCTCGAGGTGATGGACTGGCTCAACGGCAACGGCCACCCGTTGCCCGTGCTCCTCAGCCAGAACGTGCCCGGCGGCATGGAGCACAACATCGAGCTCGCCAGAAAATACGGCACCCGCCTGAGCAAGCAGATCGGCTGAGTTGAGCCCCCGGAACGCACAGAACGCAGCCAAGGACAAGATGCGGGAACCGTCGTGCCCCTTCCCCAACCCTCCTGCCTGCCAAAGGCCGGCGCGTCGCTCGCCAGATGCTACGCCTGACGCCCCCACCTCCACCCGTTTTCCCTTCTCCGGTTTTTCGTATATTTCGTGGCTTCGCTCCCATCCTCCTTCCGTGTGATTCGTGTGTTCCGTGGGCACTACTTATAAAATCGGCGTCGACGGCGGCGGCACGAAGACCGAGCTCATCCTGGTCGACGACACCGGTGCCGTCATCGCGCGCCATGTCGCCCCGGGCTGCAATCCGAGCATCGTCGGTCCGCTCGCCGCACGCCAGGTGCTTGTCGACGCGCTGGTGACGCTATTGGAGAAATCGCGCACCGCGGCGGACGAAGCGCCCGGGCAGCCCGCGGTGGCGAGAATCTCCACCACGCTTCTCTGCATGGCGGGAGCGCCGGCCTTCTGGCAGGAGTTCGCCACCAGCCTCACCGATTTCGGCCTGGTGACGACGGTCGACGATTCCCGCCCCGTGCTCGAACTCGCCACCGGCGGCCGGCCCGGCCTCGTGCTTCACGGCGGCACCGGCTCCTTCGTGGCGGCGCGCGGGCCCGACGGCGCGATCCACTACGCCGGCGGACTCGGCTGGCGCTTTGGCGATCCAGGAAGTGGATACGATCTCGGCCGCCGCGCGGTCGCCCGCGGACTGCTGGAGCTGCAAGGCTGGGCGCCGCCCTCGCGCCTCGGCACGGTCCTTCGCGACCACACCCGGCTCAACGACGCCGCGGCGATCTCACGCTTTTTCTATCAGCATACCGAACCCAATCGACAGATCGCCACCCTCGCGCCGGCCGTGTTGCACCTGGTGACCGAAGGCGACCCCACGGCACACCAGCTCGTGATCGAGTCCGCCAGCGAACTCCTCGACCTCGCTCTGCGTGTCGCGACGAAACTCTTCCCCGCGACCCCGCTCGACACGATTCCCGCCGGCCTGAGCGGCCCGATCCTCACGCACCCCAGCGTCGTCGCCACGCTCACCCCGCGCTCCCCTCTCCCCCTGGCCCCCCTCACCGCCCCGCCCATCGAAGGGGTCCGTCTCCTCCTCGCCCGCACCCCTTGACCCCAAAGGCCCGCACGCTCATGTGCCGTTCCGCTTCGATCGGACCGTGTGACCCATTGGGTTACACCTTCGTTGTCGTCAGCAACAGCCGGGATCCGCCACGGAAGGGCGGGAGGAGCAGGCGGGGCCGGTTTCGGAGATAAGTGGATCTTGCGGTCACGACGGTGGCTTGTTGCGGTCGGTTGCTTCCACCGATGTCCGCCGCCGCGACCGAAACCGTCACTGTTCTTTCCGAGGCCGCCTGGCGCGCCCGCGAGGCCGCGCATCAGGCGCGCGTGGAGACGTGGATCGGCCCGCACCAGCAACGGGCGGCACGCGGCGAGAAGCATCCGGTGTTCGATTTTCTTTTCAGCTATTACTCGTTCCGCCCCGCCGGGCTGCGGCGGTGGCATCCGGGGCCCGACGTCGTTCTCGCCGGCGCGGCGGCGCGCGCGTTCCTGCGCTGGCCGGAGTATCGGGAAACTGGCGACGGCGCGGGCGTCGCCGTCGAGCCGGCCGCGCTGGAACCGAAGCGGCGTGAGTTCGTGGCGTGGCTGCGCGACCTGCTTGTCGCGATGCGCGAGCGGCCCGCCTTCTTCGGCTGCTACGGGCTCCACGAGTGGGCGATGGTGTATCGCCAGACGCCGGACGAAGTGCGCCACAACGCCTGGCCGCTGCGCTTTCCGCCGGCGGAGCTCGCCCGCATCGTCGAGGGCAGCGCGCTCTGTTGCACACACTTCGACGCGTTTCGTTTTTTCACCGCGCCCGCCCGCCCGCTGAACCGCCACCAGCCCGCGCGCGAAACCACGCCGCAGCTCGAGCAACGCGGCTGCCTCCATGCGAACATGGATCTCTACAAGTGGTGCTACAAACTCGCGCCCTTCACGCCAGCCGAGCTCA
>DASWVO010000297.1:0-41581 GCA_036406235.1 Opitutaceae bacterium
CGCCGGGCCCGCGTCCCACACCACGGCCTCGCGACCGGCGCCGATTTTCTTCCAGCATGCCCAACCACCTGGCGCTGAATTCCATCGACGAGTTCAAGCCGCTCCTCGGAGAGGCGTTCCGCGTGCGCGTCGACGAGCGGACGGAGCTGGAGGCCCGCCTCGATGAACTGCGTAGTCTTGGTTTTAATACACCCGTCGGGCGCGGCGGCCGCGAATCATTCTCCCTCCTCTTCCACGCGCCGGCGGGCGTGCGGCTGCCGCAGCGGATCTACACCTTCACGCATCCGAGGCTCGGCGCGCGGGACTTCTTTCTGGTGCCGCTCGGACCGGACTCCCAGGGCATGCGCCTCGAAGTGATCTTCAATTTCGCGTAACCTCTCCTTTCCATGGCCGAACCGTTTCTCTCCGAAATCCGGCTGATGTCGTTCGTCTTCGCGCCGAAAGGCTGGGCGCTCTGCAACGGACAACTCCTGCCGATCAACCAGAACCAGGCGCTCTTCTCGCTGCTCGGAACGACCTTCGGCGGCGACGGCCGGGTGAACTTCGCGCTGCCCGACCTCCGCGGCCGCACCCCGATCCACGTCGGCAGCGGCCACACGCTCGGCGAGCGCGGCGGCGAGCAGGCGCACACGTTGAGTATTTCGGAGCTGCCCGCGCACACGCACGCAGCCCAGGCGTCGTCCGCGACCGCCACGGCGGCGATTCCGAATAACAGCCAGGTTCCTGCCCAGCCCGGCTTCGAGGCCTATCGCGCGCCCTCCAATCTCACGGCGATGAATCCGGCGAGCATCACCAACGTCGGCGGTTCGCAGGCCCACCTGAACATGCAGCCATTCCTCACCGTCTCCTTCTGCATCGCGCTCCAGGGCATCTTCCCCAGCCCGAACTGATTCATCATGGCTCAACCCTACGTCGGCGAGATCCGGATGTTCGCGGGAAACTTCGCCCCCGCCGGCTGGCTGTTTTGCGCAGGCCAGCTTCTGCCCATCGCGGAAAACGAAACGCTGTTCAACCTCATCGGCACGACCTACGGCGGCGACGGCGAGAGCACCTTTGCCCTGCCCGACCTGCGCGGTCGCCTCCCGATCCACCAGGGCAACGGCTTCATCCTCGGGGAGAACGGCGGCGCGGAGGCAATCACACTGACCGTCAGCCAGATCCCATCGCACGCGCATCCCCTGCTCGCCTCGAGCGACCAGGCCAACACGCCCAACCCGGCAGGGAATGTCTTCGCCGCCACGCAGACGGCGACGCCCTACTTCGACGTCGCCCCGTCGAGCGCGCTCTCGCCCCAAACGCTCACGCCGGTCGGCGGCAGCCAGCCGCACACGAATTTTCAGCCGTATTTGTGCGTCCACTTCATCATCTCGCTTTTCGGCATCTTTCCCTCTCCCACCTAACGCCATGGCCGACCCCTTTGTCGCGGAGATCCGCATCTTCCCCTTCAACTTCGCCCCGAAAGGCTGGGCGTGGTGCGACGGGCAACTGCTCCCCCTCTCGCAGAACACCGCCCTGTTCTCGCTGCTCGGCACGACCTACGGCGGCGACGGCAAATCGAACTTCGCGCTTCCCGATCTGCAGGGCCGCGCGCCCATGCACCCCGACCAGGGCCCCGGGCTTTCGCTTCACGACCTGGGTGAAACCGGCGGCTCCGAGACGGTGACGCTCCTCGCATCCGAAATCCCCGCCCACAGCCACGCGCTGCTCACCGCCGCCGCCGAAAACGGCGAGGAGCGCTCCCCGGCGGGCAAGGCCCTCGCCCGCTCGACGACCGGCGGCGCCTTGTACGGCGCGGCGGCAAGCTTGGGCGCCATGGCCGATTCCGCGTTGTCGCCGGCCGGCGGCAACGCGCCGCACAACAACCTGCAGCCGTACCTCACGTTTTACTTCTGCATCGCCCTGCAAGGCGTTTTCCCGCCCCGCCCCTGAACCGGCGCCGTCGTGCGCCTCCGCCGAACCGTTCCGTCCCGTGCGCGTCTCCGATTCACTGACCGCCGGTCCGCACGTGGTGACGGCGCGTCCGGTCGATGCGGCCGACACCGCTTTTCTCCAAGCCGTGTACGCGAGCACGCGGGAAACGGAACTCGAGGGCGTGCCGTGGTCGGACGACCAGAAGCGCCGCTTCCTCGAACAACAGTTCCGCGCCCAGGACCACGCCTACCGGAACAACTACCCGGGCGCCGAGTTCTTCGTTCTCCGCATCGATCAAACGGATGCCGGCCGGCTCTATCTCCACCGTCGCCCCACCGAGATTCGTGTCATGGATATCGCACTACTGCCGGCCTTTCGCCGCTGCGGAGTGGGCACCACCGTTTTGAGCCAGATCATCGCGGAGGGCCGGCAAACCGGGCGCGCAGTGACGATTCACGTCGAGGTCTTCAACCCGGCCCAGCGGCTCTACGAACGACTCGGGTTCCGCCACGTGAGCCAGAGCGAAGTCTATCAGTTGATGGAGTGGCGCCCCGACCACGGCACGGGGCAGTGACTGCGTGTCCAGGGCGGCAGGCACAGGCCAGCCCTGCCTCCGCGGGGCGCGCGACCGCGGGCGCGCCTCCTCTCCCTCACACCAGCCGGTTGAAAACGGCCACGTAGCCGCAGCGCGCCGCTGAAGCCGGCTGCGGCACGATGAACAAATCGAAGTCCCCCATCTGCGGATGGCTGAACCGATAGGTGCCCTGAGTGAGGGGCGCCTCGGCGTCGTGCGTGAACCGGATGGAGAAATTCTCGATGCCCGCCGCCCGTTGATATTCCGTGACGTCGTCGAGCACCACGGTCTTGAGCGCGCCGCTGGTGGCACGCACCTGAAAAGCCGAGCCGCGCAGCCGCCCAAACCCTGCGCGATCCAGGCCGATCTTCGCCGGTGAATCCGGAGCGCCGCCGGCAGCCGGCCTCGCGGCCATGGGTCCGACCGCCACGGCAGCTGCAGATAAAGCGATGGCACGGAGGAAATCTCGACGGGTGTTCATGCGGAAGCCGGAGGGCGTTGAAGCGGGAGGCGGATGCTGGAGCGGGAGGCTGCGCCTCACCACCGGCGAGGCAATGTTAAACTCGCACCTGCCGGCGGAACGTAGTGGATACCCGGTTACAAAAAGGTGCCTCAGGCGAGGCGGCCGGCCGACTCCCGCGGCCCTGGCGCTCCGCTCTCTCGCACAGCGACGGCTCCCCGGCTCACGAAAATGATTCGCCCGCGCCGACCCGCACGGCGCATAGTGCCGGGCTTGTTCCCGTCGTGACCTCGCCTTCCCCCGCTCATACTCGCGCTGTCGGTTTGCTGGTGCTCGCCGCGTTTTGCTGGAGCCTCGGCGGCCTGCTGATCAAGGCCGTCACCTGGCCGCCGCTCGCCGTCGCCGGCGGACGCGGCCTGATCGCCGGGCTGTTCCTGCTCGCGACCAACCGCGGCCTGCGTTTCCACTGGTCGCGTCCGCAACTGCTGGGCGCCGCCGGCTACGCCGCCTGCACCGTGAGCTTTTGCACGGCCACAAAGCTCACCACCGCCGCCAACGCCATCCTCCTCCAATACACCGCGCCGGTTTGGATCGCCCTGTTTGGGGCGTGGTTTCTCGGCGAGCGAGCCACCCGCGGCGACTGGATCACCATCGTGGTCGTGCTCGGCGGCATGAGCCTGTTTTTCGCCGAGGGCCTCGAACTCGCCCACCTGCTCGGCAACAGCATCGCGGTACTCAGCGGCGTCTTTTTCGCGATGATGACGATCGCGCTGCGCCGGCAGAAAGACGGCTCACCGGTCGAGTCGATCATCCTCGGCAACTTTCTCGCGTTCGCGATCGGCCTGCCCTGGATCGTCGGCGCGCCCGCCCTGACGCCCGCCGGCTGGGGCGCACTGCTCGCGCTCGGCATCGTACAACTCGGCGTGTCCTACTGGCTGTATGCGCGTGCGATCAAACACGTCACCGCGCTCGAGGCGGTGTTGATTCCGGTGATCGAGCCGATCCTGAATCCAGTGTGGGTGCTCCTCGTGATGGGCGAGCGCCCGACGCCCCTTGCGCTCGCCGGCGGCGCCATCGTGCTGGCGGCGGTAACCCTGCGGGCACTACGCTCGATCCGCCACGACGGGCGGGTTCCGGTCGCGGTCGCACCCTAGACACGGCGCATGAAGAAGCGCGCGTTCGCTTTTGTTGCGTTCCTCACCGCGTCGGCGGCGCTGGCGGCCGCCGCGCAGCCGCTGGGTGAGGCAGTGGTTCTGCTCCACGGGCTCGGCCGCGGCCGGCTGGCGATGAAACGACTCGAGCGAACGCTGCGCGCCGCCGGCTACGAGGTGCACAACGTCGGCTACGACTCCCAGCGTCACGACATCGCCGCCCTCGCCGACCAGACGCTCGCCCCGTTTTTCGCCGCGTCCGCCTCGCGGTCGCCGGCGGCGCGCGTGCACATCGTCACCCACTCGCTCGGCGGCATCCTCGTGCGGCAGTATCTCCACACCCACGGCATGCCGCCCGCTCTCGGCCGCGTCGTGATGCTCGCTCCGCCGAACCAGGGCTGCGAAATCGTCGACCGCCTGCGCGGCTGGCGTCTTTACCGCTGGCTCAACGGCCCCGCAGGCGTCCAGTTAGGCACCGACGCCGCCAGCGTGCCCAACACCCTCGGGCCGCTCCCGGCCGGCGCGGAGGTGGGCGTGATCGCGGGTGATTTTTCCTGGAATCCGCTCACCTCGTCGTGGATCGATGGACAGGACGACGGCAAGGTATCCGTAAAACGGACACACGTCGCCGGCGAACGCGACCACCGCGTCGTGCATGCCTCGCACACGTGGATCATGTGGCGCCGCGCCACGCTCGACCACATGCTGGCGTTTTTGCGCACCGGGCGGTTTGGGCCATAGGGCCGGCCCTTGTGGCCGGGCCAGGATCGAAGAGCCGCGCTGCGCGCGGCAGCCTGCCGGCAAGCGGCATCCCTACCTTCGCTCCAACACCTGCATCACCGCCGGCTCCGCCGCCTCGACTCGCGCCACGGCCGGCGATGCGGCCGGTTTCGCGAGCGGCTTGAGCTGGATGAGCACATTGGCCGCCGTGATCAGTCCGCCGCCCAGGAGCAGCGTCCATGTCGCGGTCTCGTTGGCGTAGGTGATCGCCGCGAGCACCGAGAACCAGGCGGGCAAGAACAACGCCATCAGCGAGCCGAAGATCGGCTCGACGCAGTAGATGAGGCCCGCCTCCGTCGCCGTGATCCGGGGCTGCCAGGTGTTCATGAGCAGGAACGCCCCAAGCGTGCAGAAGACCGTCAGCGCCAAGGTGAGGCCCAGCCACGGCCCGGACAGCCAGGGAACCAGCAGTGCGCCGGCCGAGGGCGCGGTCGCGCCCGCCAGGCCGAGGAAGGCCGCCGACTCGGTGGCGAACATGACCAGCGTGAGACGCTCCGGGCGGTTGCCGGCGAATTCCGGCCGCTCCAGCCAGAGGATCTGGCCCATGAAAAACACCGACGCCAGTAGCGTCTCCGCCTCGCCGCGGCCGAAGCGCAGCTCGGTCCAGTTGAACTGCCCGAGGATCGCGACGCCCGCGAGCACCAGCACGCAGCTCAGCCAGACGCGGCCGCCGGGGTTGCGCCGCGCGCGCACGGCGACATACAGCGGGATGAGGATCGCGTAGAGCTGCGTGAGAAACGCCGAGGTCGAGGCCGCGGTGAATTGCAGCCCGTCGAATTGAAACAGCATCCCGAGCGCCGCGAAGAGTCCGATCACGACGCCCTGTTTCAGCTCGAGCCGCGTGAAATCGCGCAGCCCGCCGCCGCGCAGCGCCAGCCAGGCGGCGAGCACCACCGTCGCCAGCACGAAGCGCGGCGCGACGGTCATCGCCGTGACAAACCAACCGCCCGCCCCCGGCGCGAGCCGCTCGTTCAGGAACACGAGCGCCTTGCCCACCGGAAAGCTGAGCCCCCACAGCAGCGTGGCGAGCAACAGCATCAGGAGAGCGCGGGAACGTTGCGGGTGATGAGGCGCGAGCGACATGGACGGAAAGAGACGAAGCGAACTGCCAGGTTAGCGGAGAACCCGGCGCCTCCAACGCGATTGTCGAAATTTTTGAAGAACTGTATCGCCCCTGCGGTAATTCTTTGGGAGACAACGATCGCTTCGACTTTCCCCTATGAAACTCCTCGCGTTGCTCCTCGTGGGCTCGCTCGCGGCCAACGCCGTACTCGTCGGCGCCCTGGTCGTCCGCCCCCCCAGGCCCACTTCGGACAACTCCGCGTTGTCCGCCGAAACAAACTCCGCCCGCGACCAGGGCGGCGCCGCGGCGGCGACGGCCGACTCCGGTCCGCCCGTGCCACGGCGGCAGATCTGGGTCGCGCTGAACGCCGACGACCTCGAAACGTACGTCGGCAACCTTCGCGCCGCGGGCTTCCCCGAACGGACCGTACGCGCCCTGGCCAACCTGGCGCTGAGCGAACGCAATACGGAACGGCGCAAGGCGTTGGAAGGTGCGACCGAGCCCAGGCCATACTGGCGCGAACAAAGTTCGTGGACCAGCCACGATCCCAAGACGCAAGCCGCGCTGCGCGAACTCTGGCGCGAGCAACGCGAAACGCTGAAACGCCTCTTCGGTTCCGAACCCTTCGAGGACTCGAGCCAGGTCCTCGCGTGGCGGGAGCGACAATACGGCAGCCTTTCCAGAGAAAAGATCGAAGAGGTCAACCGCCTCCAGGAGGACTACCGCGAGCTCACCAGCGAGATTCACCGGGCGGCGCGAGGCATGCTCCTTGCCGAGGACCGCGAAAAACTCGCTTTTCTCGAGAAGGAGAAACTCGCCGACCTGCAGGCGATCCTCAACCCTGACGAGCTCCTTGAACTGCAACTGCGAACCTCGCCGACCGCCAATCGCCTCCGCAACGAGTTCCGTGACGTCGACCTGACCGAACCGGAGTTCCGCGCGCTCCATGCATTGCGCACGCCGTTCGACGAGCAGTTCAGCGATCCCGCCGGCTCCCGCAGACCCGACCAGGCCGAGGCCCGTCGGAAGGCGGAGGAGGAATTGCACGAGCGCTACCGTTCCATCCTCGGCGAGGAACGTTACGCCGAGTATCAGCGGGCGCGCGACGGCAACTACAACCAGCTCCGCCGTCTCACCCAACGTCTCGACCTGCCGAAGGAAACGGCGGTGCGCGTTCACGAGCTGCAGAAATCGACGGAGCAACGCGTCAACGAGATCCGCCGTGATGCCAAGCTGACGCCCGAGGAGCGCAATGCCCGCCTCGGTGCGCTCGCGGCCGACGCGAAGGGCACGATCTCGACCGCCCTCGGCGCGCGCGGCTATGAAGCCTACCTCGAGTTCGGGGGCTACTGGCTGCGCAACCTCGAAACGCCGAAGCCGAGGCCCGCGAGCCCGCCGAAATAGGACCAGCCGGCACACGCCCCGGCCACCTCGGCGGCGCCCCACTCTCACGTCCGTCCCCATCCCCTCCCATGAAGCTATCCTCCTTCCTGCTCACCGCGTCGGTGGGCGTGAATCTCGCGCTGGGTTATTCCTGGTGGATCGGCCGCTCCGATCCAATGACCGGATACGCCGTCGCGTCCTCATCTTCGTCGCCCCCGGCGGCGCAAAACGCCGCGATCTCCGGCGCGCGCCCCGCGGCGGGGTCTATCGCCGCCCTGGTCGACGGCGAAACGGTGCGCGATGTATCCGGTTTGATCGGACGGCTCCATTCGGGCGATCTCGTCGCCGCGGCGGCGGAGCTCCGCGCCGCGGGCCTCTCGGAGGATTCGGTGACGTTCCTCGCCGAGGCCGCGTTGGGACGGCGCACGCGGGACAAGATCAAGGATCTCTGGCTTAGCGAGGAGGAGACGCCCTACTGGCTGAGATCCAGTCCGTCTGCGACGCAGCGGCAGCGACAGCAGGCAATGATGGCCGTCTGGCGCGAGCAGAACGAAACCGCCCGCGCGCTCAACCTCGACTGGAAGTCCCACCACTTCGGTCAAAACAAGCTCCCGTTCTCCGACGAAAAGCAGGCGCTCGTTGAGCGCATCGATCAGGACTTCCAGGAATTGACCCAGCAGGTGCACGGCGAGGCCAACGGCGTGATGCTGCCGCGCGACGTCGAGAAACTGCGCTACCTCGAAGCCGAGCACCGCAAGGATCTGGCCGACGTGCTCACACCGGAGGAGCTCGACGCTTGGGATGCCCGACGCTCGCAGACCGCTCAAACGCTGCGCTGGAACCTGGGCGCCTTCGAGCCCACGGAATCGGAGTTCAGGCAGCTCGTGCAGCTGCAGCGCCAGTTCGACGAGCAATGGCGTCATCTGCAATGGGGCGGAGGCGGTGCGGACGACTGGACCAAACGCAACGAAGCGGAAAAGACGCTGCGCGAACAAATCAAGGAGGCGCTCGGCGCGGAACGCTACGCCGATTACCGGCTCGGCACCGACCACGAATACCGGCAACTCGCCCACCTCGAACGCCGGCTGGAGCTGCCGCAGGGCACGGCGCGCTCGATCAACGCCCTTCGCGCGCAAATCGGCGAAGAGAGCAAACGCATCGCCAATGACCGTGCGCTCAGTTACGAGCAAAAAACCGCGGCCCTGAAAGCCCTCGCCCAGCGCGCCCGCGGCACCATCGAAACGCAACTCGGACCGGAGGGCAGCGCCTATTACACGCGCAGCGGTGGCCGCTGGCTCACGGAACTCGGCAACGGCCGCTTCTTCACGGTCGACGCCGAGAGCAACAGATACACGACCAGCTCCGTTCCCCGTCCGCCTCAGAAGGCACCGCCGAAATCGTGATCGTTTTCTGCGCGCCGCCAGAGACGCGGCGCCCAGCCCCTCACACCGGTGCAAACGCAATCACCAGCCCCACGACGGCGCCGTATACCACGTGGCCGGCGAAGTGCTCGAGAAAGACCGCCGGGCCGGCGTTGCGGTATTCCTCCAGCGGATGCTGGTCGGCCACGACCCACACCAGCGAGAGGCTCACGACGATCCCGTGAAAGGTGCCGAAGCCCACGCCCATGAAAAACGCGCCGGGCCATTCCGTCATGTTCAGCGCGATCATGATCACCGTGTACAGCATGCCAAACGCGATCGCCGAGATGCCGTGCAGGATCACGCCGACAAGGCGCGCATTGTCGCGCGTCTTCGTGAGCAGGCTGCCGACCGCCACAACCATGTCGCCGCGGCGCGGATCGCGCCGGGACATCAATCGCATTACCACCGTCATCGCCAGCGCGCCGAGCAAGCCGGCCAGCGCCGCGTAGCAAAGGAAGTTCGCAATCACCGTCGCCGGATTCGCCACCGTTTCCATTTCAGGAGTCATCGCAGCCCTTGGGTTGTGCAGGTTGGAGATGAGAGAAGGCGGCCCGCCTGGCCGGCCCTCTGGGTGTCATTGCCTAGCCGACGTAGCAACATACGCGGGCCAGGCCTTTGCGCCATCGCAAAAAATGCATGGTCCCGCGCATGCGGTCCGCCGGGCCGGCCGCCGGCGCCTCGAGGAAACGGTCGCCCGCTGGCGCGCGCCAGGTGACAAATATCACGCAGCCGGTGCGCGGGCTCGACAGGCCGGCTCGCCCCGGCGCAAGCTGGCCGTGCACATGGCCAAGGCATCCGCCCAGCGAGAGCAATTGTCCAAGAAAGCCTACGAAGCACGGGTTCCCGGTTTGCGCGAAAAACTGGTGCAGCTGCAGGTGCAGTTGAAGGAGTCGCCCTTCAAGGTCGTGCTCATCCTGGCCGGCGTCGCCGGAGCCGGCCGCGGCGATGTGATCAACATGCTCGGCGGCTGGCTCGATCCGCGCGGCGTGGAGACCTTTGCGTTCCACAAGCCCACCGACGAGGAGCGGGAGCGCCCGCTCATGTGGCGGTACTGGCGCTCGCTGCCGAGCACCGGCCGGATCGGCATCTACGCCGGCTCGTGGTACACCGAGACCCTGCGCGAGGAAACCAACGGCAAGAAGGCCCTCGCCCAGCTCGACCACGAGCTGCGCCGCATCCGCCATTTCGAAAAGCTCCTTCACGACAACGGCACGCTCGTCGTGAAAATCTGGTTACACCTGTCCAGGGACGCGCAGCGCCGGCGCCTGCGCGAACTCGAGCGCAACCCGGATACCGCCTGGCGCGTAACCCCCGAGGACTGGCAGGCCCACCGGTTCTACGACCGGCTCGCGCGCACCGCCGAATACATTTTGACGGAGACCGATCGCCCCGGCGCGGCGTGGGATCTCGTCGACGCGGAGGACGCGCGCGCGCGCAATCTCGCGATTGCCGAGCTGCTGATCCGCCGTTTCGCCGCGCACCACCGCCAGCAGCTCAAGCTCCGGAAGCGCGAATCGAAAATCGCACGGGGAGCCATGGCCGGCCGCTCGGCAAAGCCCCCGACGTCGCTGCGTCCCGCCGGACTGCGCCGCCTGCTCGAGCTGCCGCTCGACCAGAAGATGTCGGAGAAGGAATACGAGGAGAAACGCGAAAAGTGGCTCGGCAGGCTCGCGCGCTTGGTGCGCACCGCCGAGCAGCGCCAGCGCTCCATCGTCTTTGTTTTCGAAGGCTGGGACGCCGCCGGCAAAGGCGGCGCCATCCGCCGTCTCGCCAGCGCGATCGACGCCCGCGACTACCGCGTGATCCCCGTCGCGAAGCCCACCGACGAGGAAAAGGCCCACCATTACCTCTGGCGTTTCTGGCGGCATGTGCCGCGCGCCGGCCTGGTGACGATCTACGACCGTTCCTGGTATGGCCGCGTGCTGGTGGAGCGAATCGAAGGCTTCTGCACGGAAGAGGAGTGGCGGCGGGCCTACGAGGAGATCAACGACTTCGAACAGCAGCTCGTCGAGCACGGCATCATTGTCGTGAAATTCTGGATGCACATCACGAAGGACGAGCAGTTGAAGCGGTTTCGCGAGCGCGAGCGCACCGTCTACAAGCAGCACAAGATCAACGCCGAGGACTGGCGCAACCGCCGCCAGTGGACCGCCTACGAGGTCGCGATCGGCGACATGCTCGCGTTGTGCGACAATCCCTTCGCGCCGTGGCACCTCATCCCGGCGAACAACAAACGCTACGCCCGCCTGCAGATCCTGAAGACCGCCTGCAAGCGCCTCGAAGAGGCGCTGGAGGGGTGAGCGGGAAGCCTCAGGTTGCCGGAGCGCGCCTGCGCGCGATCTCAGAGGGAGGCGGACCTGGAAACGCCTCGCTCCGGCCGCTCACCTCATCGCCTGGCGGCGCTCGTCGCGATGGCGCAGGAGCGCGGTCTCGACGTCGGCCAGCGTCACCGGCTTCTGCAAATAGTCGTTCACTCCGGCCGTGAACGCGCGCTCGCGCTGCTCGCTGCGGGCGTCGGCCGAGAGGATCGCGATCCACACCTCGCGCGCCGCCGCCCCGGCCTCGCCGGCCCGGATCTGGCGCGTCGCCGAGATGCCGTCGAGCTCCGGCATGTGCAGATCCATCAGCACCACGTCGTAGGCGTGGATCGCCAGCTCTTCGACTGCGCGCCGGCCATTGGGCACCGTCACCCACTCGCAATCCAGCGTATCCAAAATGTGCTGCAGGAGCGTCTGGTTCACGCGGTTGTCCTCGGCGATCAGCACGCGCAGGGCGAGCGAAGTCCGTTCGGCGGGCAACGGCACCGTCGGTGCGGCAGTCAGGGCCTCGACCAGAAGCTCCTGCAGCCCGGCATGCCGCACCGGCTTGTTGAGCAACGCGCGAAAACGTGAGCGGAGCATCCGCCGCGTCTCAGCCGGCAGGGCCACCGGCACCAGGCAGAACACGTGCGCGGCCCGCCAGCCCGCGAGGGAGTCCGGCCACGGGTTGAGCGCAGCCAGGATCTTCGCGTCGGCATCCACCAGCGCCAGGTCCCACGACGCCTGCGCCAGATCCGCCAGCCCGCAATCCACCGCGGTCGCGCCCCATTCTCCCGCGAGCCAGGACAACTCCGTCCGCAAACCCGGATGCTCCACGACCAGCGCGAGCCGGCGGCCGGCGAGCCGCTCTCCGCGCGCCGGCGGCGGTTGCAGTTCCTCGAGCGGGAGGCGGATCGCGAACGTCGTCCCCTGCCCGCCGCCGCGCTTGATCGCAATCTCGCCTCCCAGCGCCTGCACGAGGCTGCGACTGATGGCGAGACCCAGCCCGAGCCCGCCGAAGCGACGCGTCGCCGAGGAATCGACCTGGCTGAAGGGCTCGAACACCCGGTCCATATCCTCCGCGGCGATCCCCGGACCGGTGTCACGCAACACCCACTCCAGCCAGCCGTCCACGCGGCGCACCGCCACCTCGACCTCACCCGCGGGGGTGAACTTCACCGCGTTGCCGATCAGCGCGATCAGGATCTGGCGCAGGCGCACCGGGTCGGTGCGGATCCGTGCCGGCACCTCCGCTGCGACGCGGTGCAACAACTCCAGGTGTTTCTCCGCCGCGGTGCCGGCGAAAATCTCCAGCGCATCGTCGACGACGCGCCGCGGGTCGCAGGGCTGGAACTCGAGCTGAAGCCTGCCGGCGGTGATGTCTGAAAAGTCGAGGATCTCCGTTGTCAGGTGAATGAGCGCCTCGCTGCTCACGCGAATGGTTTGGACGTATTCACGCTGTTCGGGCGTCAGCGGCGTGTCCAACAGCAGGCTCGTGAATCCCACGATGCCGTTGAGCGGCGTCCGCACCTCGTGGCTCATCGTCGCGAGGAACTGGTCCTTGGCGTGCTCGCCCGCCTGCGCGTGCTCCTTCGCCGCACAGAGCTCGGCCTCGCGCCACGCAAGCGCCGTCATGTCGTCGAACACGGCAATGAAGCCCGCCGGCTCCCCGCGGTCGCCCTTCAGGGGGGAGAGGATGCTGCGGACCGGATAGGTCGTGCCGTCCTGGCGCGCGCTCGTCCAGCGCCCCGTCCACGAATGCCCGCCGTGCACGCTCTGCAGCATCTCGCCGAACGGCGGCTCGGGCATGTCGGGCGCCTTGAGCATGCGCCAGTCGCGGCCGACCAGATCCTGGCGGCTGTATCCGGTAAGCAAACACATGCCGGCATTGGCGTATTCGATGCGGTTGTTGCGGCCGACGATCATGGCCGCGGCATGGCTTTGCTCGAGGGCCGCGGCGAGCTTGCGCACCTGGCGGTCGAGCACGCTGTGCCGGCGGCGGGCCAGCACCAGCCCAAGCAGGAAGGCCCCCGCAAGCCACACGGCGGCGGACGCACCCGCTCCCGCCGCAAATGCGCTCCGCCGGACCTGCGCCGCCGGCATGGTGAGCCCGAGGATGTCCCGCGGGCCGGACTCCGGCCCCGAGCCATGGTCCGCGATGAGTGCGTAGCCCTTTGCCCAGTCGTCCGAGAGTTCCACCAGCGGTCCGTCCGTCGCGCGCTCTCCGCCCTTGCCCAGGACCCGGAACCGCGATGCGGCCGCTGCCTCGGCAAAGGGGTCGCCCGGCGAAACGACCTCGGGCGAATCCGCGGGCTCGGCATCGGCGAGATAGACGGCTCCGTCTCCGGGAAGCAGGCGCACCACGTAAAGGTGTGCCGCGCGACCGTGCGCCGGACGAAGGCGCAGGAGGCGGTCCTTGACCGCTCGATACGCTGGCGTCTGCAAATCCTCGCGCACGCCCTGGAGCGCGCGCAGTTCCTCCGGGAGGAACGCCAGCGCGCCGCGCCGTACGGTGTCGCGCAAGGCGCCAAGCATCTCTTCCTCCACTCGCCGATGTTTCCATGCCCCGGCGCCCAGTCCGACCCCGACGATCATGAAGATCGCAATGAGCAGCCGGAACATCTTCAGGGGAGCGAGCATGGAAACCCCACCAAGCGTTTCGAGCAAACCCGGCGTTCCCCCCGGAGGCAATGCCGAAGCCGCCGTGGTCCGTTCGAAGCCCAATCGCGACGACAGCCGCCTGCCACCACGGGTGGAGGCCAGGCCCCGCGCGACCGCTGCGCCTCGGCGCTCGGAGACGGCGGCGAAGCGGCGAGGCGAGTTATCGCAACCCAGCAACGGCAAAGTTCGCGGGCGGTTTGTCGCCGCGTCTGCGCTTCTCCCCTTGCTCCGCTGCACGAGTTCCGCCCGGCTGCATTGCTCCCGCTGAACCGAAAAATAACCGCCCAATATATTGACCTAAAGCATCTTCCATCGAAGCTATTCTCCGGCGACAGGACCGCACGATGTTGCCGGAAACGGCTTGTAGTGGTGGTGGCGCGACAGCCAGCGGCCGGGCACGCCCGAGGACCAAAGCAAAAAAGCCGCCGCCGGCGAACCGGCGGCGGCTTCAAGAAACGGACGAAAGCCTCAGGCCTTGAGGTGACCGGAAACGAGCTTGGTCATCTCGAACATGCTGACGCTCTTCTTGCCGTTGAACACGGCCTTCAGTTTGTCGTCGGCAATGATCTTGGTCTTCTCCTTCGGGTCCTGGAGCTTGTTCTTCTTGATATAATCCCAGAGCTTCTTGGTGAGCTCCGTGCGGGGGAGGGGTTTCGCGCCAACGACGGCCGAGAGGACGTCGTCAGGCTGAACCGGCTTCATGAATGCAGCGTTGGGTTTGCGTTTTGCCATAACGGGAGTCGGGTCTAGAGGGGGTTCCCTCGAAGGCAATACGATTTTCAGAGGGAAAAACGCCGGTTTTCAGAGGAAGATTTCAAGCTTGCGCCGCGCGCGCGCGCGCATCCTGCGCCCGATCATCGACCTGCACAAACTGCCGATACAGCGCCGCGTAGTGCCCGCGCAATGACAACAGCTCCGCATGCGTGCCGCGCTCGATCACGCGCCCGCGATCGAGCACGAGCACGAGATCGGCATGACGGATCGTGCTGAGCCGGTGCGCGACCACGAAGCTCGTGCGGCCCGCGAGCAACGTCTGCAGCGCATGCTGGAGGCGCGCCTCGGTGAGCGCGTCGATCGAACTCGTCGCCTCGTCGAGGATCAGCAGGCGCGGGTCCGCCAGCAGCGCACGCGCGAAGCAGATGAGCTGCCGCTGCCCCACCGAGAGTCCCGCGCCCCGCTCGCCGACCTCGGTGTGCAGTCCGCGGGGGAGTGCATCGAAAATGTCGATACAGTCGAGCCGCTCGGCCGCGAGGCGCACGTGGGCCTCGGTCGCGCCCGGCCGGCCGAGGCGGATGTTGTCGAGCACCGTGCCGCTGAAGAGAAAGTTCTGTTGCGTCACCATCCCCATCTGCCGGTGCAGCGACTCGCTGGTGATGCCGCGAATCTCGCGCCCGTCGACCAGCACCTCGCCGCCCGTGGGGAGATAGAATTTGGCGGCAAGATTGATGATCGAGCTCTTGCCGCTGCCCGTGTGCCCCACCAGCGCGACCATCCGCCCCGGCTCCGCCGCGAAGCTCACATCGTGCAGCACCGGCCGCGCCGGATCGTAGCCGAAGGTGACGCCGCGGAATTCGACGCGAACTCCGGCGCCGCCGTGCCGCGGATCGGGCAGCGGCCGCGCGTCGGGCGCGTCCTGCCAGTCGGGCTGCGTGTCGATCAGACGGAACACCCGCTCCGCCCCGGCCATCGCGAGGAGCGCCTGGTTGTATTGGTTGCCGATGATCTGGAGCGGCGCGAAGAACTGGTTGGCGAGGAGGAAAAACGTGATCAGGTCGCCCACCTCCATCACGCCGTGAAACACGCGCCAGCCGCCGAACAGCAGCAGGATCGCGATGAAAAACTGACTGTTGAGCTCGAGCACCGGCGTGAGGATCGCCGAGGTGCGCGCGAGCGCGATGTTGTAGCGCGAATGGTCGGCGAGCAGCGTGCGGAACAGCCCGGCGTTGGTCTCCTGCCGCACGAAGCCCTGCGTCACGCGGATGCCGCTGACCGACTCGGCCAGCGTCGCCGTCACCCGGCTGAAGCTCTCGTGCGAGGCGCGCGTGAGCCGGCTGAGCTTCATGCGGAAATGATTGTTCACCAGCCAGAGCACGGGCGCCAGCGCGAGCACGACGAGGAACATCACCCAGTCGCTCCACGCCATCACAGCCGCGGCAAACAGCATCTGCCCCGCCTGGATCGTGCACACGAAGAGCACGTCCTGGATGCCCACGCGCAGCGCCTCGATGTCGCTCGTCACCCGGCTGATGATCCGGCCGAGCTTCACGCGGTTGAAGAAGCTCATCGGCTGGCGCTGCACTTTCGCGAAGATCTCGTTGCGCAGGCCGTTGACGACAGTCTCGCCGATCTCGAGCGCGTAGCGCTGGCGGAAGTGAAACAGACCGTCGGTCGACAGGGCGAGGACGCCGTATCCGATAATTCCCCACATCAAACCGTTGAGGTCGCCGCTCGTGATCGGGCCCTTGATGATCAAGGCGGTGATCCAGACGAGCGCAGGAAGCTGGGCGGCCCGGATGAGCGTGAGCACGGTCAGCGTGTTCAGCTTGCGCCGTGCGGGCCGCGCGTAGCCGAACATGCGCCGGATCAGTCCCCACTCGAGCGGCTTGAACTGCTCCTCGTCCTCCTCGTCGGCCGCACGCTGGAGGAGCGTGAGCTCGCGGGGCTTGCCGAGCGGCGTATCCGCTTTCACGCGACACCCTCCGAGCGGAGCTTCTGCTCGGAAAGCTCCCGGCTGTCGACGAGCTGCAGGTTGGCCACGCGCAGGTACGGGCCGGGCACGCGAATCAGCTCCTCGTGCGTGCCGCGCTGCACGATCCGGCCGTTGTCCATCACAATGATGATATCGGCGCGGCGCAGGGTGCTCAGCCGGTGCGCCACGATCAGGGTCGTGCGGCCGGCAATCGCGCGGTCGAGCGCCTCGAAAATCTCGTGCTCGGTCTCGCTGTCGATCGCCGCCGTCGGGTCATCCAGGAGCAGGATCGCCGGCTCGAGCAGCACCGCCCGCGCGATCGCGAGGCGCTGGCGCTGGCCGCCCGAAAGGCTGTTGCCGCTCTCCCCGAGCACGGTCTGGTAGCCCTGCGGCAGGCGCTCGATGAACTCGTGCGCGGCGGCGATCTTCGCGGCCTTGACGATCTGCTCCATCGTCGCGTCGGGGTGGCCGAAGGCGATGTTGGCCGCGATCGTGTTGGAGAACAGGAAACTCTCCTGGAAAACGATGCCGATGTTCCGGCGCAGGTCGTCGAGGTGGAGCGTCCGCGCATCGATGCCGTCGATCAGCACGCGGCCCGCGGTCGGGTCGTAGAAGCGCGGCACGAGGCCCATGAGCACGCTCTTGCCGGCGCCGGTCGCGCCGAGGATGGCGACGCACTGGCCGGGCCGCACGTCGAGCTCGATTTCGCGCAGCACCGGCTCGGTCTTCGCCGGATCGCCGAGCACCGCGGGAAAGGCGGACGCGTGATAGCCGAACGACACACCCTCCAGCCGGATCGCGCCCGTGAGCCTGGGCCGCCGCAGCGCGTCGGGCGCCGACCTTACCTCGATCGGCGCGTCGACGATTTCGAACACCCGGCGCGCGCCGATGAGCGACTGCTGCACGCTGTTCACAATCGTGGCGACCTGGTTGACCTGTCCGGAGAATTGCTCGAGCAGGCCGGCGAAGACGACGAGGCCGGCACCGAGCGGCAGGCGGCCGTGGATGACGAGCCAGCCGCCGTAGCCGAGCAGCACCATCATGTTGACGCGCGTCAGCAAGCCGACCGCCGGTGAAAACAGACTCACGCGCCAGAAGATCGAGCGTTGCTGGTCGTAGACCTCCTGGTTTTTCCCCTCGAAGGCCGCGCGATCCTCCGCCTCGCGGCCGAACGCTTTCGTCACCTGGATGCCCTGCACGCTCTCGGCGAGATGCTGGACCATTTTCTCGACCAACTCGCGGTTGCGCGCGTAGCGCGGCTGCACGTGCCGGGAAAACACCGCCGACATCACCCACAATACCGGCGTGGTCGCGAGGCAGGCCACGGTCAGCGCCGGGCTGAGGCTCGCCATATAGGCCACATACACCGCGAGCGACACGAGCATGATGATGCTCTGGATGAGCACCTGGTCGACGAACATGCGCACGTACTGCACGTCGCCGGTCACCCGCGTGATGATCGAGCCGGTCGTGTTGGCGTCGAAGAAACGGAAGCTCAGCCGCTGCAGCTTGTCGTAGATTTCGCCACGCAGATCGACGACGAGCTTTTGTTGCACAAGCCGGTTGACCGAAACGGTGTAGGTGTAGTTCAGCACCGCGCGCAGCACGGCGAAACCGAGAATGCAGCCGGCGATCAGCAGCACGACGTGCTGCGGTTCCCACGCCGCCGGCAGCGCGAGCCCGAATTTGCCCTGCGGCAACGGCACCGGCTCGACGACGCCGCGCTGCCCAAGCACATAACGGATGTAGTCGATGCCGATGCCGGTGAAGCTCAGGCCGGTCAGGCCGAGCGTGAGCAACACGAGTTGCAGCGCCAGCACCCGCAGGCAGTGCGCGCGATACCGCCAAGCCAGGCCGCACAAGCGGCGGATCAACACCGCGTTGGAGGGCGGCTCGGCAGCGGCGGTCGGCGGCGAGGACGCAGGCAACGGCATGGAAGCGGCACGCTAAATCCTCGCCGACGCCGTGCACGCGTTTTCTTGTGCGGGTCGGCGAATCGCCCCATCGGGCAGCGCGGCCAAGGGGTCCACCCTTGCCGCCCCGGATCGCGAGGCGTGTGTGACAGGGCCCGCGCGCTCGTCCACGCAGGCACCCGGAACGCTCAACGCGGCCGCGGCGGCATTTTGGCCGGCTGCGCTGGTTGCGGCTGCTGCTGTTGTTGCTGCTGCTGCGCCGCGGCCGCCCGCAACGCGCGACGCCGCCGTACTTCGGCCGCGACGCTCTCGAGGCGGCGCGCTTCGTCCGCGGGCGTCGGATTCAGCACCGCGGGCATCGGCTGGCCCATGGCGGGGGCTGGCTGGGGAAGGGCATTGGCCGCGAGCGGCTGAATTTTGCTTTCCTTGAGCTTCAACGAAAGCGTGCGGCCACCGTGCTCGACCTGCACCGTCTGGCCGCCGGCATCGTAGGCGCGAACCACGAAATCGTAGCCGTCCGCCGCATTGGCGCGCACCCACGCGCTGCGCTTGCGGGTGGGATCAAAGATGTTGAACAAGGCGTCGGACCCGGTGCCGAGCACGCCCAGCAATTCCAGCGGAGCGTTTTCGGTCGGCGCCGCCGCGGCGCTCGTCGCCGGCGGCATGAACGGCGATTTTTTGGCGAGATTGCCCGTATCGCCATACAAGGCAGCGCTGCCGAACAGGAGGATCCAGAGGGGGCGGGAAAAGCGGCTCATAGGGCAGGCCACAGTTCAATGACGAGCCGCCGCCGGGTCAAGTGACGCGACAGCTTCCGCCGGGCGCGTCCGGCGGCGGCGCTGAAAAGACGAAGGATTGGCTTGCCATGGAAACCGTAAATACTTTTGTGGTTTCCTTGGTTTATGACTCGCCGCTCGCCCATTTCCGACACTGCCGGGGCCGGCAACGAAATCCGCGATCGCATCATGCTCGCGGCCCGCGCCCATTTCTTCGCCTACGGCTACAGTTCGTTCACCATGGCGGATCTCGCGGCCGAGCTGGGCATGAGCAAGAAGACCCTGTACGTGCACTTCACGAGCAAGGACGAGATCGTGCGCGCCGTGATCGACGCGTTCGCCGCCGAAGCGCGCGCGAACGCGGAGGCGTTGCTCGCCGATCCGCAGCGCTCGTTCGCGGAAAAACTCCGCGCGTTCGTGCACGGGATGGTCGAGCGGCTCGGCCAGCTGCGCCCGTTCGTCATCCGCGACCTGCAGCGCTTCGCCCCGGATCTGCACCGCCACATCCATGAGATCCGCAGCCGGAATGTCCCTTACATCTTCGGGCGCTTCATCGCCGCCGGGCAGCAGAGCGGCGCCGTGCGCGAAGACGTCAACGCCCCCGTCGCGATCGAATTTTTTCTGCACGCCATCCAGGGCCTCCTCCAGCCCGAGGTGCTGCAGCGCCTGCACGTCGGCCCGCAGGACGTCTTTCAGCACGCTACCAACCTGTTCTTCAGCGGGCTCCTCACCCCCGCTGGCCGCAAAGACTATGAGAAGCTCCCCACCACTTGAACGCGCGACCAGGTTTGCCCCCGCGCTCTTCCTCCTTGCCGCCGTGCTCATGCTGCCCGGGTGCTCCCGCGGGCGGGGTGAACGCGACGGCAACCTGACGCTCTCCGGCAACATCGAAGTGACCGACGCCCAACTCGGCTTCAAGGTCGCCGGGCGCGTCGTCGAGCGGCGCGTCTTCGAGGGCGATCGCGTTACGGCCGGCCAGCTCATCGCGCGCCTCGACGACGCCGAACAGAAGGCCGAGGTCGCCCTGCGCCGCGCCGAACTCGCCGGCGCCGAGGCCGCCCTCGCCGAACTCGAGGCCGGCTCGCGTCCGCAGGAGATCGCCGCGGCCGAAGCCTCGCTGGCCAGCACCGAGGCGGACCGCGAGCGCGCCACGCTCGAATTCGCCCGCCAGCGGGAGCTGCTCGCGAAGGACGCCATCTCCCAGCGCGACTTCGAAACCACGCAGGCCCAGATCAAGGTCGCCGATGCGCGCGTGAACGAAGCCGGCGAACGCCTCAAGCTCGTGCGCGAGGGCCCGCGGGTGGAAACCATCCACCAGGCCCGCGCTCGCGTGGAACAGGCTCGCGCCTCCCTGGCGCTGGCCGAAACGCGCCTTGCCAACACTGAGCTCTCCTCGCCTCTGGCCGGTGTCGTGCTTTCCCACGACATCGAGCCGGGGGAATTCGTCTCGCCTGGCACGCCCGTCATCACCGTCGCCGACACCGCCCACGTGTGGGTGCGTGTTTACCTCAATCAAACCGACCTCGGCCGCGTCCGCCACGGCCAGAAGGTCGAGGTGCGCACCGACACCTTTCCCGACAAGACCTACGAGGGCACAATCGGCTTCATCGCGTCGGAAGCCGAGTTCACTCCGAAAACCGTGCAGACACAGAAAGAGCGCGTGAAGCTGGTTTTCCGCCTCAAGGTCGACGTCGCCAACCCGGACGATGAGTTCAAACCCGGCATGCCCGCCGATGTGATCATTCCGATGACCCCGTAGGAGCGTCGCTCGCCGCCGCCCGCGCCGGCAAGCGGCGCCCTTACCCAGAGAGACTCCGCCATGCCCGCCATCCAACTCCACGGCCTGCGCCGCACCTTCGGCGAACTCGTCGCCGTCGACGGGCTCGACCTCGAGGTCAACGAGGGCGAAATCTTCGGCCTCGTCGGGCCCGACGGCGCCGGCAAGACGACGACGATGCGCATGCTCACGGGCATTCTCCCGCCCACCGCCGGCGGCGCGCGCGTCGCCGATTGCGATGTGGTGGGCGAAGCCGAGCGCCTGAAGGAGCACATCGGCTACATGAGCCAGCGCTTCGGACTGTATCCGGATCTCACCGTGCTCGAGAACATCGCCTTCTACGCCGACATCTATGGAGTGCCGACGCGCGGACGCGCGGAAAGGGTCGAGCAGCTCCTTGGCTTCAGCAACCTTACCCCGTTCAAGCAGCGCCTCGCCGGCAATCTCTCCGGCGGCATGAAACAGAAGCTCGGCCTCGCCTGCGCGCTCATCCACACGCCGCGCGTGCTCTTCCTCGACGAGCCCACCAACGGCGTCGATCCGGTCTCCCGCCGCGATTTCTGGCGCATCCTGTATCAGCTTGTTCGCGACAGGGTGACGATCTTCGTTTCCACCGCCTACCTCGACGAAGCCGAGCGCTGCAACCGCCTCGCCCTGTTGCACGCCGGCCGGCTGCTCGGCGTCGGCACCCCCGACGAGGTGAAGCGCCTGATGCCCGGCGCGCTGCTCGAGGTGCGCACGTCCGCCCCGCGCCGCACCGCCGCCCTGCTCCGGGAAAACCTCGCCGACGCGACCGTCGGCCTTTTTGGCGATCGCGTGCACGTCGCCGCGCGCGATCCGGCCGCCGCCGAAACTCGCGCCCGCGAACTCATCGCCGCTGCCGGCTTCGAGCTCCACGCTATCCGCCCGATTCCGCCGTCGCTCGAGGACGTATTCGTCTCCGTCCTCGCCAGCCGCGTTCCCCGCGGTGCGGGCCCCCAGTCCGCACCTGAACAACCCAGCGCGGGCTGAAGCACCGCGCTTCTTTTCCCATGCGCGAGCAGCCTTTCCAATCCGCCGAACCGGTCGTCGAGGTGCAGAATCTCGAGAAGCACTTCGGCGCGTTCAAGGCCGTGGCCGGCGTATCCTTTTCGGTGAGACGCGGCGAGATCTTCGGTTTCCTCGGGCCGAACGGCGCGGGCAAATCGACCACGATCCGCATGCTCTGCGGGCTCCTCGCGCCCTCCGCCGGCACCGGACGCGTCGCCGGCTTCGACATCGTGCGCGAGACCGAGAAGATCAAGACGCGCATCGGCTACATGAGCCAGAAGTTCTCCCTCTACGACGAGCTCACCGTCGAGGAGAACATCGATTTCTACAGCGGCATCTACTGCCTGCCCAAGGCGAAGAAGGCCGAGCGCAAGGCATGGGTCCTCGAGATGGCCGGCTTGCAGGAACACCGCCGCGCGCAAACCGCCTCGCTCTCCGGCGGCTGGAAGCAGCGCCTCGCGCTCGGCTGCGCGATCCTCCACGAGCCGCCGATCCTGTTTCTCGACGAGCCCACCTCGGGCGTCGACCCCAACAGCCGCCGGCAGTTCTGGGATCTCATCTACACGCTCTCCTCGAGCGGCGTCACCGTCTTCGTGACCACGCACTACATGGAGGAGTCCGAATACTGCGACCGCCTCGGGATCATCTATCGCGGCGAACTAATCGCCCTCGGCACGCCGCACGCGTTGAAAACGGAACACATGCCCGAGGCGGTGCTGGAGATCGAGTGCGCCCGGCCCGCCGAGGCGATGACCGTGATCGAACGCCTGCCCGAGGTGAAGGAGGTCGCGCTCTTCGGCAAGGGCCTGCACGCCGTCGCCAGCGGGGCCGACGCCGCAACGCGCGCCATCCGCCAGGCCCTCGACGCCGCGCAGTTCTCCGTGCAACGCATCGAGCGCATCACGCCCACGCTCGAGGACGTGTTCGTTTCCCTCATCGAGGCGCGCGATCGCGCCGGCACGCTGCAAACGGAGGTGCGTCGATGAAACCGTCCTGGGAGCGCGGGCCGCTGGCCCGCATTCATCGCACGGCGGGCGGGCCGCCCGCGCTCCCAGGCAAACCGCGCCGCCATCACAACACCGCTCTCTTCATCTCATGAACCTCCGCCGACTCTGGGCCGTCGCCCGCAAGGAGGCCCTCCACATCTGGCGCGATCCGCGCAGCCTCGGTCTCGCGATCGGCATTCCGATGCTGATGATTGTACTTTTTGGATACGCCCTCACGCTCGACGTCGACCACGTGCCGCTCGTCGCGTGGGACCAAAGCGGTACGAAAGCCAGCCGCGACTACCTCGCCCGGTTCACCGGCTCGCGCTACTTCGATTTCGTCGGCACCGTCGCCACCTACGACGATCTGGAGAACGCCATCGACACGCGCCTCGCCTACCTCGCGCTCGCGATTCCGCCGGATTTTGCGCCCAAGCTCGCGGCCGGTCGCGCCGCCGATGTTCAGGCGATCGTCGACGCCTCCGATTCCAACACGGCCGCCATCGTGCTCGGCTACACCGAGGGCATCACGCAAGGCTTCAACCAACAGATCGCGCTCGCCCAGGTGCAGCGCCTGACCGGGCAGGCGCCGCAGCCGCCGCTCGACCTGCGGCCGCGCGTGTGGTTCAACGCCGATCTCGAGTCGAAGAACTTCATCATCCCGGGGCTGATCGCAGTCATCATGGGATTGATCGCCGCCCTGCTCACGTCGCTCACGATCGCCCGCGAGTGGGAGCGCGGCACGATGGAGCAACTCATCTCCACGCCGGTGAAGCCCGCCGAGCTGATCCTCGGAAAACTCGTGCCCTACTTCGCCGTCGGCATGCTCGACGTGCTGCTCGCCGTGCTGATGGCCGTGTTCCTGTTCGACGTCCCGCTGCGCGGGAGCGTGCCGCTCCTCTTCGGCATGTCGGCGCTGTTCATCATCGGCACGCTGTCCCAGGGCATCCTCATCAGCACGCTCGCGCGCCAGCAACTGCTCGCGAGCCAGCTCGCGATGGTCGCGACGTTCCTGCCCGCCTTTCTGCTCTCAGGCTTCATGTTCGCCATCTCGAACATGCCGGCAGTCGTGCAAGGCATCACCTACATCGTGCCGGCGCGCTATTTCGTCGCCCTCGTGAAGGGCGTCTACCTCCGCGGCGTCGGGCTCGATGTCCTCTGGCAGGACGCCGTGTTTCTGCTGCTGTTCGCCCTGATCGTGTGCGCCCTCGCAATCCGTAAATTCCGCAAGCGCCTCGTGTGACAACGATGAAAGCGAACCCGCCATTTCCAGGCCGGGACCGACCTCCGGGCGGTCCGCAGCCCGCTCGGCGATCGGGCCCTTCCGGCGCCGCCGCGCCACACCTCGAACCCAGCGAATAACTCGAAACACCGCCATGTGGGAACGCATCCTCACCATGCTCCGCAAGGAGTTCCGCTCCGTCTTCCGCGATCCGCGCATGCGCCTCGTGATCTTCGGCGTGCCGGTGATCCAGACCCTGATCTTCGGCTACGCCGTCACCATGGACGTGCGCCACGTGCGGCTCGTCGTGCTCGATCGCGACGCCACGCCCGCCAGCCGGGAACTCGTCGCGCGTTTCACCGGCTCCGAGTACTTCGACGCGGTCCTTCAGACGAAAGACGAGGACGAGGCGAGCGCCTGGATCGACCGCGCCGACGCCGCGGCCATTCTTCAGATCAATGCCGGTTTCGAGGCCGACCTGCGCGGCGGGCGCACCGCGCCCGTCCAGCTCGTCGTCGATGGTTCCGACTCCAACACCGCGCGGCTCGTGCTCAACTACAGCTCGCTCATCGCGGCCGCCTACAGCAACGACGTGCTCCTCGAACACACACAGCGCCAGGCCGGCCGCTCAACGCCCGCCGGCCAGGTCGATCTGCGCGCGCGGGCGTGGTTCAACGAGGACCTCGAAAGCCGGAACTATTTCGTGCCGGGCGTCATCGCCACCATCGTGATGCTCGTCAGCCTGATGCTCACGGGCATGGCGATCGTGCGGGAAAAGGAGGTGGGCACGATCGAGCAGATCATGGTCACGCCCATCCGCCCCGTGGAGTTCATCCTCGGCAAGTGCGCGCCGTTCATCGTCATCGGCTTCGTCGACGTGGCGCTGATCACCACGGTAGGCCTGCTGTGGTTCGACATTCCCATGCGCGGCAGCTTCGCGCTGCTGCTGCTCGGCACCACGCTGTTCCTGCTCAGCACGCTCGGTTTCGGGCTCTTCATCTCGACCGTCAGCCAGACGCAGCAGCAGGCGATGATGACGACGTTCTTCTTCTTCTTCCCCGCGATGCTGCTCTCGGGCTTCATCTACCCGATCGCGAACATGCCGAAGGTCGTGCAATGGCTCACCTTCCTCAACCCGCTGCGCTACTTCCTGATCATCATCCGGGGCGTGTTCCTCAAGGGCATCGGCTTCGACGTGCTGTGGCCGCAGATGGCCGCGCTGCTCGCCCTCGGCCTCGGGGTGATGACCTTCGCCGTCTCGCGCTTCCATAAGACGATCTCGTAGTGCTCCGATCAATACCCAACCCCGCCGCGTCATGAAACCGTTCTTTCCCGCCGCCGCCCTCCTCGCGCTCGGCGCCGCGACCGCCGCGGCGCAAACCACCCCCCTCACGCTCGACGAGTGTCTCGCCCTCGCCGCCGGCAATCATCCGGCGCTGGCCGCCGCCCAGGCCAGCGTCGCCGCCGCCACCGAGGCCGTCGGGGAGGCGCGCGCGCCGTATTATCCGCAGATCGACCTCAACGCCGGCTACCATCGGTGGCAGCGCCGCGCGTTTCTACCTTCGGGCCTCACGATGCCCGGCGGCGCACCGCCCGAAATCGTCGGCCCGCTCGACGACTGGAACGGCGGGCTCGTGGGGCGCGTCACGCTCTTCGACTTCGGCGAACGCCGCGCCGGCGTCGAGGGCGCCCGCGCCCGCGAAGCGGGCGCCGAGGCCGAGGCCGCCGCCACCCAGGCCGACGTCCGGCTCAACGCCGCCGCCGCCTTTTACGCGCTCGCCGCCGCCCAGGAACTGCAGGCCGTCGCCGCCAAAAACCTCGCGCGCACCGAGGCCCACCAGCACCTCGCCCAGGTCCGCCGCGAAGCCGGCGCCGTGCCGCAGGCGGACGTGTTGCGCACCCTGGCCGAGGTCGCCACGGCCCGGCTCCAGCTCATCGACGCCCGCAGCCGCGTGCGCGTAAGTATTGGACAACTCAATACCGCGATCGGCCGCCCCGCGACGGAGCCGCTCGCCATCGCGGTCAGTCCGGCCGTCAACGCGCCGCCCGGCGGGGCCGAGCTCGACGCCGCGGTCGAACGTGCCCTCGACCGCCGACCCGAGCTGCACGCCGGTGAAAAACGCGCCGAGGCCGCGCGCGCGGCCGTCACCGCCGCCCGGGCGGCCCGCGCCCCCAAGCTGCGCGCCGACGGCTCCTACGGCTGGCGCGACGTCGACTGGACGCCCGACACGCGCGAGTGGCAGGCGGGAGTGTCGCTCGACCTGCCCCTTTTCGACGGCGGCACCCGCAAACGGCGCGTCGCCCGCACCAAGGCGGAACTCGCACGCGAAGAGGCCGCGTTGGAAAATCGCCGGCTGCAGGTGCGCCAGGAAGTCTGGGCCGCCGTCGCCGAGCTCGAGCGCGCCTGGGCCGCGATCGAAGCCAACGAGGCCAGCGTGCGCGCCAGCGACGAGAGCCTGCGCGTCGTGCAGGAGCGCTACGAACGGGGCGCGGCGCTCATCACCGACCTCCTCGACACGCAGACGGCGCTCACCCGCGCCGAAGCCTCGCTCGCCGAGGCGCGCTGGAGCTACCTGACCGCCCGCGCGGCCTTCGAGCGCGCGGTGGGGGCGGAGCGGTAGCGCGCGCGCGTCGCAAACGCCTTCCCGTGGCACGGTGCTTCCGCCCGCGCTCGTTGCGCCTTCGTGCGCGAGCGGATGCACCGCGCCACCTCCGGCACCCGCAACGCCAAAGCCACAACGCGTCCAGCACCCTGCTCAGGCTTCTGACAGGAATGTTTTCGGATCGATACCCGCGTGCTGGCGACTTTGACCGCCGTGTTTGCGACTTCGACATGAGTGCCGTTATTGGCGACAATCATGTCCTCGAATGGTGCAGGCGTGTTCGCGGCTGCGACCGCCGTGTTTTCGATCCCTACAACCGTGTTCGAGACTTCGACATCAGTGCTACTGATGCCGACCATCATGCTCTCGAATCATGCACGCGTGTTTTGCCCTGCGACAGGCGTGTTCTCGAGTCCGACACGCGTGTTTTCGACTCCGACAGACGTGTTCTCGAGTCCGACACGCGTGTTTTCGGCTGCAACGGCCGTGTTTTCGACTTGGACAACGGTGTTCTCGACCGTTGCAGGCGTGTTTTCGACCGGCGCAGGCACTGCCGGGAGGCGTGCCGCCATGCTCGCGGCACGCGCGCTTCCGTTTCCGGCCTGAGCCCGGGCGCCCGCGCCTCGGTCTCCGGTGCCCGCGAGGGGCGTCAGCCTTCTCGCCGCTCGGCGAGTTTGCGCATCGCTTCGCCCTCGAGGTGCAGCGTCTGCGTCGGAAACGCGAAGGACAGGCCGCGCGCCTCGATGGCGCGCATGAACGCGAGGTTGAACTTCTGCCGCGTCTGCATGTGCCGCAGGAAGTCTCCGTCCTTCGTCACATACACGATCCAGATGTCCAGGGAGGAGGCGGAGAAATCGCGGAAATAGACAAGCACCGAGGTGGGATCGACGTAATCGTCGCCGAGGATGATCTGCCGGAAGTCCTCGACGATCGCTGCCATCTGCTCGCGCGTGGTGTCGTAGGTGAGGCCGATCACCTGCTCGGCCCGGCGTTGCGTGAACCGCGAGAGATTGGTGATCCCCTCCGCGGCGACGGTCTTGTTGGGGATGGTCACGAACGACTTGTCGAGCGCGCGCAGCCTCGTCGAGCGCAGCCCGATGTCCTCCACCATGCCGAGGAAGGAGCCGATCCGCACAAACTCGCCGATCTTGAACGGCTGGTCGACCGCGACGACGACCGAGCCGAACACGTTGGCAATCGTGTCCTGCGCGGCGAGGGCGAAGGCCAGGCCGCCGATGCCGAGGCCGGCGAGAAACGCCTTCACGTCGGCGCCGAGACTCTGCGCGATCATCAGCACGCCGAAGATGAAGAAGATCACGACCAGCGTCTTCTTGATCCAGGGCATGAATGCGGCCACGCCCATCTGCCGGGTCCGGGTGACTTCCTGCAGATGGTCGAGGATCGCGTTGAACGCGCGCAGCAGGAACCAGAACACGACAAACGAGAACGCGAGGGTCGAGACGTAGCGGATCGCGTGGTCCGTCTCCGGCGCAAGTTTGAGCACCTTCAGTGCGGCAAACGCGCCGACGACGAGGATGAACAACTTCGCGGGCTCCTCGATCGCCGGAAACAGTTTGTCGTCGAGCGTCGTGCGCGTGCGCGCGGCGAGCTTGCGGAACAGCGCAAAGACCATCGTCACGACCACCCGGCGCAGGAGGAACGAGCCGACGAGCAGCAGCGCGGCAATCGAGTAGTGCTGCCAGGTGTTGCCGCTGCTGCGCACATCGAACGCCGCCAGAATCACGTCGACGAGATGCTCCAGGAAATCCGAACGCGGCACCTCGGCCTGGCCGCTGGCGATCGCCGCGGCCGCCTGCGTGTTGGTCGCTTGTTGGGCGGCGTCGGGCGAGGGTGGCGGCGACGACGCGGCCGCACCCGCTCCCTCGGAAGTTTGCGCATGACTCCATGCGGCCACGAAGAGGACCGCACAACCCAGCATGAGGCGGAAAATTTTCATGGAGTGCGCAGTCTCCGGCTCAAGGTGGCGGTGTCAATCGCCCACGCCCGGCCGCGCAGCGTGTTTACGAATCCGATGAATGTTCGTAATGGCGCCGCTCGGGAGAGTGGACCGAGCGCTGGTCGCGGGCATCGGACCGCGCTCTTTCACCCCCGGCGATCGCGAGCGCGGGCACGCACCGGTGCCGTTGCGGCTTGCCCGGGCGCCGCCGCCCTCGCCACACTCCGCGCCAAATCTAGCCATGGAACACCTTCCACTCTGGGCCTGGGGCGCCTTCCTGCTGTTCATCGTCGCGATGCTCGCGCTCGACCTCGGCGTGTTCCACCGCGGTTCGCACGAGGTCAAGATGAAGGAGGCGCTGGGCTGGTGCGCAGTGTGGTTCTCCCTCGCGATGCTGTTCAACAGCGTCGTCTGGTGGTGGCTCGGCAGCCGGCCGGCGTTGGAGTGGTTTACTGGATACCTCGTCGAGATCTGCCTGAGCGTCGACAACGTCTTCGTCTTCATCGTCATCTTCACGTACTTCAAGGTGCCCGCAAAGCACCAGCACCGCGTCCTGTTCTGGGGCATCATCGGCGCGGCGGTCATGCGCTTCGTCTTCATCCTCGCGGGCGTGAGCCTGCTCACGCGTTTCCACTGGCTGATCTACGTCTTCGGCGCGTTCCTCGTGATCACCGGCATCAAGATGGCCCTGCCCAAGAAGGAGGAGTTCGAGCCCGAGAAGAACATCGCGGTGCGGTTGTTCCGCCGCTTCTACCCGGTGACGTCGCACTTTGAGGGCGGACGCTTTTTCACCATGCACCACGGCCGGCACGCCGCGACGCCGCTGTTTCTCGTGCTGCTGATCATCGAGACGACCGACGTGGCCTTCGCGCTCGACTCGATCCCCGCGGTGCTCGCGATCACCAACAACGCCTTCATCGTTTTCACCTCGAACATCTTTGCGATCCTCGGGCTGCGCTCGCTCTACTTCGCCCTGAGCGGCGTGATGGGGCTCTTCCGCTATCTCGGGCTCGGCCTCGCCGTCATCCTCGTGTTCATCGGCGTAAAAATGCTGCTCACCAGCGTCGACGTGCACGTCTCGATCGGGCTCTCCCTGGGCGTCATCGCCGCCGTGCTCACCGTGTCCGTCCTGCTGTCGCTGCTGATCCCGGAGAAGAAGACCGAAGGCTGAAAACACGGCGCCCCGCCGCCCGTCACAGAAACCGCGCCGCCCATTCCGCCCGCGCGAGCGGACGCGGCCGCCACGGGCCGAAAAGCCGGTAGCGCCAGTGGCCGACGAGCCGGTAGCCGGCGTCGCGCCACGGGCGTGGCAGCCCCTGCAGCCACGTGAGCGCGCGGGCCGCGCCCCCGCACACGCGCAACGCCCCGAACACACCGTCGGTGCGGAGCTGATACGCCGGCTCCTCCCGCCCCGCCCACGACGGCACGAAGACGAGGCTGTCGAAATCCTCCGTCGGCAGGCCATGCGCCCGCAGATAAGCCTGCGCCACCGGCCCCTGCAGGGGCGCATAACGCAGCCGCGCGGCACGATCCAGCCGCAGCAGCAGCCGCACGAGGCGGTTGCATAGGCCGCATTCGCCGTCGAAGAACAGCACCGGGCCGGTCCAGCCGCCGGCGTCGATTGCCCGCAGCGCCGTCATCGGCGGCTGCGCATTCATCGGATGGATACCTCGGCGATGTCGGCCAGGTCGCACACCACTTCGGCCAGCGTCTCGAAGCGGGCGCAGCGGCCCCGATCGTAGAACGTGCCCGCCTCGGCGTAGACGACCACGCCCTTCTCGAGCGCGAAATGGCCCTTCGCCCCCGCCTGCCGGGCCGCGGCAAACTTGTCCCGGATCTCCGGGATCAGCGCGGCGCGGAAAAAGTCGGGCTGGTTGGTCCGCACAAACCACGCGTCGTCGAAGGCGCGGTCGCCGACCGCGATTTCCTTCGCCCCAAAAAAGCCGAGCACCTTCGTGCCAAAGCCCTGCGGCCGGATCGTGAACGTGAGGTCGCCGGCCGCCGCGGGTCGGGCGCGGATCGCGGACCAGACCTGCCGGGACTTGCCGCTGCCGGTCGTGTAGTTGAAAAGCTCGAGCGGCTTGCCGCGCCGCCGGCCGTCGGCGCGCGGATGCCCGAACCAGCCCTTGCCCGGCGCGAAGGTCAGGCCCAGCCGGTCGGCGAGCGCGCGCAGATTCTCTCGCGTGCGTTGATGGGCGGTGCGCCCCAGCCACACTGCTCCGCCAACGAGCGCGGCAAATCCCACCGCTACGGTTATCAGGATGGCAACGTCGCCGTTCATGCGGGAGCGAGCGTGGCAGCGTCGCCGCGGCGGCGAAAACAAAAAGCGCCGGCCACCTCGCGGCGGCCGGCGCGCAAAACGGGCGAGGGTTTGAACAGCAGCGATGCCTCGTCCGTAGGTCTTGGGGCGGAAGCGGCGGGCACTGGCGCCCGCCGTTCCGCGGTGATGAGTGGGTGGTGTCTTAACTTACCGTAATCTTGCGGGGCTTCAGCTCCTCGGCTTTGGGGAGCGAAACCCGCAGGACGCCGTCCTTCAGCTCGGCGTGAATCTTGTCGAGGTCGAGGATGTGGTCGTGCGCCAGCAACAGTTCGTAGGGCGCGTCGGTCGTTTCCTGATACAGCGCGGTCCAGCCTTCCGGCTGTTTCCACGCGCGGCGACCGGTGATGCGCAGCGCATCCGCCTCGGCCGTCAATTCGAGGCCCTCCTTGGTCACGCCAGGCAGCCAGACGGTCAGGCCGAAGGCTTCGGGCGTTTCCTTGATTTCATAACGCGGCTTCACGGTCGGGCCGGCGCCGGTGGCCGGCGATTCGCGGCGAGCCGGAGAGCGAGCGAACCCAGGAGCAAACGTGCTCAACAGTGACATGGTAATCTCCTTTTTAATGTAACTAATATGTGTTTGCGTGCAACTGACCGCTCACTTCACAGTGACGCTGATCTTCTTCGGTTTCGCCTCCTCCTTCTTGGGGAGGGTGACAGTGAGGATGCCGTGCTCGTAGCTCGCGCTAACGCGTTCGGCATGCACGTCTTCGGGAATCGAAATCGAGCGGCTGAAACTGTAGGATTCCTCGCGCTCGCCTTCCTGCTGTTTACGAGCGGCTTGGATCGTGAGGTAGCCCTCGGCCATCTCGACGTTGATATCGTCGCGGTTCACGCCGGGGAGTTCGGCGCGGACGTAGGTGTTCTCCTTGTCCTCGTAGAGGTCGACCGGGAAGTGCGTGTCGAGCGACGGCGCGGCAAAATCAGTGAGCGCCGTTTCAAACAGCCGATCGATCTCGCTTTCCAGGCCCGTCCACGGGTTGCGCGGAAAGCTGGGCGCCGGAATCAAGCTTCGAGAATTTGGGTAGGTATAGCGTATAAGTCTCATGTGTTTTCCTCCGTGGGAATGATGTGGTTGGTGACACCCTTTTTGCATGCCCGATGCCGGCGGCCCTCCGCCCGCAATCTCTTGGAAAAAAACGGGTTGATGTACGAAGGCGCGGCTGCGGCGGGAAAAATTGACCACGGTGGCGCAGTGCGCCGGGTAAATGCGACTCACCGGCTGCAACTACGCGCGTCCGGAGCCGGAGCCCGCCCGTTTCCGCGCGGCGCGACCCCGCCACCGACCGGCCTGGGACCGGTGCAGCGCCGTCGCGCGGCGGGCGGCGCACCTGAATTAGGTTTTACCGCGGGCGGGGGCTGTGCTTCGTGATCGCCTTCCATGACGTTCGATTTCGATACGCCTCCAGGCCGCCTCGGCACCGACTCGCAGAAATGGCAGAAATACGCCGATCGCGACGTCCTTCCGCTCTGGGTGGCGGACATGGATTTCGCGTCGTCGCCGGCCATCATCGCGGCGTTGCAGGCGCGGGTCGCCCACGGGATCTTCGGCTACGCCCGGCCCGTGCCGTCCACCGTATCCGCCGTCGTCGACGCCTGCGCGCAGCGCTACGGCTGGACCATCGACCCGGCCTGGCTCGTCTGGCTGCCCGGCCTCGTGTGCGGCCTCAATGTCACCGCGCAGGCCTTCGCCGAACGCGGCGAAGAGGTGCTCACGCTGGCCCCGGTGTATCCACCGTTCATGACGGCGCCGCGCAACAGCGGCCGCGTCTCGGTGACGGTGCCCTGGAGCCTCGCGGAAGGCCGTTGGGAGATCGATTGGGAGGCGCTTGAGCGCGCCGTCACGCCGAGGACGAAGCTCTTCTTTCTTTGCAACCCGCACAACCCGCTCGCCCGCGTCTGGCGGCGCGAGGAGCTGGTGCGCCTCGCCGAGTTCTGCCTGCGGCACAACCTCGTGCTCTGCTCCGACGAGATTCACTGCGATCTCATCCTCGAGCCGTCGCTGCGGCACATCCCGACGGCGACACTCGGGCCCGAGATCGCCGCGCGCAGCATCACCCTGATGGCGCCGAGCAAGACCTACAACGTCCCCGGGCTCGGCACCTCGCTCGCGATCATTCCCGACCCGTCGCTGCGGGCCCGGTTTGTCCGCGCGACCGCCGGCATCGTGGCCGAAGTCACCTGCCTCGGCTTCGCCGCGTGCGAAGCGGCCTACCGCGACAGCGAGCCGTGGCGGCAGGCGCTGCTCGCCTACCTGCGCGGCAACCGCGATTTCCTCGTCGATTTCGTCGCGCGCGAACTGCCCGGGGTGACGATCGAAGCCCCGCTCGAGGCCACCTATCTCGCCTGGCTCAATGTCTCCGCGCTCGGCCTCGCCGATCCGATCCTCCATTTCGAAAAACACGGCGTGGGCCTGAGCGAAGGCGCGTTCTTCGGCGCAAAAAAAGGCGATCACGTGCGCATCAACTTCGGCTGCCCCCGCGCGACCCTCGTCGAAGCGCTCCGCCGCTTGAGGGCCGCGCTCGCGGCAACCCCTTGACCTCCGCGCCGATCCGCGCCGGCGCCCGCGGTACCCGCCGCGGGGATTGCACGGCGGCGCCGGTTCGGCATAGCGTCGCCGGCTCCGTTTTTCCGATGCGCCTCGGGCCGTATACGCTCAGTTCCAACCTGTTTCTGTCACCACTGGCTGGTTACACCAACCTCCCGATGCGGCTGACCGTGCGCGGGCTGGGCGGCCTCGGCTGGGCGACCACCGATCTCGTCAACGCCCGCTCGCTGCTCGAGCGCAATCCGAAGGCCCTCCAGCTCACCGCCACCGCCCCCGGCGACCAGCCGCTCGCCATCCAGCTCTTCGGCTCCGTGCCGGAGGAGATGCGCGACGCGGCGCTTACCTGCCAGGACTTGGGCGCGCAGTCGGTCGACATCAACATGGGCTGCCCTGTCCGCAAGGTCGTCTCCATTGGCGGCGGCTCGGCCATGATGACCGAACTCAAAAAGACCGCCGCGCTCGTCCGCGGCATGGTCGAGGCCGTGAAGATCCCCGTCACCGCCAAGATGCGCCTTGGCTGGGACGAGCAGAACCTCACCGCGCCCGATCTCGCCCGCGTGCTCGAGGACGTCGGCGTCGCTGCAATCTTTGTCCACGGCCGGACGCGCGCGCAGGGTTTCAGCGGCGTGGTCAACCTCGCCGGCATCCGGGCCGTCGTGCAGGCGGTGAAAGCGATTCCCGTCATCGGTAATGGTGACGTCACTACACCCGGGGCTGCAAAGCACATGCTCGCCGAGACCGGCTGCTCCGGCGTGAGCATCGGTCGCGGCGCGTTTTACGATCCGTGGATCTTCCGCCGCACCGCGCACCTGCTCGCGACCGGCGAGCTGCTGCCCGAGCCGGCGTTCGAGGAACGCGTGCGGGTGATGCGCGAGCACTTCGAGCGCTACGTGGAGTTCTACGGCGAGGAGACCGGCGCGCGCCATTTCCGCCGGGTCGCGCCGTGGTACGCGAAGCGGTTCGGCCCGTCGCGCCCGTTCAAGACGCGCATCATCGCGATTGCCTCGCGGGCCGACTTCGAGGCGGCGCTCGCCGACTACCTCGCGTGGCGCCGGCAGTTCTGCGACGAGCGCGGGGAACTGCTCCCGAAGTACCGACCGGATCCGCTGGTCGCGTCGTTCCTGCGCGATCCCGACGATCCGGTGTTCGCGCGCAACGCGATTCCCGTGCCCAAAGGACCGGTTGAAGTCTGGTGACGCCTGGCGCAGGCTCCGCCGCGATGTCGCCGGTCAACCATTTCTGGGAGCTGATTCTCGGCACCGTGATTGCGCTGCTGCCGATCATCAATCCGCTCGCGTCGACGCCGGTCTTCCTCGTCATCACCGAGGGTGACAGTGACGAGCGGCGGCGCGAACAGGCGAAGTGGGGCTGCATCTACATGGTTGCGATCCTCGTCGCGTTCCTGATTGGCGGCACGTTCATCATGAATTTCTTCGGCCTCTCGATCCCGGGCTTGCGCATCGCCGGCGGCCTGCTCGTGTCGCGCATCGGGCTGAACATGCTGCTCACCTCCCCGGGCAGCGACGCCGACGAGCAAAAGCGCCATGAGGAGGCGCGTGCCAAGCGCAACATCGCCTTCACCCCGCTCGCCATGCCGATGCTCAGCGGCCCGGGCTCGATCGCCGTCACCGTCGGCTTCACTTCACTCTCGACGGCATGGCTCGATTACGTGGCGATCATTCTCGGCATCGTGGTGGTCGCGGTGATCAGCTTTGTGACCCTGAGCCTCTCCAGCCGGATCGTGCGCCTCATCGGCGTCAACGGCATGAACGCGCTGACGAAGATCATGGGCTTTCTGATCCTCTGCATCGGCATCCAGTTCGTGGTGAACGGCGTCGTAGGCGTCGCGAGCGACCCGGCGGTGCTGCGCGGTATCCGTGAAGCCATGACGGCGGGGTGAGCGGCTGTCGAACGCGGATTCGCTGCGAGCGCGGGTGGCCCGCTCCTACAACCCAAGCAGCGAGCCGTTGCGCTTGAGCCAGCGCTCGGCCTCCTCCCACGCGGGGCACACCTCGGCCACACGCGCCCAGAAGCGCTCGGAGTGGTTCATCTCCTTCAGGTGCATGAGCTCGTGGTAGATGATGTAGTCGCGCACGAAATCGGGCGTCTGGATCAGGCGCCAGTTGAGCGAAATCACGCCCCCGCTCGTGCACGAGCCCCAGCGCGTGCGTTGGTTGCGCACCGACACTTCGCGCACCTCCATGCCGGTCACGGCCGCGAGTTCCCACGTGCGAGCGGGCAACTCGACCTTGGCGCGCCGGAGAAAATGCGCCTCGAGGGTCGGCCGCAGGTCGCCATCGAACCGCGCCACGCGAAACACGTCCGCCGCGAGACATACCGACGGGCGCTCGCCTTCGGCCGCCTTGCGGATCTCGGTCATCTCGCCGCGCCAGAGGACATGCGCGCCGAGCGTCCATACCGCGGCGCCGCGCGGCCGGAGACGCTGGCGCTCGCGAGCGCGCTCGAGCCACTCGCGCTGCTGCTCGACGAAGAGCCGCGCCTCGCGCTCACTTCCCCGTAGCGGAATCGTGGCGACGGCCACCCCATCGCGCCGCAGCGTAAGCCGGTAGCGGTGCGCCCGCGCGCTGCGCTCGAAGACGACGTCGGGCCGCACCTCGGCCGGCGGCCCCTTGTGGACCCCGGCCTCCGGCGCAAACACTCCGAGCAAATCCTCTTGCAGTGCGTCGCTCACGTTTCGTTGCGCGCCGAGTAAACGGTTTCCCTTCTCCGGCGCCAGCGCGAGTTTTGGAGAGGACGCGTTTTGGTGCGGCTTCAGGGAGCACACCCGCGCGCAGCGCAAAGCCTAGCGCCACCGCGAGGCGCACCTCGCATCCGTAAACGCGGCGCAGCGCCAGGGCGAATCCCGAGCAGGGCGCGTCCGCCCCTGCTCCAGCGGGGATCCTCCCGGATCAGAGCGGCATCAGCCGCCAGTGCCAGCGCCGGTCCTTCTCGAGAGTCAGCCAGGCAAAGCTCGGGGGCGCGCCGCGGTTCGCACGCGACACGCAGCCGGGATTGAGCCAGCGCACGCCGAGCGGGTCGGTCTCGTCGCGCGGCACATGGGTGTGCCCGTGGAGCACAACCCTCGCCCCCGACGGCGCGCGGCGCGGCGGGATGTGGACGAGATGGAAGCGCGTACCGCCGCGGTCGAGGTCGAGCGTCAGCGGCCAGCCGGCGTGGTCGTCGTTGTTCCCGAGGACCACACGCAGCGGCGGTCCGAGTTGCTCGAACTCCACCAGCACAGCCGGATCGCAGACATCCCCCAGATGCCAGATCTCATCGGCCGCGCGCAGCCGCTCCGGCAGCTGCCGCGGGTAATGGTTGTGCGTGTCGGCAATCACCGCGATGCGCATCCGCCCACTTCTCAATGGCCCAACCACGCCGCGCAATCCTGGAAACCGGACAGACATCTTGTCACTTATTAGGTGACAAGATTCGGCAGAGCCGCACGAGGAAGCGGTCGGGAAATGGAGGGGTGCGACGGCGGCGGGGGCGCCAAGGGAGCCAGGGGCGTCAGCGGCGAAGCGGGGCGGGGTAAACGGCCGGGCTGGCGTGGCCGGCGCGGTCGACCGCCTGCACGCCGAAGATGTAGTTGTCCTTCGACTTGCCCTTGATCGCGTGCCGGGTGGCGTTGCCCGCCCATTCGCTCCACTGCCAGACCGGCGAGGTGGTTTCGCGCCAGACGATCCGGTAGCCGGCAAGGTCGGGCTCCGTGTTCGCCTCCCAGCGCAGCACGGTGTCGTTCTCGAGGCGCATCGTCTCCACCTGGACGTTGCGCGGCGCCGCGGGCGCCCGCGCGAGCGTCGCGAGGGCGGCGGCGTTCACGCGCGCAACTCCGGCCACGTAATCAAAATCCACATACTCGACGAGATCGCCATACTGCACGCCGTCCTCCACGCGCACGTCCTGGTGCTGGCGGGCATAGACTTCATTCGGTTCCGTGAAACGCACGGCGGCGAAGCCGCGGTCGAGGAAGGGCGAGTGGTCGCCGCCGCGCAGGAAGCGGTCGCGCCGGTAGATCACGTTGACACGCAGCTGCGGCACGTAGTGCGCCGCGATCTCCTGGATGTGGCGCGCGAGCTGGCGCGGGGGAAAATCATTCTCGCCGCCGGTGCGCAGCTGCTGGAGCACATCGTCGGGCAACTCCTTGAGCGGCGGCACACCCTCGGCGAAGAGGCGCACCTGCGAGCGGTCCACCGTGCCGTCGTCGGCGGTGGTGTTGCCCACGATGTCGTTGGTGAACATCGCCGCGACGTTCAGCCCCTGCTGCTTCGCCACCTCGGCCCAGTGCGCCGCGCCCTGAAGCCCCTGCTCCTCGGCGGCGACGGTCATGAACACGATCGTCGCATCGAACTCGTAGCGTGACATCACGCGTGCGAGTTCGATCACCGCCGCGGTGCCGGAGGCGTCGTCGTTGGCGCCCGGCGCGAAGGTATCGGTATCCATGATACCGAGCGAGCGCGAGTCGTAGTGGCCGCTCACCACGTAGAGGCGTTCCGCCGCGCCGGGCTGCGTGCCGGGGAGCGTGGCGACGACGTTCACGATTTCGGCCCCGGCCGGCAGGCGGGGCGGCGTGGGCGGCTGCTGGAAGGCGTCGAACGCGACCTGGAGCCGGCCGCCGCTTTCCCGGCTGGCGCGCTCGAGCTCGGTCTTGATCCACCGGCGGGCGGCGCCGATGCCGCGCGTCTCGCCCGCCGTGTCGCTGAGCGTGTGCCGAGTGTGAAACGCGGCGAGCTGGCGGATCGTGTCCTCGATCCGGGCGGGCGAGATCTCCGCCACCATCCGGGCGATCTCCGGGTCGGTTTGCGCGCCCGGATCGGCGGGCGCGGCCGGTTCCTGGGCGCATAACGCCGCCATTCCGACTCCACCCAACAGCAGGCGCAGGAAACGAAAACGCATGGCGGTGACGTTGGCCCCAAGCCGTTGGGCGTCAAACCGCGCCTTGACACCCGCGGGGGCGTCGGTCACTTCGGTCACCTCTTAACCATTTCATAAGTCATGAAGCCCACCTTCCGCCCGCACCGTAAGAAACGCGCCCGCAAGATCGGTTTTCGCGCCCGCATGGCCACCAAGGGTGGTCGCAAGGTGATCGCGAGCCGCCGCAAGAAGGGTCGCAAGCGCCTGACGGTCGTCTAAATAGACCGACGAGCGAGAGTGAAAGTGAAGCTGCTTGCTCGCTCTCACTTTCACCTCCGCCTTCGCTGACCCGCCATGCGTTTCCGCGCCGAGCAACGCCTGCGGCGCCAAGGGGACTTCAAATACGCGCGGGAAAAAGGGCGCCGCTTCGATTGCGGCGCCTTCACGCTTTGGGTGGTGCGGCGCGTCGCCGAAGCACCGTCGGATCAGCCTGTTTATGCGGGTCCGCGCGTCGGAGTGGTCGCCTCGCGGGTGGCGGTCGGCGGCGCTGTGCAGCGCAACCGCGCCAAGCGGCGGCTGCGCGAGGTCTTTCGCCGGCATCAGGCGCTCGTTCCAGCCGGTTACGATCTGCTGCTGGTCGCCCGCTCGTCGCTCAATCGGCTTGAGTACGCGGAGATCGAGAGAAAATTCATGGATGCCTGTCGCAAGTTGTTTCCTCCTTCCTCCGCCTCCGCTTGTTGATGCCTGAAGCGCTCACCACGTTTTTCACCTTCCTCGCCCGCCTGCCGGCGCGGGCGCTGCTCGCGCTGATCTGGGTTTATCAACGGACGCTCTCGCCTGTGTTCCCGATCGTGCTCGGCCCGGGCTGCGGCTGCCGGTTTTATCCAAGCTGCTCGCATTACGCAGCGGAGGCGGTGCGCACGCATGGCGCGTTGGCCGGCGCCTGGCTGGCCCTCAAACGCTTGGCCAAATGTCAGCCGCTGCATCGCGGCGGCTACGATCCGGTGCCCGCACGCCGCAAGGTTACCTCCCCGCGCACGCTGGCCCGCCCGCATTCCTCCCGTCCCGTCTGCACGCGGGCGTAATCCCTCACTTCGTTTTTTCGCAATGGACAAAAAGAACACGATCATCGGCGTCCTGCTGCTCGGCGCGGCTTTCGCCAGTCTCTACCTCGGCAACAAATTCGCCGCGCCCGCGCCTACGGCGCCCGAAGTCGGCCGGCAGACCACGCCCATGCCCGGCTCGTCCAATCAGGCGCGGTCCGCCAGCACCGCAGCAACCCCGGCCACCGCGCCGGACGACGCCGCCTTCGCGGCCCTCGCCAAGGCCAACGGCAGCGCCACGATCACCACGCTCGCCAACGACTTCATCGAGGTGCGCATGACCGACTTCGGCGGCGCCGTCCGCGACGTCGCGTTCAAGAAGTATCCGGCGAAGCAGGACCAGCCGGAGCCGTTTGTCTTCAACGCCCTCCACGCCGACCCGATCCTCGCGTTCACCGATTTCCCCGGCCTGGACAAGAACACGCACTTCACCCTCGTGAGCTCCACGCCCACCGAGGTCGTGTACCGCGCGGTCTTCGAGAACCGCATCGAAGTCATCCGCCGCTACGCCGTGCACGCGCCAGGCGACTCCTCGGGCGATCCATATCGTATCCGCCACGAAACGACGTTCCGCAACCTGACCGACGCCACCACCGCCCTGCCCCGCGCCGCCCTGAGCCTCGGCACCGCCGGCCTCGTCAGCCCCAACGACGTCGGCCAGTACCTTAACGTCGTCACCTACGACGGCGACGACGCCGCCTACACCGATCGCGGCGAACTCGAGGGCGGCGGCCTGCTCGCGGCCGTGGGCATGAAGGACGGCGCCCCCAAGTCCTACGTCGAGAAGCCGGGCCAGGTTGTCTGGGCCGCCGTGAAAAACCAGTTCTTCGCCAGCATCTACACGTCGGCGCAACCCGGCGTCGGCATCATCGCGCGCCGCGTCGATCTGCCGCCCTTCCCCGGCTCAAGCCGCGCCAACCACGGCATCACCGGCGCCGCGCGCTTCGACCTGCCCGCGCTCGCGCCCAACGCCAGCGCGACCGTCGACGGCGATCTCTACGTCGGCCCGAAGGAATACACCCGCCTCACCAAGTTCGCCCACCACGAGGACAAGGTGATGCAGTTCGACCGCTACTTTTTTAACCGCATTTTCCTCTCCGGCTACATCGCGCCGTTCATGAACACCCTCATGAACTGGATGCACCGGCTCGTGAGCAACTGGGGCGTCGCCATCATCCTGATGACACTCCTGCTCAAGATCATCACGCTGCCCTTCACTCTCGCCGCGTCCCGCTCGGCCAAGCGCATGCAGAAGCTGCAGCCGCTCATGCAGGCCGTGCGCGAGAAGTACAAGGACAATCCGCAGAAGCTCAACCAGGCCACCATGGAGCTCTTCAAGGAGCACAAGGTGAACCCGGTCGGCGGCTGCGTCCCGATCCTGATCACGATCCCGCTCTTCGTCGGCTTCTTCGCCATGTTGCAGGGCACGGCCGAGCTGCGCTTCCAGGATTTTCTCTGGGCGAGCGATCTCTCCGCGCCCGACACCATCGCACGCATCTTCGGGCTGCCGCTGAACATCATGCCGCTGCTGATGGGCGCGACGATGATCTTCCAGATGCGGCTCACCCCCACGCCGACCGGCGCCGGCGAAGCCGCGCAGATGCAGGCCACGATGATGAAATTCATGCCCGTGGTCTTCACGCTGATCTGCTACAACTTCTCGTGCGCCCTCGCGCTCTACTCGACCGTCAACGGCCTGTTCACGATCGTGCAACAGCTCATCGTCAACAAGACGGTGAAGGACGAACCCGTCGCCGCCACAGCCGCGAAGACCGGCGGCAACCCGTGGAAGCCGGTGAAGAACGTCACGCCGAAGAAGAAGTAGTTTATTCAAAGCCCAGAGCCGAGAGCCGAGAGTCCAGAGCACGCACACTTAGCTCTCCGCTCTTAGCTCTAGGCTCTCAGCTTTTCGACACCATGGCCGGCCATAACAAGTGGTCCAAAGTCAAACGCCAGAAAGCGGTCACCGACTCCCGCAAGGGCAAGGTGTTCTCCCGCCTCTCGCGCGACATCACGCTCGCGGCCAAGGCCGGCGGCGGCGACCCGGAGGGCAACGCCCGCCTGCGCACGCTCCTGCTCAAGGCCCGCGAGGCCAACATGCCG
>DASWVO010000298.1:0-8697 GCA_036406235.1 Opitutaceae bacterium
AGCCACCGCCTTCAACTTCGCAGGCGACTACACCGCCTGGTATTATAACGGCGAAAATCACAACATCGGCCCGGAAAAGCTCAGCGCCGCCACAGGTCAGCGCCAGCCCGTCGCGACCCTCAAGACCGACACCGGCGTTTACCTCGCCCTGCACGAGGCCGATCTCGCCGAGGGCGAACCGTTGATCTTGGAAGGCAAGCCCGGCGAAACCTCGCTCCGCATCGCGTCCAAACCAAGCGCCTCGTGGCGCGTGGTCATGTTCGGACGCAACCCCGGCGCGCTGGTGGACTCTCACCTCATCGAACTCCTGAATCCGCCACCACCCGCGGGCATGGATTTTTCCTGGGTCAAGCCCGGCGTGACCGTGTGGGACTGGCGCATCGATGGCGCGACGGTGGAGGGTTTCCGCTACGAGATGTCGCTTCCGTCGTGGAAACGAATGGTCGATTTCGCGGCGGAGAATCGCATTCCGCACCTCGTGCTGGACGCCAACTGGTATGGTCCCGAGTTCGGCCATGACTCGAATCCCGTCAAAGGCGGAAAGGTCGATCAGGTGCGGGAGATCATCGCCTATGGCAAACAGAAGAACGTGGGCGTGTGGCTCTACCTGAACGACGTGGGCGGACGCCAGTTTCCGCTCGAGGAAACATTGAAACAATACGGGGAATGGGGAGCTGCCGGCGTGAAATACGGCTTCATGCGCGGTTCGCCGGAGGAGAAGAACCGGCGCACGCGTCTCATCACCGAGCTCTGCGCGAAGAACAAACTGCTCTGCAACTACCACGACGGCCCGGTACACCCCTACGGCCAGATGCGCACGTGGCCCAACGCCGTCACCCGCGAGTTCTGCCAAGCCCAGCTCGACGGCCACAAGGTTTTCCAACCGCGGACCTTCGTCACGAGCGTATTCGTCAACATGCTCGCCGGTCCGCTCGACATGAACAACGGCCTGGCCGACCTCACCCAGGCCGGCCGCGTGGACCACGGTGTGCCCGTGCCCTCCACGCTCACCGCCGAGGCCGCGCGCACGTTGATCGTGTTCTCCGGCGCCACCATCATCCCGGACATTCCCGAGAACTACCGAAAGCATCCCGAGCTGCTGCGCTTCATCGCGGCCCAACAGATGCCGTGGCGCGAGAGCAAGACGCTCGGTGGCGAAATCGGCGAGTACATCGTCATGGCCCGTCAGGCCGCGGACGGCGCGTGGCTGGTCGGCGCGGCCACCAACGAGTCGCCCCGCGAGCTTGAGGTGCCGCTGTCGTTTCTGCCGGCCGGAAAACATGAGGCGCTCATCATCCAGGACGGACCGAAATCCGACTATCGCACCCACGCCGAGGATTATCGGGCGGAAACGCGTCCGGTCTCACGCACCGACACCCTGCGCCTCAAGCTGGCTCCCGGCGGCGGGGCCTGCGTGCTGGTGCACCTGAGGCATTGAGGATCGACCTGCGCCTCCATCCGGAGCCCCGACATCGGTATTAAACAACCGAATACATACCCGCCGTCCCGCACCCGCCGCATGAACGTCTCCCCCCGAATCCTCGTTTTCGCGCTCCTCTGCGGAGTCCCGCTGGCCGCCGCTGATCCGGCCCCGGCCCGCTGGGGGGACTGGCCTCGTTGGGGCGACCAGGGCGACGGCACCTACCGCAATCCGGTATTGCCCGGAGACTACAGCGACCTCGACTGCATCCGCGTCGGTTCGGATTACTACGCCATCTCGTCGACCTTCCAGTATTCGCCGGGCATGATCGTGCTGCGTTCGCGCGACCTCGTGAACTGGCGGATCGTCGGCCACGTGGTTTCCGACGTCACGCAGATCAGTCCCGAGATGAACTGGGACCGGATGAACCGCTACAACCGAGGCATCTGGGCTGGCGCGATCCGTCACCACGCCGGGAAGTTTTGGGTGTATTTCGGCACTCCCGACGAAGGCTACTTCATGAGCTCGGCCAAGGATCCGGCGGGCCCTTGGGAGCCGCTGCATCGCATGACCACCGAGGCGGGCTGGGACGACTGTTGCCCCTTCTGGGACGACGACGGCCAGGGCTACTTCGTCGGCACGCACTTCAAGGGCGGCTACAAGACTTGGCTCTACAAACTCACTCCCGATGGGCGCGATCTCGTTCCCGAGTCACGCGTGCTCATCAACGAGGGCCTGCGCCGCGAGGCCAACAAGCTCTACAAGATCAACGGCACCTACTACCATTTCTTCAGCGAGCATAAGCCAGATGTCGGGCGCTACGTGATGATGCAGCGGGCCGACAAAATCACCGGTCCCTACAGCGAGCCTCGCCAGCTCAGCCACGCCCAGCGCGAGTTTCACGAGCCCAACCAGGGCGGTCTCGTCCAAGCTCCTTCGGGCGGTTGGTTCTTCTTTACGCATCACGGTGCCGGCGACTGGGAAGGCCGCCCCGCCAGTCTCCTGCCCGTCACATGGGTGGACGGCTGGCCGATCCTCGGGGAGGTCGGACCCGACGGCGTTGGCAGGATGGTGTGGAGCGCCCGCAAACCGGTTCAAAACGGCCCGTTGCTCGTTCCGCAGAGTGACGATGATTTTTCGAGTCCACGCCTCGATGTGCAGTGGGAATGGAACTACCAGCCGCGCGCCGGCAAGTGGTCGCTCTCCGAGCGCCCCGGCTGGCTGCGTTTGCACGCGTGGAAGCCGCTGCGCCACGACGACCTCAAGAGCGCCGGAAATACGCTGACGCAGCGCGTCATGCGCACCCAGCGCAATGTCGTCACCGTCGAGCTCGATCCCTCCGGCATGGCCGACGGCCAGGTCGCCGGCCTTTGCCATTACCATCGCAACTACACGACGATCGCGGTGCGCCGCGAGCACGGCTCGCTCGTGATCGAGACCGCACGCAATCAGGCGATCGTGCGCGGTCCCGCGATCGAGGCGAAGCCGCTGTGGCTGCGCTCCGAGTGGGGCATGGACGGACTTTGCCGCTTCTCCTATAGTATCGACGGCAAAATGTTTTCCTCGCTCGGCGAGCCCTACGAGTTCGGCTGGAGCGATTACCGCGGCGAGCGCGTCGGCCTGTTTTCCTACAACAACGCCGGCGAGGCCGGCCATGCCGACTTCGACTCCTTCGCCTATCGCTACGACTCCGCTCTGACGCGCTGATCCGATGTCTTTCCGCCTTTCGTTCATTTTTTCTGCCGTGCTGCTGGTATCCGGCAGTGCGTCACTCCCCGCGACCACGCCGCATCCATTCGGACGTCCGCTCATTCCCGACATGGTGGCCGACGCGAGCATCGTCGACATCGACGGCGTCTTTTATTGCTACGCGACGACCGACGGTTGGGGCCAGCACCTCTCCACGTCGGGCACGCCCGTCGTCTGGACCTCGCGGGACTTCGTCAACTGGAGCTTCGAAGGCTCCATCTTCCCCGACAACTTCAAGGCCAAATACTGGGCGCCCAGTGCTCCGTTCAAGCACGACGGCCGCACCTACCTCTTCCCGACACTCGACGGGAAGATCACCGCCACCGTCTCCGACAAGCTCACGGGCCCGTTCCGCACGCTCGACGGCAAAGACATCCATCCTGAATCGGGCTGGAGCGCGTTTCCCATCGAACAAAAATCCGCGATCGATGCGGAAATCTTCCGCGACGACGACGGCCAGTCCTACCTGTTCTATTCCCGCCGCCGCATGGTGAAGCTCAAGCCCGACCTGTCCGGCCCCGACGGCCCGGTCGTCACCATCGACACCGGCGACACCGCCTACTCCGAGGGCCCGTGCATCTTCAAACGCCAGGGAATCTACTACTACCTCTACACCCTCGGCGGGAACGAGAGCTATACCTATGCCTACGTGATGAGCCGCACGTCCGTCGTGGGGCCTTGGATACAGCCGGCGGAAAAAATCATCGCGAAGACCGACGCCTCGATCGGCATCCACGGACCAGGCCACGGCAGTTTCTTGAGCCCAGCCGGCACCGATGACTGGTATTTCATTCACCTCGAATACGGGCGCGGCAGCACCAACCGCCAGACCTTCGCCCAGAGGATGACGTTTAACGCGGACGGCACGATCAAGCCGATCACGCTGACGAACCAAGGCGTGGGCGCGCTGCGCCAAGTCCCCGCGCGTCGCCCGAATCTCGCACTCACCGGCACCGCCACGGCGTCCTCCATCCGCGCGGACTGGAAGATCAAACCCACCAGCGACCGCTCGCTCGATCGCACCGAGACCTTCGCGCCCGACCTTGCCACCGACGATTCCAACGGCAGCCGCTGGATGGCCGCCGTCGGCGACACCGCGCCCTGGTGGCAGATCGACCTCGGCAAACCGCGCAAGATCCGCGGCACCGAGATCTATTTTGTGAAACCCGCCGCCGGCCACGCCTACAAGCTCGAGTCGTCCCCCGACGGCAAAATGTGGAAACCCTACGGCGGCCACACGGAGGTGACATTGCGCTCCCCCCATGTGGACGAGAAGCGCGCGCGGGTGCGCTACCTCCGCCTCACCATCCTCAAGGGCGAGCCCGGGCTCTGGGAATTTCGCGTGTATTAAGAATCTCGCGACCGCCGCGTCGTGACGCCCGTCGCTCCACATCCCGGAATAAAATAAAGCTGCATTCCCCATCTATGGAAAACCACCAACGCATCCTCGCCCTCGCCGCCGCGCTGTGCCTCGGCACCCACGCCCACGCTGCCAAATCCATCCCGATCACCGAGACCCCCGCGGTAATCGTGGACACCCGCGCCGAGCCTGTCGCCCCGGGCAAGTTCCAGCCCGCCTGGGAATCGCTGTCCCAATACCAATGCCCCGAGTGGTTCCGCGACGCCAAATTCGGCATCTGGGCCCACTGGGGGCCGCAGTGCCAGCCGGAGGCCGGCGACTGGTATGCGCGCCACATGTATGTGGAAGGCCACCACCAATACAAAACGCACGTGGCCAAATACGGCCATCATCCCTCCGAGTTCGGCTTCAAGGACGTGATCCACGAATGGAAAGCCGACAAGTGGGAGCCCCAGAAACTCGTGGCCCTCTACAAGCGCGTTGGCGCTAAATACTTCTTCGCGATGGCCAACCACCACGACAACCTGGACATGTGGGACTCCAAGTATCAGCCATGGAACTCTGTCGCCGTCGGTCCGAAGAAAAACATCATCGGGGAGTGGGCCAAGGCTGCGCGCGCCCAAGGCCTGCCCTTCGGCGTCAGCGTCCACGCCGCGCACGCCTGGTCCTGGTATGAGACCGCCCAGGGCGCCGACAAAAACGGCGACAAGGCCGGCGTGCCCTACGACGGCAAGCTCACCAAGGCCGACGGCAAGGGCAAGTGGTGGGGCGGACTCGATCTCCAGGACCTGTATGAGCAGCGTCACCAGCCCAGCCCCGGCTTCGAGAAAGCAAACTCGGTCCACGCCCGCTGGGGCTGGGCTGGGGGCGTGAGCCAGCCCGACCAGGCCTACTGCGACAAGTTCTACAACCGCACCGTCGATCTGATTAACAAGTATCAGCCCGACCTCATCTACTTCGACGACACGGCGCTGCCGCTCTGGCCGGTGAGCGACGCCGGCCTGAAGATCGCCGCCCACTTCTACAACTCCACCCGTGCTCGCACCAAAGGCAAAAGCGACGGCGTGCTCTTCGGCAAGATTCTCGACGAGGCCCAACTCAAGACAATGGTCTGGGACATCGAGCGTGGCGTCCCCAACCGCACGCTGCCGTATCCGTGGCAGACCGACACCTGCATCGGCGGCTGGCACTACAACCGCGCCGATTACGACCAAAACCGCTACAAGAGCGCCAAGACCGTCATCCACATGCTCGCCGACATCGTGAGCAAGAACGGCAACCTCCTGCTCAGCGTCCCCGTGCGCGGCGACGGCTCCATCGACGAGAAGGAGGTCGCCGTGCTCGAGGGCATTGCCGCCTGGATGGAAACGAACCAGGAATGCATCTTCGGCACGCGTCCGTGGAAAGTGTTCGGCGAAGGGCCCGCGAGCGCGGGGGCGGAGCTTTCCGCGCAGGGTTTCAACGAGGGCAAGGGCAAGCCCTTCACCGCCGAGGATGTCCGCTTCACCGTCGGCAAGGACGGCTCGCTCTACGCCATCGTGTTGGGCTGGCCGGAGAAGACGCTCGCCCTCAAATCCCTCTCGACCGACGCCGCCGGCGGCAGGATCACCGACGTGAAACTGATCGGAAGCGCCGAGAGCGTGCAGTGGAACCAAACAACGGAAGGTCTGCGAATCGTGCCCGCGCAAAACGCACCCACGGGCGAACTGCGCTCCGCCGCGGTGTATAAGATCACCCTGACTCACTAATAGAAGCCGCTCCGCGAATCCATGCTACATCGCCTTAGACTCCCGACAGTTTCCCTGCTCGCGCTCCTCGTTGGTCCGAGAGCCTCGGCACTCACCGCGACTTCAGTCGCTCCCTCCGCGGAACCGAGTGCGACGATCCTGACTGACAATATCGTCGAGCTGCGGGAGACGATCTCGCTGCAGGGCTTCGTGCATCCGGGCATCAGTTGCAACGCGGAGACGCTTTCCATCATGCGGGAGAAGGTGCGCGCGGGCGTGTCCCCGTGGGTCGACTACTTCGAGGGGATGCGGCGCACCCGCTTCGCGGACCTGAAGCAGCGTCCGCGTCTTGTCCGCCAAATCACCGATGACGGCGGCATCGGCGCGTTCGCTCACGACGCGCACCTGGCCTGGGCGCAGACGATTCTCTACGTCGTCACCGGCAACGAGGCCTACCGCGAAACGCCGCTGGAGATCGTCCGTTGGTATGGCTCCCGCACGGACGAGAATTTTTTCCCGCGCTACTTCGCCGACAGCCACATCAAGATCGGCAAATACGTTTACACGCTCTGCAGCGCCGTGGACATCCTGCGCTCGACCACGCCGAAAGATGCGCGGCTCGCAGTCACGCCCGAGATGGTGACTGCTCTGCAGCAAAACTGCCTGCTGCCGATCCGAAAGACCTGCATCCAGCGCAACGGATACTTCATGAATCAGCATTCCTACGCGATCATGGGCTATCTGGCGTCCGCGATCCTCGGGGATGAGATCGATGGCTACAAACAAGCCGTCGAGTGGACCACCGTGAACGCCACCGCCGCGAATCAGGGGCGCAACGGTTCCATCAAGGGACAAATCCGTCTGATCACGCGCAACGACAAGACTGGCGAGCCCGTGGAACCGCGTCTGCAGTTGGTGGAAATGGGACGCGACCAGCCCCACGCGGGCGGCAACGTCGACAACCTGCTGATGATGTCGAAGACCATCGATTTTCAGAAAACGAAGATCGATCGTATCCGTGGAACGGTGACGCAGGCGGGCGACGGCGTTTCGCCCGTGCGCTTCCTGGACGACCGGCTGCCGAAGGGTGCGTCCTTGTTCTCGAAATACAATCTGGGCTACGGGCTGGAGCCGTGGGTGTCCGTCTATTCCGAGACCGATCCCGGTCATCCCGACAATCTCGCCCGATATGACCAGATCAGCTACCACGGTCGCGGTTCGATCGGCGGCAACGGAACCGCCGCCGCCTATCACTATTACAAGGCGATCGGCCTCGATCTGGAAACGGGGCCGTTGCGGTATATCAAAGCGGCCTACGATGCCACGGCCGTCGGCCGGGAACAGCTCGCGCGGTCGGGCAAATACCTCGATCAACTCCACAACTACGCCTTCGACTTCTGGATCGGCCTGCCTGCCTCCGCCTCGGACGCCGCCCCGGACCCGGAAAAAGCAAAACGCGCCTTGGCGGTGCAGCTCCCCGCGCTGCAAGTCGTGCGCGACGGTGTGCCGGTGGAGGGCCAGCAATTCGAGTTTCAGTTCGTGGACCTGTCCGCCCACGCGTTGCCCGGCGACCGTTATCCCGGCTCGCCCGACGAACCGCCCCTGCAGGTCCGGCGCGACGCCGATGGCACTGGCTACCTGCGCCTGGCGCTCGGTTGCGACGAGCCGCGCGTCTTCGTGCTCGCGAGCCGCTTTCCGCGAGGCGCCGGGCTGCGCGTGCGCTCCGACTCCTTGGTCAAACTGCGCTTCTACCGCGACGAGGATTTCTCCCGGCGGGGCCCCGTCCAGGAACTCTACGTTCCCCCAGCGCAGGGCGAGTGGGACCATGTGCTCGCCACCTTTGAAGGCCACGGCCCGCTCTATATCCAGGCCACGCCCCTGGCCGGTCCGGCGACGATTGATTTCGATCGCATCGAGACGGACACGTCTGTGATCCGGCCCCTTGCGTTCGAATCCGCGGACGACACCTTGTCGATCCCGTCGTTCGTTGGCGCGCGTATCGAAAAAGCGATCACCGTTGCGGGAGCTTCGCCCTCTGTATTCTATGGCGCGCTGAATCTTCCTGCCGGCGCGGCCTTCGATCCGGCGACCGGCACCCTTGCCTGGACCCCCGCCCCGGGGCAGGAGGGCGAGCATGCGCTCTATGTCACCGCGCGCGACGGCGGCACGATGCGGACGCTGCGCGTGGACATTCCCGTGGCCCGCGACCTGCAGGCGGCGCTCGACTCCGTGGCGCGCGCCTACGATCCGGCGCAGCGCTACGTGTCGGCCACCGGGCAGGCTTTCCAAGCGGCGCTGGCCGCCCGCGACCTGGCGGCGCTGAAGCGTGCTGCGGACGGATTGGAACTCCTGACTCCTCATCTGCCCGACGGCACGTTGGACTATCGCGTGGCGTCGAGCACTCCGGAACACGGCATCGCCAAGATGGCCGACAACGATCC
>DASWVO010000299.1:0-22686 GCA_036406235.1 Opitutaceae bacterium
CGCGACGAGCGCCCGGTCTTCAAGCCCGAGCGCCGCGAGGGTCGCCCCGGCGAGCCCCGTCGCGACTTACGCGAAGGCCGTGAGCAACCGCAACGCGAGCCGCGCCCGCCGCGCGAACCCCGCGCGTTCGAGCCGAAACCGGCCGCCGCGCCGATCGCCGAAGCCCCGAAGAAGGCCGGTGGCTTCATCGGCTGGCTCAAGGGCTTGTTTGGCGGCGCCCCGGCGGAAACGCCCGCGCCTGCCAGTGAGCGCCCACAGCATGGGGGCGAGCGTTCCTTCGACGGCGAAGGCCGGCGCCGGCGTCGTCGCGGTGGCCGTGGCCGCCACGGCGGCGACTTCCAAGGTGGCCAGCCCCGCGGTGACCGCGGCCCGCAACCGGGCGGCGGCAGCGAAGGCGGCTTCTCCCGCGGCGAAGGCCACGGCGAGCGTCGCTTTGAAGGCGGCGGCCGTCGCCGTCGTCGCGGCGGCCGCGGTCGTTCACGCGACGGCGGCCCCCGGCCCGAAGGTGGCGGCGGTGGCGAAGGTCCCGCCAGTTAAACCTTGCCAAGGCCTCCCGGCCTGAGCGCAGTTCCAAGGCGTCCGCCTCCCGGCGGGCGCCTTTTTTTCGCCGTGCGCCACGTGCTTCGGCGACTTTGAAATGCGGAGTGCGGACTGCGGCCTGCGGAATGATCAATCCGCACGCCGCATTCTTCAGTCCGCAGTCCGCACTCCGCATTCCGCACTCCCGCATGTCCGATCTCATTGTCCACGGCGGCAAACCGCTCGCCGGCACCATCACACCTTCCGGCAACAAGAACTCGGTGCTGCCGATTTTCTGCGCCACGCTGCTCACCGACGAGCCGGTGACCCTGCAGAACGTGCCCGACATCACCGACCTGAACAAGCTGGTCGGCTTCTTCCAGGCGCAGGGTTCACGCATCGAGTGGGACCGGGCGACCGGAGTGATGCACATCGATCATTCGAAGTTTCGCAACGCGCTCGCCGGGGACGAGCTGCCGCAGGACATGCGCTCGACCGTGCTGCTTTACCCGGCGCTGCTGCACCGCCTGCGCAAGATCACGATCCACGCCAATTCGAAGGGCTGCTCGCTCGGCGTGCGCGAGATCGATCCGCACCTGGAGATCCTCGCCGCGCTCGGCGCCGTGATCCACGACGGCGACCCACTCGTGATCGCGTTGCCCAAGGGCTTCCGCGCGGCGCGCCACTGGGCCGACTACATGTCGGTCACCGTCACCGAAAATTTCGCGATGGCCGCCGCGCTCGCGGACGGCGTTTCCACGTACATCAACGCTGCGAGCGAGCCGCACGTGCAGGATCTCTGTGCCGCCCTCGCCGCGATGGGCGCGAAGATCGAGGGCCTCGGCACCTCGATGCTCAAGATCACCGGCGTCGAGAAACTCCACGGCACCACGATCACGATCAACACCGACTATCACGAGGTCGTCACTTTCCTTGCCCTCGGCGCGATCACGGGCGGCGAGGTGCGCGTGACGAAGTCGCTGCCCCACCATTTCGACCTTATCACGCGGGCCTTCAAGAAGCTCGGCGTCGACGTCGAGCACGACGGCGACACCGCGCTCGTGCGCCGCAGCCAGGCGCTCCTCGTCGAAAAGCCGTTCACGAGCAACCTGCTCCCGAAGATCGAGGCAGCGCCGTGGCCATACTTCTCGGTGGACCTGCTGCCACTGATGATCGCGCTCAGCACGCGCGCCGAGGGCACGATCCATTTCTGGAACAAGGTCTACGAAAACGGCTTTTCGTGGATGCCCGAGCTCGCGAAGTTCGGCGCGCATGTGATGGTGAGCGATCCGCATCGCATCGTGGTCTTCGGCAACCGCCCGCTGCGCCCGGCCGTGGTCGACTCGCCTTACGTGATCCGCGCGGCCGTCGCGTTGACGATGGTCGCCGCCGCCATCCCCGGCCGCTCGGTCGTGCGCAATGCCGAGATCATCAAGCGCGCCCACCCGCGTTTCGTCGAAAACCTCCGCTCGCTCGGCGCGGAGCTGGAATGGAAGTGAGGGACATTTTCGAATTTCGATTTTCGATTTTCGATTTCAGAACCTGACAAACCAGTCGCACCGCGACCTCAACTCCTTTGCCCGTGTCTCAATCGAAAATCGAAAATCAAAAATCGAAAATCCCCGCCGCTGCGTCAGCGCCGACGGGCTTGGGCTACATCACTTCGGCGCTTGCCTCGCCCGTCTCGCCGGCCGAAGCCGCGCTCCGCCCGCTCTCCTTCCGCGATTTCACCGGCCAGCCCAAAACCATCGAGCGGCTCCAGGTGATGGTCGGCGCCGCGCGCCGCCGCGGCGACGCGCTCAACCACATCCTCCTCAGCGGCCCGCCCGGCCTCGGTAAAACCACCCTCGCCTTCATCCTCGGCCACGAACTCGGCAAGAACGTGCGCGTGACGAGCGGCCCCGTCGTCGAAAAGGCGGGCGATCTCGCCGGCCTGCTCACCAACCTCGAGGAGGGCGACCTGCTCTTCATCGACGAGATCCACCGCATCCCGAAGACCGTGGAGGAATACCTCTATTCCGCGATGGAAGACTTCCGGCTCGACATCATGATCGACCAGGGGCCCAACGCACGCAGCGTGCGGCTCTCGATCCCGCGTTTCACGCTCGTCGGCGCGACGACCCGCGCCGGCCTGCTCACCGCACCGCTGCGCTCGCGTTTCACGCTGCAGACGCGCCTCGACTATTACGACGTACCCACGCTCAAGGGCATCATCCGCCGCAGTTGCGGGCTGCTCCAGGTCGAGATCGACGACAGCGGCGCCGAGGAGATCGCAAAGCGCTCCCGCGGCACGCCGCGCGTCGCGAACAACCTGATCAACTTCTGCCGCGACTACGCGCAGGAGCGCGCCAAGGGCCGCATCACCCAGGCCACCGCCGCCGCCGCGCTGGAGCTTTTGGAAATCGATGCGCGCGGCCTCGACGAGATGGACAAGCGCATGCTGCGGGTCATGGCCGAGCACTACCGGGGCGGCCCGGTCGGCCTCGGCACCGTCGCCGTCGCCGTCGGCGAGGAGGCCGACACCCTCGAGGAAGTGCACGAGCCATTTTTGATTCAAGAGGGCTACCTGCAACGCACCTCGCAGGGCCGCGTTCTCACCGCCAAAGGCTACGCCGCGATCGGCCTGCAGCCGCTCGCCGGCGAGCAGGGCGCATTGCTCTGAGGCGTCACCGCGCCGCCGCGCGGAAAGCTTGCGACCCCCGGCCGCTCCCGCCGCGTAATCGCTCTTCGCTATTGCGCACGACCCCGCGATGGAGAACCTCCGGGGCAGTGCCGCCTGCCACCGGAAGCCCCGCGTCGTGTTGGAAAACGATCCACCCATGCCCTGCGCCAACCGTTCCCTCCCCCTTTGCTCTGCCCTGGTCTGCATCGGCCTGATCGTGCTCGCCCTCTCGAGAGCTCCGGCGGCCGAACCGCGCGTGCAACTGACCTCGCTGCCCGATCGCGTGCGCATCGAGGTCGACGGGTATCTGTTCACTGAATACCGTTTTCGCGACACCCCGAAGCCCTTCCTCCACCCCATCCGCATGGCGGATGGCACTGCACTGACCCGGGGTTATCCCATGCAGGACACGCCGGGCGAGGAGCGCGATCATCCGCACCACCGATCGCTGTGGTTTGCACACGGCGCGGTGAACGGCGTCGATTTCTGGACGGAAGGGCCGAGCCGCGGAACGATCGTGCACGACGCGTTGCTCGAGGCGAGCAGCGGCGCCGCCGGTGTGCTGCGCGCCCGTCATCGCTGGCTGGCGCCTGACGGCCGGGAGCTCTGCACCGACGAAACGACGGTGCGCGTGACGCCCGCCGCGCACGGCCGCCTGCTCGATTTCGACGTCACCTTACAGGCGCCGGCCAGTCACGCGCTGACCTTCGGCGACACGAAGGAAGGCACGATGGCCCTGCGCCTCGCCGGCTGGCTCGTGATGACCCACCAAGTGAAGCGGCAGACGGTGCCCGGGGTGGGCCATGCGGTGAACAGCGCCGGCGATCGCGACACGGCCGCGTGGGGCCGGCGCGCCGCGTGGGTCGACTATTTTGCGCCGCGCGGAGAAAAAACCTACGGGGCGGCGATCTTCGATCACCCCGACAATCCGCATCACCCGACCTGGTGGCACGTGCGCGACTACGGCCTGTTCGCAGCAAATCCCTTCGGCCAGCACGACTTCGAAAGCCTCAAGGACCGCCCCCGGGCCGGCGAATGGGTCGTCCCCGCCGGCAGCCGTGTCACGTTTCGTTATCGCTTCTATTTTCACGAAGGCGACACGACCGCCGCCGACGTGCCCGGCCATTACCGCGATTACACCCGCCTGCGCTGAGAACGGCGGCCCGTCATCGGTGGCGCGGAGCTTCCGCTGGCCCTCGCAGCCCCAAGTTGCTAGCACGCTCTCACGCTCCTCCCCATGTCCTCCTCCAGCGACTTTCTCTCCTGGGCGCTCAACCCCGCCCGCACCAACGACGAGCTCTACACGATCGAGCTCATGGTCGACGCAGCCTGGCCCACGTGGTGCCACCGGCATGGCCGCGGTTATCGGTGGGACTGGGACGCGATCAGCGCCCGTCACCAGGAGCAGCGTCTCAATCCCGCCTACCGCGCCGAAATTCCCCGCGAAAAGCTCGAGGCGCTGGTGGAGATCTGGAGCGAGCCCGTGCATCACTTCAGTGCCGGCGGCTATTTTCAACGGCCCGTCACCGATCTCACACCGCTGCAATTTTTCCCGCACATCAAGGCGATGGATGTGCGTTGCCGGCTCAAGGACATCGCCCCGCTCGCCAGCTTCCGCGCGCTGCACAGCCTCGCGCTGCACGAGGACGAACTAAGCGAGATCACCGACCTTTCCCCGCTCGCCGGCCTACCCGAGCTCGCCGCGCTCCGGCTCAACCTCTACACGCCCTGGCCCGACCTGTCGGCGCTCGGCACGTTGCCCAAGCTGGCCGATCTCACCTACCACGGCAACACGCTCGCGCTGCGCAGCATCCCGTCGCTGCCGGCCGCCAAGCGCGTCGAAATCGAATCGGCAAATACCTGGGAGACGCCGCTGCGCGATTTGCGCGAGCTGCCGGAGATGCCGTGCGTCCGCTACCTGAGGGTGAAACGCGTGGCCTACCTCGACGGCGTGGAGCGTTTTTCCGCGTGCAATCTCCAGCTCGAGGGCCCGTTTGTCGATCTTGCGCCGCTCGCCGGCCATCCCGCGGTCACCTGGCTATGGTTGCAGGGCGAGCGTTTCTTCGATCTTCGTCCGCTCGCGCAGATGCCGGTCCTGCGGCAATTGCGTCTCCAGCGCGAGCGGCCGCTGGACGTCACGCCGCTCGCCGAGGCGCCCGCATTGCGCGAAGCCGCCATGCCTTCCTGCCGGATCGTGGCCACCGAACTCGCCGCGATCAACGCACTGCTGCCGCCGTGGGCCGACGACTTTCTCGCGCCGGAGCCGCGCCCGCTCCCGCCCCTGCGCTTCTTTTCCCATCGCCATACGGACGGCTGGGAGGCGCGGGCGCAGCCGGTCGATCCCCGTCCGGCCTTTTACGGCGACGACCGCGCCTACGCCACCGCCGAAGATCGCTGGTTCCGGCGAGAGCTGCACCGCCGCCTCGACCGGCTGCTCGCGCCCGGCTGGCGCCCCAAAGACGACGACGACAATCCGTATTCGCCTTCCTTCGGCACGCCCGGGCACCACACGCTCACCCTCAAGCGCTACGAGGACACCCTCCGGCTCCGGGAGGTCATCACCGCCTCGCGGGAGTTTTTGGCCACGACTCGCTTTCCCTGGTCGCTCACCCTCATCGTCCAGCCGCACGGCAGCCTCGATGACGACATGGATGAAATCGCGAGCCGCGAAGGAGCGGAGGACGAGTTCGACGCGGAGAGCGAGCGCGAGGAATGGGAGGATTACCGCCAGCGGGAAAAGGAGCGGCAGGCGTTTCTGGAACGCGAGCACCGGCTGCGGCTGCAGCAGGAGCTCGGCGGCGAAATCAACCCCAAAGAGTATTCACCCCACCATGACGCCGAGGAAGCGGAGCCCGGAGAAGACGGGCCGGGCGGTGACGCCGGAGGCGATGTGGCCGCGGCCGCCCCCGACCGGGACGACGAGGACGACGACAGCCTGGGCGAGGACCTCACGTTCGCCCTCAACCTGAACGAGGCCGGTCTGTGGGTGGCGGCTCATGCGCGCGACGATGCGGTGGCGTTTTACGGCGAGCCGGCAGAGGACTGGCATGCCTTGCCCGAGCCGCCGGGCGAACGTCCGTCGTATTGAACCGGAGCGTCGCGATCGAATCTCTCTGGGGCGCGGGCGGCCGGGCTGGCCGCGCCTTTGCTAATCCGAATCCGGCGAGGCCGGGGCCGGCGGGCGGCGCCGCTCGGACGGCAGAAGCTCGACCAGCTGGTTAGCCCCTCCTGCGCGCTTCTTCAGCGTGAACGCGTCGTAGAGGCGGTTCACCGCGGTACGGGCCTCGAAGCGCAGTTCGTCGCCGTCGACCGTGATGATCTGGAACAACTGGGTGTCCTCCGCGGCGCGCACCGCCCAGTCGGCGCCGTTGATGTCATACATCTTCGGACCGCTGACAGACACGACATAGACAGTGCCGACGGCCGGGTCGTAGGCCTGCTGGTAGCCCTCCTTCACGTTGAGCGTGCCGACTTTCAGGCGACCGCCAATGTCACCACTGCGCGCATACGTGTGATCGTGGCCGGTCAGCACGAGATCGACCTTGAATTCATCGAAGACCGGCTTCCACGCCTCGCGCAGGGCCTGGTTGTCGCGCTCGCGGGCGGGGGAAAAGACCGGGTGGTGAAACGTGACGATCGTCCAGCGTTGCGGATCGCGGGCGAGCACCCGGCGCAGCCAGTCGCGCTGCTCCTCCTGTTTCACGTTGGAGTTGAGCGAAATGATGCGCGCGCCCTGGTAATCGAAGAAGTAGGCCGTCTCGGCAACTTCCGTCACTCCCTCCGGGCCGTTCTCCGGCAGCGCGAACTGCGGACGCCAGTGGCGCGTGAGCACCCGCGGCGATTTCGGGTCGTTCTCCACCGCCCGGCGATACTCGTGGTTTCCGGGCGTCGGCACGACCGGGATCGTAGCGTTGACCCACGCGGGGGCGCCAAACCACTCGCCCCACTGCACGTCGCTGTTGCCCTCGCTGACGAGGTCGCCCGCGTGCAGCGTGAACGCCGCGCGGGGCGATTCGCGGAACGCCTCGCGGAAAACGCGCGACCAGTGCGTCTTGATGTCGTTCTGCGCGTCGCCGAAATAGATGAACGTGAACGGGTGCGCCTCCCGGCTGGCGGTGCGGAAATGAAACCACTCGCTCCAGTTGGCGCCGTCGCCGACCCGATACGCGTAGAGCGTGTCGGGCTCGAGTTCGGTGAACTCGGCGGTGTGGAAATGCGCCGTGCCAAGGTCGGACTCGAAAGGCGCCGTGAAGGCTGGCACCGGGCGCGACTTGAGTTCGCGGCCGCTCTCGTTGGCCACCGCAATCTCGGCGAGCGACCGGATGACACTTGTGTCGGTCCGCCAGGTGACCGCCTGCGTAGTGCTCGGATCGTTACGCCAGGTGAGGACGATCCGGTCCGGAAGCGGACGTGGCGCATGCGCGAACTTGTCCGCGTACGGAACCGGCTTCCACGCGCCGGCTTCGTGATCGTCGTGAGCGCGCGCGGAAATGGCGAATGCCGCGGCCAGAGCGGTGGCGAGAGCGAGAACGGAGGTCTTCGGGTTCATGCAAGCTGGAGGGCGTTTGGCGCAGTCCGACTAGGAGGTCACGGTTTCGACGCAACCGAGGTCCGGTGCTTTGCCCTGAAAGCTCTCTTCCGGCAAGCTCAGCCGCTGGCCGTCGTCGTCGAGGGAGGCCGCACCGCCGTCGACACACGGGCTTCCGGGCCCGGGGCGCGCGCCGTCGTCCAGAAGCGGATCGGCGCGGATAAAAACGTCCTGGGCGAGGTCGCATTCGTCGAAGTCGACGCCGTTCCGCCAGAGCAGATTCACGCCGGCGACGGAATCGCCGCCGACCCGGCGCAGCGCGGCGTGCGCGGTCCGGGCGATCACGTTGTTCAGCAGCACCATCGCTTCGCCGCCGATGATGCCGTAGTTTGAATCGACGATCGTGTTGTTGAGGATGAGGACCGGCTCGATCAACTCCGAGCCCGCGAAGTCCTGTCGGGTCTTGCCGTCGGCCGTCGCGCCAATCGCCGCCTTCGCGTTTTGCGTGAACAGATTTCGCTCGAGCCGGATCGTGCGATTGGTTTTTCCGGGGTAATCGATCAACTGCACTCCGTCGCCGCCGTTTCCGGAGAACGTATTTCCGCGGATGACGATCTCCAGCGGTTCGTCGCCCTCGTAGCGGTGCAACCGCAACTCGATCCCGTCGTCGCGGCTGCCGCGAATGACGTTGTCCTCGATGACCGCGTGGCTGGCGCCGTCCAGATCGATGCCATCGTCGCGACTGCGCTCGAAGTGGTTGCCGCGAATCACCGCGCCGCCGCTCTCGCAGCTCACGGCGTCGCGGTTTTCGATGAACCGGTTGTGCAACACCTGCACGCGGCCGCGCACGAGGACGCCATGGTCGCCCTGCTGGAACGTGAACCCGATGACCTGGGCGTCGGACGTCACGTCGCGCGCCACCGAAAGGATCGGACCGGTGCCTTTCTTGCCGTCGGTTGAGCCGCCGAGAAGCACGGTGTGCTCGACGGCCGCGCGGTCGCCGGTGGCGGCGAAGTCGGAGGCGAGCGTGATGGCCTTGCCAGCAAGTGTGAGCTTCTCGCGATACCGCCCGGGGGCGACCTGCACGGTGTCTCCATTCGCAGCGGCATCGATCGCGCTCTGGATCGAAGCGTAATCCTGCGGAACACGGAGCACCGCCGCCGACACGGCGAGGGAGCATACGCCGCTCGCAACGAGAGCGCAGAAAAGCGAACGGATGGTCATGCGAAAGTGTCGGAAGCCAAGGGAGGTCGAGCCCAACTCTCCGCGGCCATGCGGGGAGGTCGTGGCAAGCGTGCGGGTCGGCGCGACTTACTCCTTCACGATGGAGAACCAGTCGCGCTTCTCGCCCTTCTCGTTGAGGAAGGTGAGATCGAGCCGCAGCCCGTCGAAATCGAGGACGACGGAGCCGGCCTCGTTGAAGGCGACCAGCATCGCCGGGTGGTTGAGTGCGACGGGCTTGCTGCTCGCGTGGCCGGCGCTGCCTGTCACGACCGACACCTCGCCGGCGTGGGCGGTGCGCGTGCGGGGTTTGCGATAAACGCCGTCGCCATCCGCGCGTCCGTTGCCCTTCTGCTTCACGTGCGCGGCCGCGTCGAACGTCTCGCTGCCGCCATAGTGGCCGTCGAGCAGGAAGGAGCGCTCATAGACGTGGGAGTGGCCGGTGAGCACGAGGTCGACCCCGCCCGCCTCCAGCAGCGGCAGGAAGACCTGGCGCATCTCGATGAGGCGGCCCTCGCGGTCGGAGTCGTGCGTGCCTTTCGTGTAGGTCGGATGATGGAAAAACGCGACGATCCAGTCGCGGGTCGTGGCGGCGAGATCGGCCTTGAGCCACTGGGCCATCGCGCCGTCGGGCGTGCGCTCGGTGTCGTGCGAGTCGAGGCAGACAAAGTGGATATTGGCGTAGTCGAACGAGTAATACGCCTCGGTGCCCGACGGCACGCCGCCGGCCTGGCCGCGGGTCGGGAGGGTGAAGATGTCATAATAGACGCCGGACTGCGTGATCGAGTTGGCGCTGTGCCCGTCGTGGTTGCCGAGCGTCGGCCAGACCGGCGAGGTGCGCAACGTCTCGGGATACATCTCGAAAATCGCCTTCTGGTAATCGGCGTCGGTACCGTCCGGATACGCGTTGTCGCCGAGCAGGAGCCACAGATCGGTGGGGCGCTCGCCGGTGAACTGGTAATACACGTCGCGCACCGCGGCCTGGACGGAGTTCTTCGTGCCCGGGTCGCCGAGGACCCAGACGCGCGCGGGCCGGGCCGGCCCCGGCACGGGCGGCGTGGTGAAGCTGCTGACCGGGCCGCGCATCGGGATCTCCTCACCCTTCTCGTTTCGCTCCGGGCCGGGGCCGACCTGGTAGAAGTAGCGTGTCCCGGGTTGGAGGTTGCCGAGATGGACAACGTGCTCGGTCGTCACGCCCTCGGCCGCCGCCTTCGCGGTGAGCTGGTCGCGCGAGGGGCCGTAGAGAACGACGGATTTCTCGGCGACGTCGGTGCGCCAGCGCACGACCATCGAGGTGGGCGTGGCCGTCTGCAGGTACGGCCCGCGCAGGATCGTCGTGCGGGCGGAAAGCGCCGGCAGCACGAGCGCGAGCGCGGAGAGGGCGAGCAGGGGGCGAAGCAGTGATTTCATCGGGCAGGGAGAACGGGTTCGCATTTGCTGAGGAAAGGGCGCCGCCATCGTGACGGCGCCCGGGATTTTTGTCGCGTTCAGAACGTGTAGGTCGCGCCGAGCGTCGCGCGCCACGAGTAGATCGTGTAGTCCTCGGGATTGTCCGAGTGATTGAGGCCCTGATACGAGATCTGCGGCTCGTCGGTGATGTTGTTCACGTTGAGGAAGAGCTTCAGCTTGTCGGTGACTTGGTAGCTCGATTCCCAGTCGACCGACTCCAGCTCGCCGAAGTAGTCGTCGAAGGTGTTGTCGTCGTCGAGCCCCTCGAGGAAGTCGGAACGGTAGCGGTAGCTGATTTGTCCGCGGAACTTGCCTTTCACGTATTCGAGCGCGGCGTAGTAGATCTTGTCGCTGAAGCCGTAGGTGGGGAGCTCCTCGTCTTCGCGGCCCGGATACTTGCCGTCGCTTTCGGTGAAGGTGGCCGAGAGCGAGACGCCAAAGCCGTCGAAGGGCGCCGGCAGGAAATACAGGTTCTGCCGCGCGATCAGCTCCACGCCGTAGTTCTCGGCGCCGTTGGCGTTCTGCGTCGTCGAGAATTCATACGGGCCGTCCCGGTCGGGGATCGGGTATCCGCTGGCGTCGACCGTGCTGAAGTTGTAGCTCGTCTCGTAATAAAAGCCCTTCATCTCCTTGTAGAAGAAGCCGGCGGAGTAGAGGCCGCCGCGGTCCGTATAGTACTCGAGCTGGATGTCGAAGTTGTGCGAGGTGGTCTCCTTCAGGTTGGGATTGCCTCCCGTCATGTCGCCGGTTTCCGGATTGACCTCGAGGCCGGCCACGAGCGCGTCGATGTCGGGGCGCGCGTAGCTGCGGTTGTAGCTCTCGCGGAGGATGAGGTTGGGGCGCAGCTCGTGGCGAAAGTGGATGCCGGGCAGCCAGACGGTGTAGTCGCGCTCGGCGTGGACGCGGGCGGGCGCGTCGGGCGTGTCTTCGTTGAACTGATACGTGTCGGACTTGAACGTGTTGTGCTCGGCGCGCAGACCGGCGATCACGGTCGTGTGGCGCCACTTGAGGGTACCCATCACGTAGGCGGCGGCGATGTCCTCCTCCGCCTCGTAGTCGTTGATCACGTCTTCGTAAAGGGTGTCGCCCTCCTGCAGCGCGAAGAGATGGGGTGAGGAGCGCAGCAGCGCCTCGACCTTGTTCAGGTCGGGATAGAGGGTCATCGGCACGTCGAGCTTCTGCGCGGTGACAGGCACGAGGAGATCGGCATACGGAAAACCGCTCGCGGCCGAGGCGGTGCGGTAAATGCGCTCCGACTGGTCCTGCTCCTTTTCGTTCACGCGGTACTTGGCGCCGACTTTGAGGGCGCCGGAGAGGGCCGTTCCGGCGAAATTCTTCTCCCAGTCGGCCTTGATGCTCTTCGCCTCTTCGGCGGCGTCGCGCGGATTGAGGGTGAGATCGCCGCGGTTGATCGTGCTGACGTCGTAGGGGCTCTTGCCGTTGAGGATCGTATAGGTCGGCTCGTGGCGGTCGGTCTGGTCGTAGGCGACGTTGAAGCCCGGGTTGCGGATCACGTAGTTGAGGCTGTGGTCGCGGCTGGCCTCGTTCTTCGAATAAAAGGCGTCGTAGTTGAAGACGATCGTATCCAGTTCGTGCTTACCGCCGAACGAGAGACCGTAGGTGTCGTTGTCGGTCGTGCTCAGGTCGTTCTGGTAGCGATAGTCGTTGAGCGTTCCCTCGGTGCTCCGGCCGGTGTTGTAGGTGGCCTCGGCGATGTTGGCGCGATTGGTGTTGATGTAGATGCGGTTGCGGGGCTTCTCGGTGTCGACCGTGTAGCGGCTGTAGAACGGCCGCACGTAGAAGGTCGCGCGGTCGGAGAGGCGGTAGTCGATCGAGGCGTCGAAGCCGTGGGTCTCGGTGTCGCGGTAGTTGGTCTGCGGCGCGGCGTTGGTGTGGAAGTAGAGCGGCTCGGTGAGACCGAGGCCCGGATCGCGCTCGGGCGTGAGGTAGATGTAGTCCTTGTCGAGGTTGTCGTAGTCGCGCGAGGTTTCCGCGGTCGTCACGGTGAAGGACACGCCGAGGTTCTTCTCCCCGCCACCCACGCTCAGCAGGTCGCTGAACTGCAGCGCCACGTCGTGCCCCCACTTTTCGTTCATGTCGTAGTAGATGCCGGCGGCGGCGAGCTGGATGCTGCGGCCCTCGCGCTGGAAGGCCGAGCGCGAGGTCACGTTGATGATGCCGCCGATCGCGTCGCCGTCGCGGTCGGGCGTCGGCGCCTTGATCACCTCGATGTTGGAGACGCCGCCGGCGGCGAGCTGGTTGGTCGCAAAAGACCGCGAGTTGCCCGAAGTGGGGATGCGGTTGCCGTCGATCTGGAAGGAATTGTACTTCGACTCGAGGCCGCGGATGTTGACGCCGGTCGGCTGGCCGTCCTCGTCCTGGTTGACCGTGAGGCCGGGCAGGCGCTGGAGCGCGTAGCCGATGTTGCCGTTGAACATCTGGCCGAACGTCTCCTCCGAGACGATGTTCACGATGCCGGCGGCGGTCTTCTGCTGGTTGATCGCGAGCGCCTGGCCGCGGGCCTGTTCGGCGACGGTGAACGCCTCCATCTGCAGCGCGTCGCTCCTGAGGGCGGCGTTGACGACCAGCGGCCGTCCCGGCGTGACGGTGATCTCTTCCACGAGCGGATCGAGGCCGACGTAGTCGATCTCGAGACGATGCGCTCCCGCGGGCACGGTGGGCAGCGAGTAGCGGCCCTGCGCGTCCGTGTAGTCCTGGGCAGTGGTGCCCAGGACTCTCACGATCGCGCCTTGCAGCGAATTGCCGGTGGCGGCGTCGGACACCCGGCCGGAAACGGCTCCGGTGTTGGGCTGGGCACGGAGCGTGACCGCGAGTCCCAGAATGGAAACGGCCGCAGCGACCAGGCGCATGCCGCGGAATCGGCCGAAGAAGTGAAGGCTCATCATGACGGACTAGGTTGCTTGAGTTGTGAGTGCCGGTTTGGGGCGGGCGGCGAACGCCGCGAGCAGGCCTGAGAACGCCCCCTCGACCGCGTGCTGCGACCTGCGCCAAACCAGTGCCGGCTACCTTCCGGCAAACGCGAATTTCGGTCCATCACCCGGACGGGTGAGAGGCGGTGACGATTGCGTGGCGCGGCGCCGCAAACGGACCGGCCGCCACCCGCCCGTCGCAATCGGCACGATTTCGTAACGCCGTGCGCGGTCTGCCGGCTTGAACGCCCGCAGCGGAATTGCGTGGTTCACGCTGGCGGGCCGCCGCGATGCACAGCGGATCGGCCCGCCGCAACTGGTGAAGCTTCGCGTCTCCCTCCGCTGCCTGCCGCTTTGCGGCGCCGTCCTCGGCGCCGGTCCGTTCGCGTCGCCCGTGAACGCGAGCAACGTAGTGGAGATTCAACGACAGCCCCCCGCCGCCGCACCGGCGCTCAAGCCGGTCACGAGCGTCGCGGAGGCGTTTGCGCTCTGGCCCGGGCTGCGCGCGGACGACCAGCCGGCGGAGCTCGAGGGCGTGGTCACCGGCGCGATGCCCAACGGGGCCTTCCGGCTGCACGACGGCGCGCTCGGACTCTACGTTGCCAAATCGGCGGACCTGCCGCGCGTCGGCGCGGGCGAACGGGTGCGCGTCACCGGCGTGCTGCAGGCGGGCGGGACCTCGCCGTCGATCACGCCGCACGCGATCGCGCGCCTGGGCCGCGCGCCCTTTCCGGAGGCCCGGCCGGCGACGTTCAGCGTCCTGGCCTCGGGTGCGGTCGACAACCAGTGGGTCGAGGTCGAGGGCGTCGTGCGCGCGGTCCATCTGCCGGAGCCCCGCGACTTCGCGGTGCTCGATCTGGGCATGGACGGCGGGAACCTCCTCGCGCTCGTGAACTATGATCCACGCACTGAATACACGTCGCTGGTCGACGCGGCGGTGCGGCTCCGCGGCACGGCGGCGGTGAAGGCCAACGCCCAAAAGCAGATCCTCGAGCCGTCGCTGCGCGTACCCTCGCGCGCGGAAATCACGGTGCTGCGTCCGGGCCTCCCGGATCCGTTTGCCCAGCCGCTCGTGCCCGCGAGCCTGATCCTGCGCGTGCGGCCTGGCGTGCGGGAGCACCCTCACCGCGTGCGCACCGGCGGCACCGTCACGCGGCAGCTCTCGGCCACCACGCTGTTCCTGCGCGATGGCGACACGGGTCTGAAGGTGGAGACGAGCGCGCCCGCGACGTTTCAACCGGGAGACCGGATCGAGGTCGCTGGTTTTCCCGTGGTCAAGGACGGCATGGCCGTACTGGAGCAGGCGCAGGCGCGCCTCATCGGGACCGGCGCGCCGCCCGAGCCCGTCGTGCCGAAACGCATGGCCCGGCTGCTCGCCGGCAAACACAATTCCGATCTCGTGCGGGTTCGCGCCCGGCTCGCCGACTGGGTGCGCGCCGGCCCGAACGTGACGCTCGTTTTTCAGGCGGACGATCAACTTTTCAAAGGCCTCTTGATGCTGCCGGAGAGCGCACCGCTGACGCTGCCGGAAATCAACAGCCTCGTGGACGTAACCGGCATCTGCGTCATCAGCGACCTCGAGGACGTGTGGGTTTACCGGCCGCGCGCGTTCGTCGTCCTTGTGGCCGGGCCCGCGGACCTCGCGCTCGTGCAGGCGCCGCCCTGGTGGACCGCGTCGCGGCTCCAGCGGGCGCTGACGATGGCGTGCATCGTCCTGCTCGCCACGGCCGGCTGGCTGTGGGCGCTGCGGCGGCAGGTCCGCCGCACGCGCACGGTCATCGAGCAGCAGGCGCGGCACGCCGCGGCCCTCGAGGAACGCAGCCGCATCGCGCGCGAGCTCCACGACACCCTCGAGCAGGGGCTCACCGGCGTCTCGCTGCAGATGAAGGCCATCGAAACGGATCTCGAGCGAAGCCCCGCCGCCGCCCGTGTACGGCTGCAGGCGGCCCGCCAGATGTTGCGCGAAAGCCGCGCCGTGGCGCGCAACGCGATCCGCGAACTGCGTTCGGAGACGGAGTCGACGCGACACGAGCGCCTCGTGGACGGACTGCGCCGCCTCGCGGGTAACTGGAGCAGCTCCGGCGCGCCGGTCATCGACGTGCGCGTGGCCGGCACCGCGGCGGATCTGCCGGCGCGCGTGGAGGCGCACCTGCTGGGCATCGCCACCGAGGCGGTCACCAACGCGATCAAGCACGGCCGGGCCGCACACATCCGGATCGAGCTGGAGCGCACGGACAACCACCTGTCGCTCCGCATCGCCGACGACGGGGTGGGCTTCGACGCGACCGGCGAACCGCGGTCCCGGCCCGGCGGCTTCGGCCTGCTGGGCATGCGCGAGCGCGCGCACGAATTGAACGGGCACCTGCGCATCGCCAGCGCCCCCAACCGCGGCACGCAAGTCGCCCTCGACGTTCCGCTCTGCGGCCGGACCGTCGGCACCGCGCCACCTCCTCTCCCCGCTCGGGCGTCGACGCCGGTCGCGCGCCGCACCGCCCCGCCTCGACTTGTATGATCGACCTCTCCGACACGGTGACTGCGGCAATGATCAACGTTATGATCGTGGACGATCATGCGCTCGTGCGCGTAGGCATCACGACCGTGGTGAACCAGCAGGCCGACATGCGCATCGCGGCGGTGGCGGATTCAGGCGCGCGCGCGCTCGAGCTGTTCCGGCTCCACCGGCCCGATGTAGTGCTGATGGACCTACGGCTGCACGGCGAGAGCGGCGTGCGAGTGACGGATGCGATTTGCACCGAGTTTCCGGCGGCGCGGGTGCTGATGATCTCGAACTACGACGGCGACGAGTACATCCACCAGGCGCTCATGGCGGGTTCGATGGGTTATCTCTTCAAAAGCGTGGTCGAGGACGAGCTCGTGGATGCCATCCGCGAAGTCCACGCGGGCCGGCGTTATCTGCCCAAAGGGGTGGCGACCCGCCTCCACGAAAACCGGGCCGGCGCCCCGCTCACGCGACGGGAGGACGAAATCCTCGACCTGCTTGGCAAGGGACTCCGCAACCGCGAGCTCGGCCAGGTCCTCGGCGTATCGGAGGACACGATCAAGACCCATCTCAAGAGCCTGTTTCGGAAGCTCAACGTCTCCGACCGCGCGGAAGCCGTGCGCGAAGGCCTGCGCCGGGGCTTTATGACGGAGCACTAGGCGCTACTCCGCCACCTTCAGCCGGAAGGGTGGGTGCCAGGTTACGAAAGCGTGTCGATTCCCATCGGCAGGGCGCCCGCACCCAGCTTCGGCACGCAATCGTTACTCCTCCTCACCCGTCCGGGTGATGGACGGATTTTCACCCTTCCCGGAAGCTTGCGAACGCTGGTTGTGCTGGCCGCGGCGCGCTGTCGGGAACCGCACACGGTTCACTCATAGCACCCGAGGCCCGCCCCAAGCCGGCGCTCACGACTCCAAGCATCCTCGTTCGCCATGATACCTATCCATTCCTCCGCTCGATGGTTCGGGCTCCTCGCTCGCGCGGTGTTTCTCGCGCCGCTGCTGGCAGGCGCGCTGTTCGCCCAGCCCGCCACCGGAAGCGTCTCCGGCCGCGTTTCCGATGCCGCCACCGGACGGTCCCTCCGAGGCGCCGTCATTTCCGTCGCCGGAACACCGATACTCGAGTACTCGGATTCCGAGGGCCGATATACCCTGGCGGGCGTGCCCGCCGGCACCCACCGCATCGAGGTCGAGTATGTGGGCCTCGATTCGCTCGCCGGCGACGTGATGGTCGTCGCGGGCGAAACCGTCACCTTCAACGCGCCCCTCGCCAGCACCGCGCTCCAGCTCGAGACCTTCACCGTGTCCGAGCAGGCCCGCGGCCAGGCGCTTGCCATCAACCAGCAACGCACCGCCAGCGGCATCGTCAACATCGTCTCCGAAGAAACGTTCGGCGCGATGGTCGACGGCAACATCGGCACCGCCCTGCAACGCCTGCCAGGCCTCAGTGTGAACGAAAACCAGGACGGCACGCCCTCGAGCATCAACATCCGCGGCATCGCCGGTGAATTCAATTCCTTCCAGATCGACGGCAACCGCGTTCCAGCCGCGGGCAACAGCCACGCCTTCGACGCCCGCACGTTCGCGGCCGACGGCGTCACCAACATCGAGGTCATCAAGGCGCCCACGCCCGATCGGGACGGCGACGCGATCGGCGGCATCGTCAACGTCATCAGCCGCTCCGCCTTCCAGCGCGACGGACGCGCCGTGAAGTTGCGGGCCGCCGGCGTGCTCAACGAGGAGCCGAACAACTGGGGTTACGCGGGCACCCTCTCCTACTCCGACCTCTACAGCGTTGGCAGCGGCGAGAAGAACCTCGGCGTCTCCTTCTCCGTCGGCCTCTACGAGACCGACCGCTACTCGCTCAACTCCGATCAGGACTGGGTCCAGGTCACTCCGGAAAACAATCCCGACCTCAACCTCGACCAATACGACATTCCCGTCTGGTTCATGGAGTCCACGCATTGGGAATACTCCTTGCGCACGACTAACACGCAGACCTTCAGCAGCTCGATCGACTTCCGCACCGACGACGACAACTCCTTTTACTTCCGCCCCGTCATCAGCCGTCACACGCGCGAAGGTCTCACCTACGAGACCGACATCAACATCGACACGCGTTTCCAGGACGATCCCGATGGCCGCAAGACCTACGCGGAGCTCACGCCCAACTACGGTCGCGGCACGCCTGGCGACGACGGCTCGCGCGGCACACTCGGCTGGGTGGGCACCGCCCTCGACGACGAGGACAAATTCTACTCGCTCAACTTCGGCGGCCGGCACGAGCGCGGCCCCAGTGTGATCACCTACGACCTTTTCACCTCGCGCAGCAAGCGCACCGTCAACCGCGACAACGAGCTCAACATGGTCATGGAACCCGACGATCCGTATTTCCTGTTCGAATACGAAGTCGATCATCCGTTCGGCGACGTCCGCATCAACCAGCTCAATCCCGACGAGCTCGACCCGCGCGACCTCAGCCTCGTCGACGAGGGCGAGCTCATCGTCGAGACCTCCGAGAAGACCGAGGACGTCTTCAGCGCCCGCGCCGACTGGGAGCGTGAGTTCGCCCTCGATCGCGGTGAGTTCAGCGTGAAGACCGGCGCGAAATACCGCTCCAGTGAACCCGAGTTCGACCGCTCAACCGACGTGTACGCGACCGATGACACGTTCCCCTACGCGCAGGTGATGGACCCGACCGACGCCGTGGAATTCCTCAAGCCGAAGTACTACGACGCCCAGCCCGACAAGGCCGAGGCCCTGCTCGCCAGCAACCCGGAGCTCTACGAGTTCCAGGAAGAGGACTCGCTCGAGGACAGCAACATCTCCGACTACGCGGCCAAGGAGGAAACCAGCGCCGCCTACGTCATGGGCACCTACCAGTTTGGCCGCCACACCGTGATCGGCGGGGTGCGCTTCGAACGCATCGAGTGGCAGAACACGAACAAGCTCGTCAGCTACCTCGACGGCGAAGCGAGCGTCACCACCGTCGACCGCGGCAGCTCCGAATCGTTCTGGCTGCCCGGCCTGCACCTGCGCCACGCCCTCACGCCCAAACTCATCCTGCGCGAGAGCGTTTACCGCAGCTACGCCCGCGCCCGCCTGAGCGAGCTCTCGCGCGGCCGTTTCGTCAACGAGGACGGCGACATCTCCGACGGCAACCCCGACCTCAAGCCCGCCGAGTCCGACAACCTTGATCTCCAGCTGGAGTACTACACCGACCACGGCGGTCTTTACTCCGTCGGCTTCTTCTACAAGGACATCACGAACTTCAGCTACGACCAGGTCTACGACTTCAACGAGCTCGATGCCAACGGCATCCCGATCCCGGCGGAGGATGGCGACTTCGAATACGAGCGCCCGGTCAACGGGACGAGTGCCAAGAACTACGGCGTCGAGCTCATCGCGCGCCAGCGCCTCGTCTTCCTCCCGGGACCGCTCAAGGGCTTCTCCGTCGCCCTCAGCGCGACGTTCACCGAGAGCGAAGCGGAGTATCCAAACCGCACCGACGGGCGCGACCTGCCGCTGCCTGGCTTCTCCGACTACCTCTTCACCGGCACGGTCGAATACGTCTGGCGCAACTTCAGCGCTCGCGTCGACTATCGCTACCGCGGTGATTACGTCGAGGGTCTCGGCTCCGACATCGAGAGCGATGAATTCTACGCCGCCGAGGAGCGGGTCGACGCCGAGCTCGGCTATCGCCTGGCCAGGGGCCTGCTGATCTTCGCCAATGCGACCAACCTCACCGACCGCGGCCAGATCTCGTATCAAGGCTACCCGCCGTTCGTCGAGGACGCCTCGTTCGCCGGCACGAAGTACACCTTCGGCGTCGAATATTCGTTCTAGGCCGACTCCGCTATTCCTGCTCCGGCCAGCCGGCAGCCGGGTCCCCCGGCCGCCGGCCTTTCCATTTGGGCCGCGCCCTCCGGGCCCGCTGTGTCCAACGTTCAGCTACTCGCCGCCGAGGCCGACCCACATCCATGAATCACCATCGTTTCCCAACCTCCACTTGGACCTCATCCGTTTTCCGATTTGTCCGCTCCGGTGCGCCGGTGTTCATTGCGGCGCTCGCGCCGCTGGCGTTCACCGCGGCCGGAGAGGGCCAGCCGGCGTTCCGTATCCGCGCTGAAAATACGGATCCGCTCAATACCGACACCGGCTGGGCCGCCGCGTTCAACGAAGAGGCGACGGTCGCGGCCGACCGGCCCTTCCGCATCCGCTTCGAACTTGAACGCGACCGCCTGCCGCCCGGCGCTCCCGGCATCGCGCTGCAATACCGGCGCAACGATGATGAGGACTGGCTGGAAGTCGGCGCACACGACTTCCCTTACCCCGAGGCCGAAGAGCCGCGCAGCCCGCGGTTGAGCGTCGTGAGCACCCCCGCCTATGCGCACGGCGAGCCCGCGACCGACCTGCTCCACGGTTCCGCCCGGCCGTTTGGCGGCGGCGCCGGCATCAACCTCGCCGCCCAGGCGCCCGCGTGGTTCGCCCAAGAGGGTCATCACGAATTCGAGTGGCCGCTCGTCATCCGTCGCTTCGCGGACGGCGCGGTGACCAACGAAGAAGGCGACCGGTTTGAAGTCCGCCTCGCCGACCACCGCGGCAAGACCCTGCCCGGCGCACGTCCGGCGCGCGTCCGGCTCACGGTGCCACCGGGCCACGTCGGCGGCACGTTTGTCGAAACCCCGGGGCGCATCGGCCCGTGGCAGGCGCGCAACGGCGATCTCTATTTCATCATGGAGCCGGCCGAATCGTACAATGTGTTCATGATGGTCAAATCCAACGACGGCGGCCGCACCTGGCGCGAAATCGACGCCGGGCACCGCCCGGAAACCGACGATCTGGAATCGGTCGACGGCCGTCTGATCGACGGCACGCTCCATCTCGCGCATCAGGTCACGCGCTCGCTGCGTTATCACAGCTTCCGCACGTCCGATCATCCGACGGCGCCCGACACTTGGGCGACGCGCGACGAACTCGCCGCGACCGAGCGCTCTGTCGCCCAAGGCACGTCGCTCGTCGTGCGCCGCGATGGCAGCATGGTCGCCTTCTTCGTAGGCTCGACGCTGCACTACAACCTGCGGTCTGCCGACGGCAAATGGCGCCAAAGCGCGCCGGTCGCTCCCGCGGAAACGCGCATCCTCGCCGGCCCGCAGGCCGTGCTCGCCGCCGACGATGTCGTACACGTCGCCTGCTATCGCGACGACGGCACCCTCTGGCACCACACCCTCCTCCCGGACGGCACGTTCTCACCGCCGGCCTTGATCGCCGAAGGCGCCGGTGTCGGCCGTCCTCACTACGGCTCGATCCTCCCCCTGGTGCATCTGCCGGACACCAACACCGTCGCGATCGTCTATCGTCTGGCAGACGGCTTCCTTTGGGAACGCCGGGCCAGCGCCGACGGACGCCTCTCGCCACCGGTGCGGGTGAGCGAGCGCCGCGTCGTGCAGCACGCCGTCGATTCGCAGCAAACCGCCGCCGACGTGGTGGCCGACGGCGACACACTTCACGTTCTTTTCATCGACGAAACGACCCGCAGCCTCTTCAGCACGCACGACCGCGGGGGTTGGCAGCCCGCCACGCTCCGTGTCGATGGCATCGAAGGCTCCTGGGTGCGCGGCAACCTCCTGCGGCGCGCCGACGGCACGCGAGCCTGCGGCTACATCTACGATGCGGGCTCGAGGGGCGGCTCGGGGATGAATCGCTACGGCGAGTTCCCCCTCATCGAGTAGCCCCTGCGCCCCCTTGGACGCGCGGCGTGTTGTTCGGGCGCTCTCTGCAACGCAGGGTGCGGCGGCAAGGCGTGACTTTCCGGCGCGGTCTGCAACGCTCGGGTCGGATCATGTCTGCCGACGAAATGCGCGAACCGTCTTCCTGTGTGCCGGCGCCTGTTCCGGCGCCGTCTTCGGAGAGCATGAATCCGCCGCGCCGGCGGCTGTTCACGCGACGGCGGTTTTTTGCCGCGCTCGCAAGCGGGGCGGCGCTGACGGGGCTTTACGCGTGGCGCGTCGAGCCGCACTGGATCGAATTTGTCCGGCGCGACCTGCCGATTGAGCACCTGCCGCTCGCGCTCGAGGGGCGCACGCTCGTCCAGGTGAGCGATCTCCATTGCGGACCGCAGGTCGACGATGCGTATCTGATCGACACGTTCCGACGCATCCAGGCGCTCGCGCCCGACATCGTCGTCCACACGGGCGATCTCGTGACGGTGAAGAAAATCGCGACCGAGGAACGGTTGCGAAGTCTGTTGAGCCACTTCCCGCACGGCCGGCTCGGCACGGCGGCCGTGCTGGGCAACCACGACTACGGCTGGAGCTGGAAATATCAGAAAGTCGCCGGCCTCGTAGTCAATGCGTGGCAAAACGCGGGCGTGGTCATGTTGCGCGATGCCGTGGTCGATATGGGCGGGCTGCAGCTCGTCGGCCTGGAAGAATTGTGGTCGCAGCGTCTCTACCTGCGCGGTGCGCTGCGGCAGCTCGACGCCGGACGCGCGGCGCTTGCGCTGTGTCATAATCCCGATGTCTGCGATCTGCCGGACTGGGACGGTTTTCGTGGTTGGATCCTCGCGGGCCACACGCACGGCGGGCAATGCCGCCCGCCGTTCCTACCGCCGCCGATTCTGCCCGTGAAGAACCGCCGCTACACGAGCGGCGAGTTTGAGCTCTCCGGCGGGCGACGGCTGTACATCAACCGAGGCGTCGGGCACCTCTGGCGCGTGCGCTTCAACGTCCGGCCCGAGGTGACGGTGTTCCGGCTCGTGCAGGCATAGCCCAGGAACATCTCTGACGGCACTGCCCGTCCCGTTGACAGCCTCCGCCGTCACCCTCACGCCTTTCACACGCCATGAAGCTCATCCGCCACCGCACACCTGCCGGACC
>DASWVO010000300.1:0-5761 GCA_036406235.1 Opitutaceae bacterium
CGAAATCTTCCGCAGCCTCACCCGCTCCGACGTTTGTTTCCCCTGGGAGCGCGGGCCGCGGGCCCGCTGCCTGAATGCGGGCCAGCGGCCCGCGCTCCCATCTATCCTTCCTCCCATGTCCCAGATTTCTCCCGTCTTTAAACGCGAATTCCTGAGCTACTTCCGCGCTCCCGTCGCGTATGTCTTCCTGATCGTTTTTCTCGTCGCCTCCGTGGGCCTCGCGTTCTTCGTCGGCAATTTCTTCAAAGCCGGCAGCGCCAGCCTCGAGAGCTACTTCATCTTTCACCCGTGGCTGTTCCTCTTCCTCATCCCCGCCGCGGGCATGCGGCTGTGGTCGGAGGAAAAACGCACCGGCACGGTCGAACTGCTGTTCACGCTTCCCGTCACGACCCTCGAAGCGGTACTCGGGAAATTTCTCGCCGCGTGGGCGTTTCTCGCCGTCGCGATCCTGCTGAGTTTCCCGATGGTGATCACCGTCGCGTATCTCGGCGATCCCGACTTCGGCGTCATCGCCGCGAGCTACCTCGGCAGCATTTTGATGGCGGGCGCATATCTCGGTGTCTGCTCGCTCACCTCGGCGCTGACGAAAAACCAGGTGATCAGCTTCGTCGTCAGCGTGCTCGCCTGCCTCGTCCTCGTCTTCCTGGGCTGGAGCGTCTTCAACGGCGCGATGGCCGCCGTGCTCCCGCAGGCGCTGGTCGACCTGCTCGCCAACTTCAGCTTCACGACCCACTTCGAGGCCTTCACCAAGGGCATCATCGACCCGAAGGACGTCGTCTTCTTCCTCTCGCTGACCGCGTTCACGCTCTTCCTGAATGTCGTCGCGCTCGAGCGCTAACCCTTCTTCCGCCGCCATGAAATTCGGAAGCAAAACCGTCGCCATCGTCCTGCTCTTCGTCGGCCTCGTGCTCGTCAACTATCTCGCCTCGCAGCTCCCGCTGCGCGGCGACGCGACCGCCGAGCGCATCTACACGCTCTCGGACGGCACCAAATCGCTCCTCGGCAAACTCGAGGAGCCGATCACGCTGGATTTCTACTTTTCCAGGGACGCCAGCGGGGTGCCGGTCCAATACAAGAATTACGCCGCCCGCGTGGAGGAAATGCTCCGCCAATACGTGCGCGCCGCCCGCGGGAAGCTCGTCCTCAACGTCGTGAACCCGAAGCCCGACACGCCCGAGGAGGAGCGCGCCACCGCCTCCGGCCTGCAGCCGCAGGTCGTGCCCGGCACGGGCGAGCAGGTCTACTTCGGCCTCGTCGCCACCCAGGCCGACCAGCAGAAGGCCGTCCCGAACCTCAACCCGCAGCGCGAACAGTTCCTCGAATACGACCTCTCGCAGCTGATCTATAGCGTGGAGCAGTTCGACAAGAAGAAGCTCGGCCTGCTCACGAGCCTCCCGCTGCAGGCCCCGCCGTTCAATCCGATGATGATGCAGATGGGCCAGCGTCCGCCGCAGAGCCAGTTCGTCATCAGCGAGTGGGAAAAGTCCTTCGAGATCGTGCCCGTCGAGGCCACCGCGACCGAACTGCCCGCCAACCTCGACGCGCTCGCCGTCATCCATCCGCAGAACCTGTCGCCGAAACTTCAATACGCGATCGACCAGTTCCTGCTCGGCGGCAAGCCGGTCTTTCTCGCCGTCGACCCGTCGTCGCAGCACTTCAAGCGCCAGGGCGGGCAGGCCGCGATGTTCGGCGGACCGCAGCCGAACGCCTCGAGCGACGTCCCGACGCTGTTCAACGGCTGGGGCATCACCTATAACGCCCAGAACGTCGTCGGCGACCTGCAGAACGCAGCGCAGGTCCAGTCCGGTCCCGGCACCGTTTCGCGGTTTCCCGTGTGGCTGATGCTCGCGCAAGACAGCATGAATCCTCAGGCCGCGGCGACCGCGCAGCTCAATTCGCTGCTCTTCGTTGAACCCGGCAGCCTCGCGCTGAAACCAGACACGAGCCTCGAATTCACGCCGCTCATCGAATCGTCCGCGCAAAGCGGCGATGTGCCCGGCTTCACGCTGCAGATGGCGCAGCCCGACGACGTTGCCCGCCAGATCGTCCCTTCGGGCAAGAAGACGCTCGCCGCGCTCGTCCGCGGCAAATTCAAGAGCGCCTTCCCCGACGGCGCACCCAAGGATGCGCCGCCGGCAGAGGGCGAAAAGAACGAAAACAGCGACAAGACGAAGTCGGACTCCGACTCTCAGCCCTCAACGCTCAACTCTCAACTGCGCGAGTCCGCGAGCGCCTCCACGCTCATCCTCGTCGCCGATACCGACTGGCTGATGGACGATTTCAGCGTGCGCCGTTTCAACTTCCTCGGCGTGCAAGCGGCCGAGCCGCTCAACGACAACCTGGCCTTCGGCAGCAACGCGCTGGAGTTCCTCGCCGGTTCGCAGGATCTCATCTCGATCCGCGGCAAGGGCAACTCGCTGCGCCCCTTCACCGTCGTCCGTGCGATGGAGGTCGAAGCGCAGAAAAAATACCAGGAGCAGCTCACGGCGCTCGAGAGCCGCCTCAACGAGGTGCAGAGCAAGCTCTCCGAACTGCAGGGCAAGAAGACCGAGGGCAACCGTCTCGTCGCCACGCCCGAAATGCAGGCGGCGATCGAGGATTTCCAAAAACAGGAAGCCCAGATGCGCCGCGAGCGCCGCGAAATCCGCCGCGCGCTGCGCGAAGACATCGACGCGCTCGAGAACGGGCTGCTCCTCGTCAACCTGCTGGCCACGCCGCTGCTCGTCGGCGCGTTTGGCATCTGGTTCTACCGCGCCCGGAAGAAGTAATCCCTTGGGAGCGCGGGCCTCTGGCCCGCTCCGAAAAGCGGGCGAGACGCCCGCGCTCCCAGTAACCGTTTTTCAACGCCACCTCTCGGCTCTCAACTCTCAGCCATGAGACTGAAATCCCTCGTCATTGCCGTCGCTGTCCTCGCCGCGCTCTCGGGCGTGGTCTGGTTTCTCAACCGCCCCACGCCGCCGCCATCGGCGGACGCGCGCGTCGGCCAGCCGCTCGTCGACGCGGCGACCATCGAAAAAGCCGCCCGCGTGAAGCTCGCCGATGCCGGCAAAACCGTCGAACTGGCGAAACAGGCCGACGGCACCTGGACCGTCGCCAGCTACCACGGCCTGCCCGCCGACTTCAGCAAGCTCGCCCGCTTCATCGACGATCTTCGCTCGGCGACAATCGAGCAGTTCGTCACCGGTCAGCCCGAGCGGCTTTCGCGTCTCGAATTCAAGGATACGCGCCTCGTTCTCCTCGATGCCGATGGCAAGGACCTGTGGTCCGCGACGCTCGGCAAAACCGCCGAGGCCGGCGGCCGCTTCGTCCGCTTCGGCGACGAGCCCAAGGGCTACCGCGCCAAGTTCAACGCCTGGCTCGATGCCGAATCGAAGAACTGGGCCGACAGCACCCTCGTGAATCTGCCGGCCGACGATATCGCGAAGGTCGAACTCAGCTTCCCGGAAGGCGACGGCGCTCCGGTGGTCGCCAGCCGCGCGAAGAAAGAAGATGCGTTCACCACGGAAAACACGCCCGACGGCCAGCAGCTCAAAACCGCCACCATCACGTCGCTGCTCAACAGCGTGGCGAATCTGCGGTTTTCCGAAACCACCGCGCCCGACGACGCCAATGCCACGGCCGCGAAACAGCACGCGCGCACGCTGAAGTTGACGACCTTCGACGGAAAAACCTGGACGCTCGCGCTCGGTCGCAAGCCCGAGCAGAAGATCGTGAAGGCCCCCGAGGCCAAGCCAGAGGCCCTGCTCGGCAGCGCCACCGGCGAGCACAAACCGGAGGACGGCGGCCCCGCCAAGGTGCTGGAGCCGGTCACCGAAACGATTCCCGCCGGCCCGGTCTTTGCCTTCGTCACCGCGCCGGACGAGAAGGCCCCGATCAACGCCCTGATGCAAAAGCGGGCGTTCCAGATCTACGACTACACCTTCACCAGCCTGCCGCAGAAGCGCGACGATCTCTTCGAGCCCAAGCCCGCCGCCGCCCCCGCACCGGCCACACCGGACGCACCAGCTCCCGCCGAACCCGCCCCTGCAAACCCGCCGCCCGGCACCGCCCCCTGAGCGCCGGGGCGCCATAGGCCGCCAGACGGTCGCTCGGATCCGTCAGAGCGACGCACCGCCCGGTCAGAGAAGCGCACGCGTTGGTCAGAGGGGCGCATGGCGTCGTCAGCGCAACGCAATGCCTCGTCAGACCCGCGCACGTGGCAGCCGTCCCCATGCGCCTTCGCGCCGCTGAGCAAAGTGGCGCGGTGCTTTTAGCCCGCGCTCGGGAGCGCAAGGAGCGCAGGTCGAAACACCGCGCTACGAAAAAGGCATTCGAAAAAGCGCACCGACGCCGCCGGCGAGCGGCGCAGCAGCACAAGTTCGCTCTTTACACATATCAACGAATTCGCATGCGTTGATGCGACACATGTCCACCAACCGGCCAATCTCCGAGCTCTTTGCCGAATCCCGCCCGCTGCGCTCCCTCGAGTTCTTTCCGCCGAAGGACGATGCGGGCGTCGAGGCGCTGCGGCAGAGCGCGGCGGCGTTGAAGAGCGTGCCGTGGGATTTCGTTTCCGTGACCTATGGCGCCGGCGGCAGCACCCGGGAGCGAACGGCGCAAGTGAGCGGTCTGCTGAAGGACGAGTTTGGGCTCACGGTCATGCCGCACCTGACCTGCGTTGGTCATTCTCGGGACGAATTGCATGCGCTGGCCGATCGGATTCACGCGAGCGGTTTCCGCAACATCATGACGCTGCGCGGCGATCCCCCCAAGGGAGCGGCAGGTTTCACGCCGGCCGCGCACGGCCTGCGTTACGCCAGCGAACTCGTCGCACTGCTGAAAGCACGGCACCATGACTTCTGCCTCGGCGTTGCCGGCTATCCCGAAAAGCACCCGGAAGCCGCCTCGTTCGAGACGGACCTCGACAACCTCAAGCGCAAGGTCGATGCCGGCGCCGCGTTCGTGACGACCCAGCTCTTTTTCGACAACGCGATCTATTACCGCTTCGTCGAAAAATGCCGCGCGCGCGGAATCGCGGTGCCGATCGTCCCGGGCATCATGCCGGTACTCTCGCTGAAACAGATCCAACGCATCGCCTCGCTCTGCGGGGCGACGTTGCCTCCCGCCCTCTCCCGCCGGCTGGAGGTCGCCGCCGAGAATCCCGACGTGGTCGAGATCATCGGCATCAACTGGGCGCTTGAGCAAATCCGCGACCTCGTGACGCACGGCGCGCCGGGCTACCATCTCTATATTCTGAACCGCGCCAAGAGCGCCCTGGCACTCGCGGCCGGTCTGGCGGCGTGAGCCAAGGAGGGGCGGCACTCTTGCCGCCCTTGGGCTGAAGAGAGACAACCGGCGGTAGAACGGCCGCAAGAGTGCCGCCCCTCCTTGTCACGGCCCGCTCATCCGCCCGCGAGCACCGGTCGAAACCCGGCCTCGATCAGGATGCGCGCCACCTCCTCGCGCTTGTCGCCCTGGATCTCGATCTTGCCGTCCTTGACCGTGCCGCCACAGCCGCACGCTTTCTGCATCTTTTTCGCGAGCTGTTCTTTCTCGGGGAGTCCAATGCCCACAAAACCCTGGACGACGGTCACCGTCTTGCCGCCACGCCCCGCCGTGGTGCGCACGATGTCGACGCGTCCGCGGTTCTTCACCGCACCCGCGGGGGCGCGCGGCGGCGTGGTCGCCTGCTTATCCGAAGCGGCAGACCCCGCCGGAGGCGCACTCGGCAGGCCTGCCGAGCCGAGCGCCGCAAACGGATTTTGTCCCAAACTCGCCCCCC
>DASWVO010000301.1:0-5117 GCA_036406235.1 Opitutaceae bacterium
CGGTTGCTGACCCGCCGTGCTCGGGGATGAGGCAAGCGCGGCGGCCCGAAACGACGTCGTGCCAGACGGCACGCGCGTCGCCCGTGCCCGTGACGCCGCCGATTCCACCGCGTCGGTTTCGGCGTAATCCCGGGGGCGAAAGGGCTCGCGAGCTTTGCGCTCGCGCGGACCGAAAACCGTTTCCAGGACACCCGAGTCGACAAACGCGCCCTCGAAGAAATCCGTGTCGTAATGCTCCGGTCTATTGTTCTTGAGCGTGAACACGTACACGACCGAGAGCGTGCAGAGCACGAGACCGAGCATGAGGCAGAGTAGTAGCGGAACTTCCAATACGCCCCACAGCACGATCACCATCAGCACGGTCGAGCCGGCCGAGCCGAGCAGATACCAACCCGAGTTGCCGGTCATCCCGAGGAACTCGCCCTTCGACTGGGCGCCCTGGTTGGCGTCGTGTTCGTTGAGGACAATCGCGCTCATGGCGAGGGATGCGGTTTGTCTTTCGTTTCAGCAGCGGTAGGCGCGGAGCTGGTCGCCGCGCCCGCCTCGCCGCTCACGGCGTGAAGGTCGTCACGTCGGCGGGCGTGAGCCCGAAGTTCGTCCACATCGTCTTCACGATCGCGAAGCCGAGTCCGGACACCATTGCCCCGGCAAAGGCCCACTTCGCGATCGTCGGTCGTCCCGCCATCATCGACACGCCAGCGGTCACGATGCCCACGGCGGCGAAGACGCCGCAGAGGTACATGATGATCGCGTTACCCGACTCGACCGAGGTCTGCAGGTCAACCTGCGCGTTACTCACCGTCGGCGCAACGAGCGCCAATCCGACGAGTCCCAGCAGGCGGGCGCGGTGCGAGTGATTCGCACCGGGACGGATCCCAAACAGGCGCAGCGTTCTTCCAATCATCACCGCGCCACAAATCGACGCCACCCACGGCATCGCGTAGATCAGAGCATTCATTTGGCTTCTCCTGTTTTGCCGGCGCTCTTCGGGGGCCGTTTCCCTCGCGCCGTCCGCTCGGTTCAGAGCGGGACGATCGCGTCGGCGGGGAGACAAAAGGGAGAAAAGTCATTTGGACAATAGCCTGCATCTACCGGAAAAAGTGAACATTCTCCCAAGCTCCGCCCTAATTATATATATACGTACGTACGTTGGCCGAAAGGGAGCGGCTGAAATATTTTCATGTTACATTTAGGAGGCGTAGATGCCCCGATCCCCGAGGCGTACGCCCGATGCGCGCTGAATCAACGAAGCGCCCCGCGTGGTTCAGTCTTTCAGCCCGAGATCCATCTGCGATGACTTGCTTCGCTTCGTGGAGATCGCGATCGCGAGGGGTTTGATGAAGCCGATGCTGGTCGCGAACGTATCCTCATCCCGTCCTCGTTCCTGCGCGAGTTCCGGATGCGCGCGAATGCGCAAGAGCGTCTTCTCCTCAATCGCAACAAACAGCGGACCGAGGTTGTATCCATTTATCACTACGATCAGATCGCCGATCTCCAGCTTGATCGTGCCCGGGCTCCCATGGTCCCATCGGGCCTCGCTGTAGTGCATCCATTGGAAATTTCGGCGCGTGTGCTTTCCGTCGTCGAACGTCACGTGCGCCGGGTTCGGCGACGTGTCGAAATGCAGTCGCGGCTTCTTGAACGCGGGTCGCTCCATGGCTCAGGCCTCCTGCCGCCGGACCATCGATTCGCGCGTGCGGCGCCACTGTTCCGCCACAGTCCACATGGCGCGGCGCAGATGCTCGCGAACTCGGGGCAGACGCCGTCGTGAGACAAGCTCGTCCACCCTGAGCCGGTTGCGCCGGAGGAACTCCGTGCCGAGTTCCCGCCCCGGATCGGGAAGGGCCAGGCGTTCGAGTATCTTTTCGCCGTTCGAGACGTAGATGCGATGCGTCCCACGGTAGCGCGTGTTCCCGACATAAAACTGCCGGCGGGCAAGCGCCCGCGTCGCGGTGTCGCCAAGAACGAGAATCGACTCCTCCGCCGTGCTGCCTTGGGCACGGTAAGCGGTCAGCGCATGGCCATAGGTCCAGGCCTTGAAGTCCGGCGGCAGCCGGCGTCCGTCGTCGAGTTCAATTTCGTCATTGCTCGGATCGACCCGCGACACCTGCCTGAACTCACCGTTCGTGAATCCGGCATCATCGTCCCGGCCGCGGATGAGGATGCGATCGCCTGCCGCCACCGGCAGCTTTTCGAGTCGCCCGACCTCGAATGTGTCCCGCTGCCGCCACGTGATTTTCGCTGTGAGCTTTTTCCCGGACCGAATCCGCAGCCCGTCGGGAAGAATCCCGATCACCTCGGCAGCCATTCCACGCTTCATGAAGCGCGTATCACGCACGAACAGCAGACGGTCACCGAGCCGATATTGATTCCAGTGCACCTTCTGCTCGGCAGTCCACGAGAGCGGCTTCACCGCCTCGCGCACGACTTCCGTCTCCCCCAACAGTCCGACGCGGCGGAGCGCGGCACGGGCATGCGCGTTGAAGCGCTCGATTTCCTCCCAGAACGGAATCACGACGAGCGTATCCACGCCGTGGACGAGATTGCGCGCGTAGTCCTCGGCCGCTTGTGCAAACAGTGCGTGGTCGTCACCGGCATCGTGGATCATTCCCCGCTCCTGCGCGTAAAGGAACGCCTCGGCGACATCGCCCGAGGCCAGCATGCGACTGAAGCGCCGGTCGGCTTCATCGCGCTGGCGCAACACCTCCGACAGTCGCACCACGGGGGTATGCGTGTGTTCGAGGATGTTGCGGAGCGCGTCGCCGCGCTGAACACTGTAGTGCTGCTTCGTGTCGCCGACGAGCAACAGCCGCGCCCGCACGTCCCGCGCGATCCGGGTGACCTCGTCGAGTTGCTGCGTGGAAAGCAGGCCCGCCTCGTCGACCAGTATCACACGGCGGCCCGCCCGCTGCTGCAACGCGTCGCTCACGAGGAACCGTTGCACCGTGTCGGCATCGGCAAAACCCGACGAGGCGAGGGCCTCCCGGGCGCGGGTGGTCGGAGCAAGCGCCAGGAACGGGGAACCGCCGGCGGCGAGGTGCGCTGCCTCGATCGCGGTGAGCACCGTCGTCTTGCCCGTGCCCGCGTCGCCGACGAGAACGCTTAGAAAATCTTTGCTGCCGAGCAACGCGCGGGCCGCGACCAGCTGGCCAGGTGTGAGTTTCGCGGGCAGACGCGTTGCATCGCCAAGGGGAAACCGGGTGTTTCGTCCGTCCTGGACCCGACGCACCGTCGCGGCCTCCTCGCGCGTGATCGACCGAAGGGTCATCTCCCCCTCGGCACGCACCGCGTCGGGATGCGCGGCGAGCGCGTCCCGCAACTCGCGCCAGCGATCGAACTCGGGATGCAGCTCCAGTGCCGCTCTCAGCACGTCGCCCTCCCGCACCACGCTGTGCCGCTCGTAGGTGTGACGCAGCGCCGCCTCGAGTACCGCATGAACATTGCCACGCGACACGCGCGCCGCGCGGCGGCCGAGCGCCGCGCGGACCAGATCGTCGAGCGCATTCGCCTCGTCCGCCGACAACTGCGCGCGCTGCCGGGCCCGCACCTCGGCGGTGCTCACGTCGGCGAGCTTGTTCGCGCGGGACTCGCGCACGAGAACCTCGATTTCGCGCTTCGTCGGACGGCGTCCCTTTTGTTTCGCGAACTCGTCGGCCAGCTGCTGAACCTGCCGAGCTCGCTTCGAAAAACGTTCGCGCAAATGTTCGACCCCGCGGACCGAGAAGCCCTGCCCGCTCATGCCGTAAGGCTCGTAACCGAGTTCACGAAGGCGCGACGCCAGTTCGCGGTACAACACTTGCCGCAGGTAACCGGACGCCCGAAGCATTTCCGCCGGTTGAAGGGCCATCCACCCCTGGCGCTCAGGATCCCAGGTTGCGTTCGCGAGCACGACGTGCGCGTGCAACTGCGGATCGAGATCGCGACTGCTGTCGTGCAGAAACAGTGCACCGACGAAATTGCGCGTGAGGCGGAACTGCTCCGAACCGGCCGCCTCCCCTCGCCGCTCGCGCACAGCCGCGAAGCGTTCCATCTCCGCGATCACCGTACGAACGGCGTCAACGAACGCAGCGCGCACGCGATCGTCGCGACCCACGAGGGCGAGCACGCTCAGGTCTTTCGGCGCGGAAAGTTGGATGTCGAAAAACGCCACCCGCTCCTTCCGGTTTCGCACGGTCAGCACCTCCCCGGTGCGCGGGTGGCGGTTCCGACGCAACGCGTCGAACGGCTCATCCGTAACCGCGCCCTCGAGTCCAAGTGCGCCGGCGCCCTGCCCGACCCATTCGCCGCGCACCGCTTTCTCACCCTCCGTCCAGTAATCGTTTTTCCGGAGATGGTGCGAAAGGTAGTTCGCGCCGTTGCGGATGACTCCGACCGTGATCATGCTGGCAAGTCATCCGCTCAAACGCCCGCCGACAAGCGACGGTTCGTGCCGAATTCGGTGTAAGCCAACGGTCAGAAGGCAGATGGTAGCGGACATCCCGTGGCCGAGGCTGAGCAAAAGCCCCACGCACCGACACCGCCGCGCCGCCTGACGCGCGACGCAACGAAGCCCCGGCCCGCCACGACCGGGGCTTTTTCTTGTCTTCTTAGCACTGCGTGTAAACTAAACATACTATGGCCGTCAAAACTCTCACCATCAAGGAAAGCGCTTACAAGGCACTCAAACAGTGCAAGCTGCCCGGCGAATCGTTCTCCGACGTGATCGAGCGCGAAATGGGACAGAAGATCACCACGACGAAGGACCTGCTGGAGTGGGCCAAGGCTCGGATGGGTACCCGCACCGGCATGGCTGTCCGGCACCGCAAGGGAGCAAAATCCAAAGCCGCATGAGCGTTCCCACCTACCTGCTAGATACCAGCTTCCTCATCGACTTCGTGGACGAAGTGGAGGCAGGGAAACCGGGGCCGGCCATGCGTGCGTTGGAATCGTTGCCGGCCGGGCGCCTGTTTCTCTCGGCGGTGACGGTGGCGGAGATGCTGGAGGGCGCGGAGGATGCCGCCGCCATGCTCCCGCAGCTCGCGCAGTATCATTTCCAGCCACTCGGGTGGGCGACGGCGCAGCGGTGCGCGCTGAATCAACTGCGCGAAGCCCGGCGCATGGGCGAGAACGACGCGTGG
>DASWVO010000302.1:0-3125 GCA_036406235.1 Opitutaceae bacterium
AGCGCTTTGACTTTCGGCGTGAGCGGGAATCGCCCTCAGCCGGCAGAGGTCGATCAGGTGCACTCCCGCACACACGACCGAACCGGCGAGGCGCATTTCTCATGCGCGTGTACGAAGCCAGGCTATCTTATGAAGCGACGCTGTTCGAAGTGGGAGCACAGTCGCTCTCGTCCCCCGAGTCGGTTTACGACTACATGAAGGACACGCTTGAAGCGCATCCGATGAACGAGGTGTTCTACGTCGTTCTGCTGAACCAAAAGAACAAGCCGCTCGGCCGAATCGCGATCAGCACCGGTACGGTGTCCGCCACGTTGGTGCACCCGCGGGAGGTTTTCCGTCCCGCCATTCTCGCCGGCGCCAGCGCCATCATCTGCGCGCACAACCATCCCTCCGGTGATCCTGCGCCCAGCGCCGCTGACATCACGGTGACCCGACGGCTCCGGGAAGCCGCCGGAACGGTCGACATCACGTTGCTCGATCACGTGGTGCTGGGTCGCCCGGAATGTGATCCGGCCGCGTTGGGCTACTACAGCTTTCGCTCCGCGGGAATGCTTTAGCACGAGGGGCTTTGCCCCTTTTTTGGGCTGGCGGCGTTCGCTCGGGTGTCCGCGGTTCCCGCAAAATTGATCAGCGGCAGGCTGCGCCTGGCCCGAGGAGTGCGCTCCTTCGCCGCGCGGGCTTTTGGGCTCGCTCTCGTTGCGCCGCTCGCGCGCTTCTGGTCAGCGGGGCCGCGCCTGAGGGCTGCCTGATTGTAGCACCTGCGCCGGCGGGCGGGTGGGCGGCGCAAGCGCCTTCGCCCGTCCGCGCCTCAAGGTATTGCTCGCTTTCGCTGCGCTCCACCTTGCGCGACGGTGCTGGACGTCGGCATCCCTCCGGGGCGGCCGTTTCAACGGTGTGGCCCGGGAGGGGCCGCGCAGGGCGGCTCCCTGCAAACGGCGCCTCGTTGGGCGCCATCAAACCAAAAAAGATCATGAATAGCTCAGTCCTCGTTTCGTCCCACCTCCCGCATCGTGCCCTGTCGACCGACGACCTTCGCCGAGTCGCCCCGTCCGTGTTCGCCGAGCACGCCCGGCCCGGCGTTTCGTCCCGCTATGCCTTCGTTTCCACTGCGCAGGTGGTCGACCTGCTGCGCTCCGACGGGTGGGAGCCCGTGAAAGCCGGTGAACAGCGGGTCCGGCTCGACGTCCGACGCGGATTCCAGCTGCACGAGATTCGCTTCGCCCGGCGCGTCGATCTGGAGGCCGGCGCGCTCCAACTCGGGGAGACCCGCCCGGAAATGATCCTGCAGAACGCGCACGATGGCACGCGCGCCTATCGCATCGACGCGGGACTCTACCGCCTCGTTTGTCGCAACGGACTCGTCGTCTCCGACGCGGAATTCGCCCACGTGGCGATTCGGCACCTCGACGTGTCCGCCGAGCGGTTCACGTCGGCGGCCCACACGATCGCCGACAGCGCGCCCAGGGTGCTGGCGTCGGTCGCGCGCTGGAAAGCGGTGATGCTTTCGCCGGCGGCCCGAGTCGAGTTCGGCCGGCGGGCCGCGGCGCTGCGCTGGGATCCGGCACAACCGGTCGGCCGGGCGCTTTCGCCGGAGAAACTGCTCGCCCCGGTGCGGGCCGGCGATGCGGCGACCGATCTCTGGACCACCCTAAACGTGGTCCAGGAGCATTTGCTGCGCGGCGGCACGCGTTATGTCGCCGTGATCATCGGCTCGCCGCTCCGGCAGAACACCACCCGGGCCGTGGGCGGACTCCAGCAGGCCCAACTCGTGAATAAGCAGCTCTGGGCGCTCGCCGAGGAATTCGCGCGGAACTGAGTGGGGCGGGGAGCGGCCCGACGGGGCCGCTCCCCTTTTGCCGGCACCGACGCGAACAGCCACCGCGCCGTCGCGGATTCCACCGCTCCGGCTGGCCGACGCGATGCGAGGTGCCGAGGTCGGCGTCGAATCACAAGCGTTCGACCGCACTCCGTCTGAGGGGAACGGCGAGTTCGGCTCGGCTTCCGGTCGTTCACGGCCGCCGTGTCGTGGCGTCGCAGCTGGCGGGCGACCTCGTCAGCCGAATGACGGGGCCAGCGTTTCCCTGGTGCGCTTCGTTTTGCCTCGGCGGCGGCGAACGAAAAGTGCGGCGGGATGAGGAGCTGCCCGCATTCATGGAGAGCGTAGCGGCGGCGTTCGTGGTGGCATTCCGGTCCTTTTTGCCCGCCGGCTTGCTCTCTCGGGCGGAACCTCCCGTCGGCGCGCCGCAAGCGGACAAGCCCATCTCGGTTCTCCTTGAAAGGAATCCCCCCAGCTGTGCCCTCGCGCCGACCGGCACCCCCGCCTCGGGTCGAGAGAGCAATCCCGCTCCTCAGAACTCAAAAAGGAACCATCATGTCCTCCAAAAACGCTCAGACCGCCACGCCCGCCAAGAACGCCTCCAGCAGCCCCAAGCTCCCGGTCCAGACCTTCCGGCTCGGCCGGATCAAAGCCGCCATCTGGGAAAACGAAGCGGACCAGAAGAAATTCTACAACGTGACGTTCGCCCGCACCTACGTGGACGACGCCAAGGCCTACCACGACACCGACAGCTTCGGCCGGGACGACCTCCCGCTCGTGGCCAAGCTCGCCGACCAGGCGCACACGTTCATCTTCAAACGCCTCGCGGAAGCGAAATCCGAAGCGTGACACCGCCTCGGCTCTCCGGCGGCCGGTTTCCACCGGCCGCCTTTTTCATGTCCGTTGCCAGCGTTCGAACCGAAAAACTGACGCTCGCTTTGCTCAAATCTTTTTCGGCTGACGTATGCACAGTGAGAACCCACCATCAATCTTGGCGGTGCCCATGAGCGATCCATACATGCGATGTTCGATGACGGGATTGCCTATTGCTGACTCCAGCGAGGGAATCTGGGACGACGGTGAATGGATCAGTTGGGCGTGGATCAATGAGCAAATCGCCCTTCAAGAAAGATCGCAGATCCCCGTCGAATTCGCCGCGGATGCGCCGCAGCCGAAGGCCCCATCTCTTCGTCAGCTGGTCGCAGACGCCATAGCTCACGATGCGTCGAATCCAAGCATGCCATCGCCGCTTTGGGGAAAGATCGGAGAGCTATATGTCGCGGAGAGATTTGGCGTCCTGCTTTCCCGC
>DASWVO010000303.1:0-12493 GCA_036406235.1 Opitutaceae bacterium
GGGCGTAAGCCTGAAGGACGTCGCGCTCTCGCTTGATGCCCGACGCCGCTCCTTCACGATCGAACCCGCCACGATCGGCAACACGCCTGTGCGCACGCTGACCGTCGCGGGTCTGGCCGGGCAAAATGCGCCCTGGCAGCCGAACCAGCTCTACCGCGAACTTGGCTCGAACACCTGGCGCGAGATCGCGCTCAAACTCGTGCCCTACTACGCCTGGGGCAATCGCGGCGACACGGAGATGTCCGTGTGGCTGCCGACCAAATAGCACCAACCTCGCCGCGTCTCCGCCGCTTCCCTCTTCTTTCCCGTTAACTTTCTCCTTCCGCAACAAACGTCCCGAACTCTCGAAACGAAGACGGGAAAGACTTTAGGGAAAGATCAGAGAGAAAGATTCCGAACTCCGCCCTCTGCCGATCCGCCTCCTCCGCTCATGTCAACCCCTGCCCCGCAACCCACCCTCGTCGAGCGCCTCGATGCGCTCTACGAATTCGACCGCGAGCCGGTCGCCAAGAACAAGCTTCATGGCGCGAAGACATTCATCGCGATGTTTGCCGGCGAACACATTGCCGGCACCGAGTTCGTGCTCGGCCCGCTGCTTGTCATGCACGGCGTCAGCGCGTTCGACGCCCTGATCGGCCTGCTGGTGGGCAACGTGCTGGCCGTGCTGAGCTGGGCCTTCATCTGCGCGCCGATCGCGGTGCGCGAACGCCTCACGGTGTATTGGCAGATTCGCAAAATCGCCGGTCCCTACCTGACGGTCGCCTATTCCGCCGTATTCGCCGTCGTGCTCTGTTTGCTCGCAGGCGCGATGGTCAACGTATCCACGACCGCCGTCGCGCTGCCCCTCGGAATCGACAGCCCGAATTATGCCGCCGGTGAATACGTCCCCACCTTGCCCTGGATCCTCATTGCCATCGCGATCGGCACGGTCATCGCGGTGCTCGCGGTGCTGGGCTTCGAGCGCATCGCGCACTTCTCGAAGGTCTGCGCGCCGTGGATGCCGCTCGTCTTCCTCGGCGGCGCTCTCGGCTGCCTCCCGATGCTCGGCGTCACCGACCTGGCCTCATTCTGGGAAGCGGCGAAGACAAAGATCTGGACCGGCACCCCGGTCGTCGGCGAAGCCAAATACGGTTTCTGGAGCTGCGTGGGTCTCGCATGGCTGTGCAACATTTCCCAGCACATGGGCATGGGCGACGCGACGATCTTCCGGTTCGCGAAAAAATGGCAGTACGGCTTCGCGTCGGCCTTCGGCATGTTCATCGGTCACTACATGGCGTGGATTGCCTCCGGCATCATGTGCGCCGCCTTCATCGCCGCGGAACGGGCCGCCGGTGTCGAACACCCCAACGTCAATCCCGGCACGATCGCGTGGCTCGGCGCGGGCTGGGCGGGCCTGCTCTGTGTCGTCCTCGCCGGCTGGACCACGGCGAATCCCACGCTCTACCGCGCCGGCCTCGCCTTCCAGACCGCCACGCCCAACTGGAGCCGCTGGCGCGTCACCCTCATCGCCGGCGTGGTGATGATCGTCACCGCGTGCATCCCGGCCGTGAACTTCTTTCTCGACCGCGTCGTCGCCTATTACGGCCTGTTCTTCATGCCGCTTGGTGCGTTCATCTTCATCGACTACTGGCTGTTCCCGCGACTCGGGCTCGAGCGCAATTTCGCCGAACGCCGCCGGCTCGGGGCAAGCTGGCCCGCCGCCGTCGGCTGGTTCGGCTCCTTCGGCATTTGCTTCCTCCTTTTCGCCAAGGACAACTACGCGAGCTTTAGCGGCGTCAACGCCTGGCTGCCGTCATGGCTGGCCAACTACCGCGCCGATTTCTTCATGCAGGTGCTGCCCGCGTGGATCCTGGCCGTGACGCTCTACACCGTCTGCGCATTCCTCCAGCAAAAATGCGCCCGCGGCGCGTCGCTCGCCGCTGTCTCGTCCGCGCGGCCTTCGACGACCGCAGTCGCCGGCCCCATCGCCGAGCGCAAATCGTAGATCGAAGATCATCCCGCCCCATGCTTCGCCTCGTCTCCTATCTCGGACTCGCCCTCACGATCACCCCTCCGGTGCTCGTGTTTGCCCGCATACTCTCCCACGAGACCAGCCTTCCCCTGATCGGGCTCGGCACCATCCTGTGGTTCGGCACCGCCGTCTTCTGGATCAAGCCCGACAAGACAGAAGGTTGAGTTCCGACCACCACCAACACACACGAAATTGAAGTCGCAGGGGCGTCGCTGCCGGTGCCCGTAATCGCGAGCAGTCACTTCCGATCCTTTTGAACCACCACCGTGCGGAAGCGACCTTCCGCCAGGAGCCAGAGGCACAAAGATCAGACTCCTCCGTCCCTTGTGTCTCTGTGCCTCCGTGGTGAATCCAACCTATGGCCGACGGTCTGACCATCACCCATCTCCGCTGCGAATACCTCGTTGATCCGCAGGGCATCGACGAACGCGCCCCCCGCCTGAGCTGGGCGTTGAACTCCGACCGCCGTAGCGCGCGCCAGACGGCTTATCGTATTCACGTCGCCAGCACGCCCGAAAAACTCGTGACCGGCGAAGCCGATCGCTGGGACAGCGGCCGCGTGGAAAGCCTGCGCACAACCCACATCGCCTACACCGGCCGCCCGCTCACGTCGCGTGACGTCTGCCACTGGTGCGTGGAGGTCTGGGATGAGACCGGGGCGTCGGCCCGCTCCGAACCCGCGCTCTGGACCATGGGCTTGCTCGAGCCGGCCGACTGGCTGGCTCGCTGGATCGCCGCCGATCCGGAAATCTTCCGCCGCGATCCCGCGGCCGCCGAACCCACCCTCACCACGCCCGGCACGCCGACCCTTTTCCGAAAAGAATTCGACGTCCCCGGCCGCGTGCGGCGGGCTACCGTCCACGCCACCGCGCGCGGATTGTTTGAACTGCGCCTCGACGGTCGGCGCGTGGGCGAGGATCTCTTTGCCCCGGAGTGGACCGACTACGACAAACGCATCCATTTCCGCACCTACGACGTGACCTCCCTCGTGTCCCCCGGCCGCAACGCCCTCGGGGCGATCCTCGGCGACGGTTGGTGGAGCGGTTACGTGGGATGGCAGGAAACGCGCGCGCGCTACGGCAGCCTCGAAAACAGCCTCTGCGTTCAACTCGAAATCGAACTGGAAACGGGGGAGCGCCTGACGATCGCCACCGACGCAACTTGGCGCTGTCACACTGGTCCGATCCTCAGCTCCGACATCATGATGGGCGAAGTCTACGACGCCCGCCGCGAACGCGACGGCTGGGACCAGCCACTCGACGAGGCTGGCAACAACGCCCCCCGTGGCCGCGAGCGTCAGCGAGTGGATAATTGGCTCCCCGCCCGCGAAGTCGCCGCGCCGGCCATACCGCTCGTCGCCCAGCGCTCCGAGCCCGTGCGCATCACCGAGACGCTCGCGCCGGTTTCCGTAAACGAAATCCGCCCCGGCGTCTTCATCTACGATCTCGGGCAAAACATCACCGGCTGGGTGCGCCTGCGCGTCGCGGCGCTGCCCGAAGGCACCCGCCTCACGCTGCGCCACGGCGAGCGGCTCAGCCCCGACGGCACACTGTACACCGAGAACCTGCGCCGCGCGAAAGCGACCGACGTCTACCTCTGCCGCGGCGGCGGTGAGGAGGTTTTCGAGCCCCACTTCACGTTTCACGGTTTCCAATACGTCGAGCTCACCGGCCATCCCGGCACGCCCCCGGCCGACGTTGTCACCGGTTGCGTGATACACTCGGCCACGCTGCGCGCCGGCACCTTCGAGTGCTCGCACGCCGGCGTAAATCGCCTCTGGCTCAACGGACTCTGGTCGCAGCGCGACAACTTCCTCACCGTGCCGACCGACTGCCCGCAACGGGACGAACGCCTCGGCTGGATGGGCGACGCGCAGGTGTTTCTGCGCACCGCGAGCTACAACATGGATGTCGCGGCGTTCTTCACGAAGTGGATGATCGACGTCGAGGACGCGCAGACCGCCGACGGGATCTTTCCCGACGTGGCGCCGCGCGTGCGGGAGGACAAAAACTTTGTGGGTCTCGACACCCTCTGCGGCGCCGCCGGCTGGGCCGACGCCGGCATCATCGTCCCGTGGACGATCTGGCGCGTCTATGGCGACCGTCGGATCCTCGAGCGTCACTGGCGCGCGATGGTCGCGTGGCTCGACTACCTCGAACGCACCAATCCCCGCGGCATCCGCGAGAATGTGCTGGCCAACAACTACGGCGACTGGCTCTGCATCCCGACCGATACGAGCTTCCGCACGCATTCGCCGATGAAGACGCTGCTCGCGACCGCTTACTGGGCGGACGATGCGGCGAAGCTGGCGCGGATGGCCCGCGAACTCGGCCGCGACGCCGACGCGAACCGCTTCCAGGCCATGTTCGAGCGCGTGCGCGCCGCGTTTCAGAAGGAATACGTGCGCGACGACGGCAGCCTCGCGGTCGAAACGCAGACGGCCTACCTCCTGGCGCTCGCCTTCGATCTGCTGCCGGCCAAACTGCGCGCGCCCGCCGCCACGCATCTGGTCGAGAACATCCGTGCGCTCGACTGGCACCTCAGCACGGGCTTCATCGGCATCAGCCATCTCAACCCGACGCTCACGCTCGCCGGACACCCCGACGTCGCCTACCGGCTTCTCCTGCAGGAGAGCTACCCCTCGTGGCTGTATCCGGTTCTCCATGGCGCCACGACAATCTGGGAGCGCTGGAACGGTTGGACCGAGCAGGACGGGTTCTTCAACCCGCACATGAATTCGTTCAATCACTACTCGCTCGGCTCGATCGGCGAATGGCTGTTCCGCCACGTCGCCGGCATCGAGCTCGATCCCGAGGTGCCGGGCTTCGAGCGTTTCGTGCTGCGCCCGTTCATCGGCGACGGGCTCTCGTTTGCCCGCGCCACCTATCGCACGATGCACGGCGAGATCGAAAGCCACTGGCAGCGCGAGGGCGCCCGGCTCACGTGGAGCTTCCGCGTGCCGGTGAACACCACCGCCCGCGTCTACATCCCGAGCGATGCCGACACCCCGCTTGAAACCGACGGCCTGAAGATCTCCGCGCGCGAGCGGAGTTTCGCTGTCTGCGAAGCTCCGGCCGGACGGTATAGGCTGAAGAGTGTGTGGCGCGACTCTCCCCTGGGAGCGCGGGTGGCCTGCCCGCATCCGTCCCCAGCGGGCGGGACGCCCGCGCTCCAATAAGCCGCTCCCATGGACCGCGTCACCGCCCGCTACCTGATCGAAACGCCGCGCGACGTCGCCCATGCCGCCGCGTCGCTCGCCGGCGAACAGTCGTCCGGCACCTTCGTCGCGGTGCCGGGCGAAACCGACGAGCTCAAGCAGCGTTTTGCCGCGCGCGTCGAAAAGATCACCGAACTTGAGACCGTCTCCACGCCGTCGATACCCGGCTCCCGCGGCGGCGGAGCCCATTACCGCCGCGCCGAGGTCGTGGTCTCGTGGTCGGTGGAGAACTTCGGCCACAACCTGCCCACGCTCGTCTCGACGCTCCAGGGCAACCTCTACGAACTCGCCCAGTTCTCCGGCCTCAAGCTCCTCGACCTCAAGTTTCCCGCGTCGTTTGCCGCGCGCTTTCGCGGCCCGCAGTTCGGCATCGCCGGCTGCCGCCGCCTCACCGGCGTCGAGGATCGCCCGCTCATCGGCACGATCATCAAGCCGAGCATCGGCCTCACGCCGCCGCAAACCGCCGGGCTCGTGCGCACGCTCGTCGACGCGGGCATCGACTTCATCAAGGACGACGAGCTGATGGCCGATCCGCCTCACTCGCCCTTCGACGCGCGCGTCGACGCCATCATGGCGGTGCTCAACGCCCACGCCGAGCGCACCGGCAAGAAGGTGATGTATGCGTTCAACATCAGCGACGAGCTCGACCCGATGCTGCGGCACTATGACAAGGTCGTCGCCGCCGGCGGCACGTGCGTGATGATGAGCCTCAACAGCGTCGGGCTCACCGCCGCCAAGAAGATCTGCGATCGCGGCGCGCTCGCCATCCACGGCCATCGCAACGGCTGGGGCATGCTCAACCGCCACCCGCTGCTCGGCGTCGAGTTTCCCGCATACCAGAAACTCTGGCGGCTCGCCGGCGTGGACCAGCTCCACGTCAACGGCATCGCGAACAAGTTCTGGGAGTCCGACGACTCCGTCGTTCGCTCGATCGCGTCCTGCCTTGCGCCCGATCCGCTCGGCAAGCCGGTGCTTCCCGTCGTCTCGTCCGGTCAGTGGGGCGGCCAGGCGCCGGAAACGTATCGCCGCACGAAGACGGTCGATCTGCTCTACATGGCCGGCGGCGGAATCATGGCGCATCCCGACGGCCCCGCCGCCGGCGTACGTGCGCTGCGAAAGTGGTGGGAAGCCGCCGTCGCAGGCCTCACGATCGCCGAAGCGGCGGCGCAGTACCCCGAGCTCGCGACATCAGTTGCGAAGTTCGGGAGCATATAGGTCCTATACGACCTAGAGGACCCATGGGACCTATGCCCCGCCCGCCTCTCAAGCTCGCGTACTACGGTGACGACTTCACCGGCTCCACGGACGCACTGGAGTTTCTCACGCGCGCCGGCCTGCGCACCGCGCTCTTCATCGCGCCGCCCACCTCCGCGCAGCTCGCCCGCTATCCCGATCTCAACGCCATCGGCGTCGCCGGCCTCACCCGCTCGCTGGCGCCCGCCGCGATGGAGGCGGAACTGCGCCCCGCCTTCACCACCCTGCGGGCACTCGGCGCCGCGCACGTTCACTACAAGGTCTGCTCCACCTTCGACTCGTCGCCGACCGTCGGCAGCATCGGCCGCGCAATCGACATCGGCGCCGAGCTATTTCAGTCGGCCTTTGTCCCGCTCGTCGTCGGCGCGCCCGCCCTCGGGCGCTACTGCGTGTTCGGAAATCTCTTTGCACGCCTTGGCATCGGCAGCACCGGCGCGATCCACCGCCTCGATCGCCATCCGTCGATGAGCCGGCACCCGGTGACGCCCGCCGACGAGAGCGACCTGCGCCTCCATCTCGCACGGCAGACGAAAAAACGTATCGGTCTTTTTGATATCCTGCAGGTCGAGCTGCCGGCACCCGATGCCGCAAACGCACTCCAAAAGCTCGTCGCCGACGGCGCGGAGATCGTGCTTTTCGACGTGCTCTACGTTCGGCAACTGGCGCGCATCGGCGGTCTGCTGGCCGGACGGGCGAATACCGGACGTCCGCTCTTCTCCGTGGGCTCCTCCGGCATCGAGATGGCGCTCGGCGCCCACTGGTCGGCTTCGGGCGATGTCCAGCCCGTCACCAGCTGGAACGAGCCCGGCCCGGCGCAACCATTGCTGGTCGTCTCGGGTAGTTGTTCTCCGGTGACGTCCGGGCAGATCCGTTGGGCCGTCGAGCACGGGTTCGCCGAAATCGCCCTCGACCCGGCCGCGGTCGCCGGCGGCAAAGGCTCCGATGATCCGCTCGCAACCGTCGTGGCGCATCTCCGCGCCGGTCGTCACGTCGTCGTCCACACGTTGTCCGGCGGGATCGATCCGAAGATCGCGCCCGCCAGCTCCGCCGCCATCGGCGCCGGCCTCGGCCACCTTGCGCGCGAGGCAATCGCGCGCACCGGACTGCGCCGCCTGCTGATCGCCGGCGGCGACTCCTCGAGCTACGCCGCCCGCGCGCTCGGCATCGAAGCCGTCGAGATGATCGCGCCCCTCGCCCCCGGCGCGCCGCTCTGCCGCGCGCACGCGCCCGGCTCTCCCGCGGATGGGCTCGAGGTGAATTTCAAGGGCGGCCAGGTCGGCGCCGAGGACTACTTCGGAGCCGTCGCCCGCGGACGGATTTAGTTTTCTCACCACAAAGGCACAGAGACACAAAGCAGATCAGAAACCTCGCCTCTCCGATCTCTGTGCCTCCGTGCCTTTGTGGTGAATCTCTCCATGAAACGCAAAACCCTCGGTCTCGTTCACACCTCGGCAACGCTCGTGCCCGTCTTTGCTCAACTCTGCAAAGCGCACCTGCCGCAGGTCGACACGTTCAACATCGTCGACGACAGCCTCGTGCGCGCGATCGGCGCGCGCGGCTCGCTCACGGCCGACATCGCCCGCCGCGTCGCCGCCTACATCGCGTCCGCCGAGGCCGGCGGCGCGGACTTTGTCCTCGTCACGTGTTCCTCGATCGGTCCGGCAGTGGAGGCCGCCGCGCCGTTCACCGCCGTGCCCGTCCTGCGCGTCGACCAGCCGATGGCGGACAAGGCGGTGCAAACGGGCCGGCGTATCGGCGTGATCGCTACACTTTCCACCACCCTGAACCCGACCTCCGACCTCGTGCAGCGCCGCGCTCACGCCGCGGGAAAAGCGATCGAGCTCACGTCGATGCTCTGCGAGGGCGCCTTCGAAGCGCTCATGTCCGGCGACCCCGCCACGCACGACGCCAGGGTCGCCGCCGCGCTCCGCGAGCTCGCCTCGCAGGTCGACGTGATCCTCCTCGCCCAAGCCTCGATGGCCCGCGTGGTCGACACGCTCCCGGAGGCCGACCGGAAGATCCCGATCCTCGCCAGCCCTCCCATCGCGATCGCGCACCTCGCGACGGTGTTGTAGGAGCGCGCAAGCGCACTCCTGCCTTTCCACGCTCCCGCTGCCCCACCCCATGCCCCAGCTCCGCAAAACCTGTCTCGCACTCGCCGTCGGTTGCCTCGTCCTTCTTGCGATCGGCCTCGCCGCTGGCATGCCATATCTCTGGCAGCCCGCGGCCGTCGCGGCCGCCGTCGGGCTCGCGCTCGGGCTCGGCGCGTTCCCCGCGCTGCGCGGCTACCAGTTCACCGCGTGGATCATCGTCGCCGTCACGGCGGGCATGCTCTACCCGCAGCGCTTTCTGCGCTGGGGCGACTTCGATCTGCGCAACAAGTGGCTCATCCTCCTCGTCGTGCAGGCGGTGATGTTCGGCATGGGCACGCAGATGAAGCTGCGCGATTTCGCCGGCATCGCCAAAATGCCTTGGGGCGTCGTCGTCGCCGTGTTCTGCCAGTTCACGATCATGCCGCTCGTCGGCTTCGCGCTCACCCGCCTCTTCTCGTTTCCCGACGAGATCGCCGCCGGCATCATCCTGATCGGCTGCTGCTCCAGCGGACTTGCCTCCAACGTCATGGCCTACCTCGCCGGCGCCAACCTCGCGCTCTCCATCACTGCCACCGCAATCACGACCATGCTTGCGCCGCTCATGACGCCGCTCTGGATGAAGCTCCTCGCCGGCGCGCTCGTCGAGGTGAGCTTCCTCAATATGATGGCCGAGATCGTCAAAATCGTGCTCGTGCCGATCGGCGCGGCGTTGCTGCACGATTATCTCAACCACGCCTCGCCGCGCGGACGCCGCCGCGTGCTCGTCCTCGCCGCCGCAGGCGCGGTGTGGCTGCTCTTCCTCCTGTCCGGCGGCTGGGCGTGGCTTGCCGCGCGCTTCCCGGGCCTTCCGCTCACCGCGATCGGCCTCGCCGGCTTCCTCGTCGCGGCGGTCCCGGCCGGCGTGCTCTACCATGCGCTTGCGCGCATGCTTCCCGGACTCGATCGCGCGATGCCCCTCGCCTCCATGGCCGGTATCATTTACTTCACTACCGTCACGACCGCCGCCGGCCGCGACAACCTGCTGACGGTCGGTGCGCTGCTGTTTCTCGCCTCGGTGATCCACAACGGCGCCGGCTACGTCCTCGGCTACGGGCTGAGCCGCGCGTGCCGGCTCGACGTGAACTCCGCCCGCGCCATCGCCTTCGAGGTCGGCCTGCAGAACGGCGGCATGGCGTCGGGCCTCGCCGGCGCGATGGGCAAGCTCGGCACCGTCGGGCTCGCCGCCGCCATCTTCAGCCCGTGGATGAACGTCTCCGGCTCGATCCTCGCGAACTTCTGGCGCCGGCGTCCGGCAGCAGCTCCGGCTCGCCTTCACCCGACCGGAGCACCGGCCTCGTTGCTGCGGAAATAGCGCATGCCCCAGTTCCACTCCCGATCAACTCGTCGGCGCCGTTTCCTGATCTGTGCGGCGGTTGCCGCGAGCGTCGCTCTGCGCGCGGCCGGGCCTCCTGCCCGGCTCCCGCACCTCCCTTCTCCCACCGGCCTGCTGCACGACACCGCCCGGCTGGACCGGCTGTTTCAGCCCTTCCTGACCGAAAATGCCGCCTTGTCTCCAGACGGCCGATACATCGCCTACTCCCTGCGCGAAGGCGACTCGCTCTCCGTCGTCGTCGTCGAGATCGACCAGCCCGGCAAGGCGCTGGCCCGCATCGCCGTCGCCTCCGACACCACTTCCTCCGCGATGATGGAGGTAAACTCCCGCGAACGAACGCCGGCGCGGATTGGCTGGATGGGTTGGGCGTCGCCGACCCGGCTGGCCGTCGAGACCAACCAGAACTTTGTCTATGCAACCGACGAGGCGGCCCTCCGCGCCCCGCCCGATGCCGGCCGCAACCTTTCCCCTCCGACCAAGTGGTACAATCGCACCGGATTGATCCTTGGCTTCGATACGGAGACCAAGCAGGGCGCGGTGCTGGTGACGCCCAACGACGTCGTCGAAGACTATTTCGATCTCGACGCATCCCTCATGTCCCGGCCCGGCTCGTTCGAGGAGCGCACCTGGAGCGCCGACCGGCCGGTCTCGAGCACCGCATCCACCTCGCAAACCGAGGAGGAACTTCCGCGCGCGGGCGGACTCGGAGCCACCCGGAATCCGCGCTCCGTGCACGTCATCGACTTCGCCCCGGAAGCCGACTCGCTCCTGCTCCGCACCAGCGCCGGCGACAAGATCGGTCTCTTCAGCTTGAACGTCGCGTCCGGCGCCTTGAAGCACCTCTCGGACGAGGTCGTCGGCGAAGGCCGCGCGCCGCTCTTCGACCGGCAGGGTCGGCCGCGCATCGTCGTTGCCAACACGACGCGCGCCGCGTTTCCCCACCGCTTCCTCTACGAAGCGCCGCGCGCGCTTCTTCGCTGGAAACCCCTCGACCAGCTCGCCGGCTTCGGCGGTGGCACCGGGTTTTCCGTCTCCCCCGCCAACTATTTTGGCGAACGTGCCGTGCCGCTCGGCTTCGACGAGAATCCCGATCTCCTCTACTACGCGTCGAACATCGGCCGGGACACTTACGGTATTTACGCTCTGGATATGCGCACGGGCAAACCCCGCGACTTCGCGATCGAGAGCGCGGAGTTCGACCTCTTCGAGCCCGGCGGGCAGGGTTTCGCCGCAGGTTCGCCGCTCGTCTTCGACCGCTTCACCCGGCAGCTCGCCGGCGTGCGCCTCGATCGGTGGCTGCGCAGCGCGCGCTGGCTCCGGCCGGAATGGCAAGCCGTCCAGCAAGCGGTCGAGACCGCGCTGCCCGGGCACAGCGTGGACCTGCTCGAATGGGACCAGAGCGGCACGCGCTTTCTGATCCTCGCGTCCGGCGCGGGAGATCCGGGCGCGTTCCATGTTTTCGACCGGAGCACGGGACGGCTGTCGGAATTCGTACGGCGCGCCCCCTGGCTGGGCGAGCGTGAGGTCCATCGCACGCTCGTCATGTCGTTCAACACGCCCGATGGCCGCCCGCTCAGCGGAGTGCTGACGCTCCCCCGCCAGCCGCGGATGAATCCGCTGCCGCTGATCGTCGTTCCGGAAAACGAATCATGGAAACGGGTGCGCGCCAGCTACCGCGCAGAGGTGCAGGCCCTCGCCGAGCTCGGGCTCGCCGTCTGGCAGCCGAACAGCCGCGGCGCCTGGGGCTTCGGCATCAAGCATCGGGAGGCGCTCAAGGCGGGCTACGAAGAGGCGCAGGTCGCGGATATCCTCGCCGCGGTCGATCACCTCGTCGCCCACCTGCCGCTCAACCCCAAACGCATCAGCATCCTCGGCGAGGAACGCGGGGGCTTCCTCGCGCTGCGCGCGGTGCAGTTGTATCCGGGACGCTTTCGTTGTGCCGTGGCGATCGATCCCACGATCGATCTCGATGCGTGGTTGAAGGAAACCCGCTGGGGCGATCGCGCCGTCGGGCCGGACCTGCTCCGCGCCCACCTCGGCGACGACGCGCATCTCGAGGCCGCGCCGCTGCGCCGCCAAGCGGAGGCGATCAGGAAACCCGTGTTCGTTCTCAGCTACCCCGGTCCGGCCGGCGCGCCGCGGACCTTCAGCTACCTGGCTGCGAAAAACTTCGTCGCGGCGGTGCGGAAAGCGGGCACGACGGCCGATTTCGAGGACCTCGAAGACGACTACCGGCGTGGCTTGCCGAAGGCCCGCTCGGCGGTGTTTCTGCAGATCGAGAAGTTCGTCAACGCGCACCTGTACACCTACAACGTCGAGGTCGGCGAGACCGAGGAGCAGGATTCCGCAGAGCGGAAACCTTAGTCCAACGCCCGCAGCTCGGCAACCGCCCCCACATCGGTGTCAGTCGGTGTTCATCCGTGGTTTCATCCTGAATTGTTTGGCTGAGCCGTAACGTGCCGCTGGTCGGCCTTTCTCAGCTCTGCCCCTGCCGGGCAATTTCTGGTCATTGCCAAGCCGCGGGCAGCCTTTGCCAACGCACCGGA
>DASWVO010000304.1:0-17804 GCA_036406235.1 Opitutaceae bacterium
GATATCCGCTCACCCGCCCCCTGGACACCGGAGTCCATCCGTCGCTCTTTCGCGGCGCTTGCCGCGGCGCTTCGCGAGCGCGGCGCCTGGAAGCACCTCGTGATTGAGGGCGGGGCGACCGCCGGCGCCGTCCTCCATGCCCTCGGCTGGAGGGAACTCACGGTGGCGCACGAGTGGGCGCCGGGCGTCGCCTCGCTCTGCCCCGCGCCCCCACGGGAATGCTTTCTCACGATCAAGCCCGGCAGCTACGCATGGCCCGACGACCTCTGGCGCCAGCTCGCCATCTCCCGCCCGCGCACCGCCGCACTCTGACCATGGACGCCCGATCGCATCACCACGAGCCGCCTTTGCTCGCCATCACGATGGGCGACCCGGCCGGCACCGGCCCGGAAATCATCACAAAAGCGCTCGCGGCGCCCGAGCTGCGCGCGCTTTGCCGTCCGCTCGTGGTCGGCGACGCCGCCACCCTGGCGCGCGCGGCGACCTTCACCGGAGTGTCGCTGCGCGTGAACGCGCTCGATACGCCCGACGCCGCAACCTTTGCTGCCGATGCGATCGACGTCCTCGACCGGCGCAACGTCGACCTCGCGCGGCTCCAACTCGGCCGGATCGCCCCCGAAGCGGGCCGGGCGGCCTATGACTATATCCAGACCGCCACCGAGCTCACGCTCGCCGGCCGGGCCGGCGCCGTCGTCACGTCCGCAATCAACAAGGCGGCGCTCAACCAGGCGGGTTATCATTTCGACGGACACACCGGATTGCTCGCCGAGCTCTGCCGCGCGCCCGGCGCCACCATGATGCTGGTCGCGGACCGGCTGCGCGTGAGCCATGTCTCCACCCACGTGCCGCTGCGCGTCGCGATCGAACGGGTAAGGCCCGAGCGGATACTGAAGGTGCTGCAGCTCACGCACGACGCCATCCGCCGTCTCGGCGTCGCGGCGCCCCGTCTCGCCGTTGCCGGGCTCAATCCGCACGCCGGCGAAAACGGTCTGTTTGGCGACGATGAGGCGAAATACATCGCGCCCGCCATCGCCGAAGCGCGCCAGCGCGGCCTCGACGTCCACGGCCCGTTCCCCGGAGACACGATTTTCTTCCGCACGCTGCAGGGCGAGTTCGATGCCGCGGTGGCGATGTATCACGACCAGGGACACGTTGCCGCGAAGATGCTCGGCATCTGGCGCGGCGTGAACGTCACGCTCGGCCTGCCGATCATCCGGACCTCCGTCGAGCACGGCACGAATTTCGACATGGCCGGCACCGGCAAATCCGACCCCCGCAGCCTCGTCGAAGCCATCAAGCTCGCCGCCACGATGGCACGCGGTCCTGCAAAATTTCCGGAAATGAAACCATAAAGGCACTGAGGCACGAAGAACCCCTGCTGATCTCCGTCAGGGGGCTTTGTGTCTCCGTGCCTTTGTGGTTCATGTTTGGATACAAGCGCTTTCGCCCACAGATGATCTCTCGCCTCATCCTCTTCGCCTCGCTCAACACTGGCCTTTCGCTTCTTGCCGTGGAACCGCCGGCAATCACCTACACCGGCAACGAAACGGTCACCTCCGCCGCGGACGGCGGACTGCGCCCGGCCGTCGGCGTGCACAACATCCAGGTGTACCGCGCGAATCGCACCGCCCCCGCCCACGCTGACGGGCTGGGGCACACCTATCTGCACGCGCCGATGCTCGCGTGGTGGCACGGCCGCTTTTATCTCGACTATCTCAGCGGCCCGGTAAGCGAGCACGAGGCGCCCTGCCCCACTTCCTTCACCACCTCGCGCGACGGACTGACTTGGGAAGCGCCGCGCGTGCTTTTCCCTTCCTTCGCGCTGTCCGACGGCACGCTCACGCTCACGCACCAGCGCATGAGCTTCTTCGTGACGCCCGACGACCGGCTGCTCGCCACGGCCTTTCACGGCAAGGCACCGAGCCCCAACGACGGCTCCGGCATCGGCCGCGTCGTGCGCGAAATCAAGGACGACGGCTCGCTCGGTCCGATCCATTTCATCCGTTACAATCGCCACCACGGCTGGAACGAATCCAACACGCCGTATCCGTTCTACACTACATCGAACGATCCCGGGTTCGTCGCCGCCTGCGAGGCGCTCCTCGCCAACAAGCTCGTCACGGCGCAGTGGTGGGAGGAGGACCGCGCCGAGGACGGGTTCTACCGGCTGCCCGGCAAGGCCATCTCGATCTTCCACCGCGCTGACGGCAAGGCGGTGAGCATCGCCAAGGACGCGCAGCACGCGATCTCCTCCGACGAGGGCCAGTCATGGACACGCCTCGGCTTCGCCGCCAACCTGCCGGTGAACTCCTCGAAATACTGGGGCCAGCGCACGCCCGACGGACGCTACGCACTCGTGTTCAACCCGACTTCGCGCCTGCGCCACCCGCTCGCCGTCGCCACCAGCGACGACGGACAGCGTTTCGACCATCTCCTCGCCATTCACGGCGAGTTGCCCGAGCAGCGCTTTCCCGGCCACTACAAGAACATGGGGCCGCAGTACGTGCGCGGCATCTCCGAAGGCAACGGCTCCCCGCCCGGCGGCGCCCTCTGGCTCACCTACAGCGTGAACAAGGAGGATATCTGGGTAAGCCGCGTCCCGGTTCCCATCACCGCCACGGCGCCGGGCCCGGTGCACGACGACTTCGAGAGCACGGAGGCCGGTCAGCTGCCGGCGGCGTGGAACATCTATCGTCCGCTCTGGGCGCCCGTCGCCGTGGTCGAGACCGCTCCGCCCGCCGGCCGCGCGCTCGAGCTGCGCGACGAGGATCGCTCCGACTACGCCGCCGTCACCCGCGTCTTCCCCGCCGCGCGCAGCGTAAAAATCACGTTCAAGCTCCTCGCCCGCCGCACCGACGGGCGCCTCGAAATCGACGTCCTTGGCGCACAGGGCGAGCGCCCCGTGCAGATCGCCCTCACCGAGGACGGTCGCATCGAGGCGCGGCACGAGGGCATCTGGAAGCCCGCCGGGCGCTACACGGCCGACCGCTGGACGCAGATCGAAATCGACGTGAATCCGGAAAAGAATGTCGACCGCTTCCAGTTCCGCGTCGACGGCCGGGAGGTACTGCGTCGCATCGCCTATTTCACCGAGTTGGTTCCGACGGTGGAGCGCCTCGTGTTTCGCACCGGCGCGTATCGACGCCGTGGAGACGGCGGACACGAACGGGCCGACGCAGACGTGAAGGCTCCGTTGCAGAGTTTCCTCATCGACGACGTGGCGATCGAGCCCCGGCCGTAGCGGGCCGACTGGCCGCCATTTGGGCGGGCTTTACGCCCGATTTTCGAAGGCAACGCCGGCGGCGTAAAGCCCGCCCCGCAGAGTGCGCGAGCCACACTTTTTTGCAAAAACCTCAATCGGCGCATTGCGCGCCGACCAGGGTGCCGGCGCGCAAAGATCTTCAACCGCGGACAAAGGATCTCATTAACGCAGCCGCAGGGATCGGCTAGACTCCCCGCACTTGGCAGCCCCGGGGCCCCTCTCACAACCTGCCATTTCGGTCCCATCGCCTCGTCCCTGCCGTCCATGCAACTCTTTCCCTTGTCCTCCGCCGACTGGCGGTTCCGCAATGCCTCGTCACGCACCTGGCACCACGCCGTGGTGCCAGGTTGCGTACACACCGATCTCCGGCGCGCCGGGCTCATTCCCGACCCGTTCCACGGGACGAACGAGCTCGATCTGCAATGGATCGAGGAGCGCGACTGGGAATACCGCACAACCTTCCGGCCGTCGGACGCCTTGCTCACCGAGGAGGTGATCGAACTCGTCGCCGACGGACTCGACACCGTCGCAACGGTTTTCCTCAACGGCGAGGAGATCGCGCGGACGGAGAACATGTTTCTCGGCCACCGCTGGGATGTGACGAAAGGCCTGCGCCGCGGCCGGAATGAACTGCGCATCCGCTTCGACAGCGCGATGCGCTATATCCGGGAGAACCGTCCTGAGCACACCCCTCGCGAGATCAACGACCCGGTCGGTCGCTGCACCGTCATTCGCAAGGAACAATGTCAGTTCGGCTGGGACTGGGGCCCGCGCTTCGTCACAGCCGGGATCTGGCGCGACATCCGACTTGAGGGTTGGACCGGCAATCGGCTTGCCGAGCTGCGCGTCACTCAGACCCACGCCGACGACGGCTCGGTCACGCTCGCCATCGCGCCTGAACTGGTGCGCCCCGACGCGGCCGTGTCCTGCCGATGGCGGTTGTCGCTGGGCCGCATCCGCGTGGACGAGGGAACCGGCGGAACAATCCGCATCGAACAGGCCCAACTCTGGTGGCCCGCCGGCCAGGGCGCGCAGCCGCTCTACCGCCTCGAGGTCGAGGTGCTCGACCGGCTGGGCGGCGGGATAGGATCCTGGTCGCGCCGCATCGGCCTGCGCACGATCGCGCTCGACCGCCATGCCGACATATGGGGGGAGTCGTTCCAATTTGTCGTCAACGGCCGTCCGATTTTCGCCAAGGGCGCCAACTGGATTCCCGCGCACAGCTTTGTCGGCGGGCTTGGCCGCGAAGACTATGCCCGTGACCTGCGCAGCGCCGCGGCAGCGCACATGAACATGATCCGCGTGTGGGGTGGCGGTATCTACGAGAGCGAGGATTTTTACGACCTGTGCGACGAGCTGGGCCTGCTCGTCTGGCAGGATTTCATGTTCGGCTGCACGTGCTACCCGGCCGACGACGCGTTTGTGGCCAGCGTGCGCGCCGAGGCGGAGTTTCAGGTCAAGCGCCTCCGACACCGCGCCTGCCTCGCACTCTGGTGCGGCAACAACGAGGTCTGGAGCGTCAACGCCCACGATCTCGTCAAGCCCGAGTTCGCCGCCTTGCGCGCCGCCTACGACCGCGTGTTTCACGAAACCCTGCCGCCCGTCGTCGCCGCGCACGACGGCGCCACGCCCTACTGGCCGTCGTCTCCGTGGCGCGGCGACATCGCCGCCGACAACGCCGCCGGCGAGCAGCGCGGCGACACCCATTTCTGGGACGTCTGGCACGCGCGGCATCCGGTCAAGGACTACGAGAAGTGGGCCTTCCGCTTCGTATCCGAATTCGGGATGCAAAGCTACAGTTCGCCCGAAACCAACGCCACCTTCTGCCCGCCCGGGAGCGACGGGAATGTCTTCGGCCCGGTGATGGAGAATCACCAGAAGAACCGTGCCGGCAACCAGATCATCCTCGACTACGTTTCCCGCCGCTACCGCTTCCCAAAATCGCAGGACGACTTGATCTACCTCTCGCAGCTCAACCAGGCCCACTGCATGCAGACGGGCGTTGAACATTACCGCCGCCTGATGCCGCGCTGCATGGGTGCGCTGTATTGGCAACTCAACGACTGCTGGCCAGTCGCCTCCTGGAGTTCGATCGAATTCACCGGCCGCTGGAAGGCGCTGCACCACGCCGCGCGCCGCTTCTTCGCGCCGGCGCTCGTGAGCGCGCACGTGCCCGGCGACGAGAACCCGATCATCGGCAACTACCGCCGCAGCTCCGTGCGCGAAGTGCATCTTTACACCACCTACGATGCCCCCGCTCCCGCCGAGGTCCGCGCCACGTTGCGCTGGGACTTGTTTCATGTCGATGGCCGCGTGCTGCTGCGCGGAAAAAAGAACGTCACGCTGCGCTACGGCGAAAGCGTGAAACAGCAGACGCTCGACCTCGCCAGACCGCTCGCCGCGCAGGGCCGCGATGCCCTCCACCTGCGCATCGCGCTCGACGTAAACGGCGCCTGCGTCAGCGAGGACACGGTCTTCCTCGCTCCGCCCCGCTTCGTCGCGCTGCCCCGCGGCCGCACAAAGGTCGACGTGAAAATGCTCTCTCCGCGCCAGGCCGTCGTGGCGTTCACCTCCACCGTCTTTCAGCATCGCTTCGCGTTCGATCTGCCCGGCGTCGGGCACCGCAGCAGCGACAACTACTTCGAACTTTATCCCGGCGAAACGAAAACGGTCACAATCGACTTCGTCCGTCCGCTCACCGCCGCACGACTCCGTCCGCTGCTGACCTGTCGTTCCCTGGTGGATACCTACGAACCCGGCGGCGATGCGAAGCCGCTCGCATCGGCGAAACCGCGCCGCGTCAACGTGGACGGGAAAGGCCCGGCGTCCGCCCCCGCCGCCCGTCGCGGACGGGCAGCGGCCCCCGACGGCGCCTCAACTTTTCGCTCGCTCTCCCCCTCGCGACGGTGGCAGGCTCGCCCCACCTCTTAGTTTATCGCTAAATTGCGCGGTTTCACCCCATGCCCACTCCTGCCGACGCCTCACCGCCTTCCTCCGCTCCTGCCGTGCGCCCCGCCCCCGCCGCCACCCGTCCCGAAGACCGCGTGCCCTTGAGTCAGAAGCTCGGCTACGGGCTGGGGACCTTCATCGACATGTGGGGCCACTGGCTTTACCCGAACGTCGCCTTCCAGGTCTTCAACATCTTCCTCGGGGTCGCGTCCTGGCTCGTCGGCGTCGCGGTGATCCTCAATCGCGTGATCGACGCGATCTCCGATCCCCTCTTTGGCTGGCTCTCCGACAACACACGCACGCGCTGGGGCCGGCGGCGTCCGTTCATGCTCGTGGGCTCGATCCTCGCCGGCGCGGGGCTGCCGTTCCTCGTCGCCGTGACACCGGGTTGGGGCTCGACGCATCTCTTCGGTCTGGAGATCTCGAACTACTTCTGGTTCATGCTCGCCTCCTCGGCGATCTACCTGCCGATCGTGAGCTGTTTCAACATGCCGTTCCAGAGCCTTGGGGCCGAGCTCACGCCGGACTACCACGAGCGCACGATGGTGTATTCGTTCCGCAACGCCGTGCAGAAGATCCCGGAGGTCGGCCTGTTTTTCGCCGGGCAATTCTTCACGATGGCGGTGTGGGTCGGCGCCGATTCGAGCAATGTCCTCGAGCGCGTGATAATGCTCTTCACCTCCGGCGACGCGTGGGCGCGCGCGGCCGACGGAGCCAAGCCCAACATGCTGCTCGGCGCGCAGGTGTTTCTCACGATCGCCGGCGCGATCATGATCATCGCAGGCCTCACGTCCTTCGCCCTCGTGCGCGAGCGCTATTACGGAAAACTCGTCGTTGGAAAGCAGTCCAAGATCTCGATCAAGGAAACCCTGTGGCAGACGCTGCAATGCCGGCCGTTCCGCATCCAGGTGATCATGAAGGTGGCCTACAGCCTCGGCCTGAGCATGGTCGGTACGCTCGGCGCGGCCACAACGTTTTATTACGTTTGCGGCGGCAATCTTTCCGAGGGCAACCGCTGGAACTTCCTCATGGGCCTTTCCGGCATGGTGCTCGGCTTTTGCGGCATCCCGGTGTTCGCCACGATCGCCCACAAGTTCGGCAAACGCCACGCCCTCATCTGCGTGTTTCTCTCCGCCATCGCGGTGTTCATCGGCACGTGGTGGCTGTACACGCCGGAGATCAAGTGGCTCCAGATCTTCGCCTCCGGCTCGATCGCCTTCATCGGCGCGGGCTTCTACACGCTCGATGGCTCGATCCGCGCCGACGTCGTCGATTTCGACGAACTGCAGAACCACCGTCGCCGCGAGGGCGCGTTCGCGGCCTGCGATTCGTGGATCAGCAAGGTCGGCATGGCGCTGGGCGCCGGCATCTCGTTCTTCATCCTCGATTGGGTGGGCTTCAACCCGAAGCTCGAGGGCGGCCAGACCGAGCACACGTTGTTTATGATCCGCCTGCTGCTGGCCGCCATTCCCGTCGTGGGCCTCATCTTCGCCCTCGTCTCGCTGCTGCGCTTTCCCCTCACGCAGGAAAAGATGGCGGAAATCCGCCAGCAACTCGAGGCGCGCCGGGGCACCGTCTAGGGACTTGTCGTCGCGGCGGAACGCGGCTACCCCGTCGGCCCAACACGAGGCCGTGTCCCCCCAGGGGCGTTGCCTTCACCCCCGCCCCGCCTAACCTTACGACGTGAAGCCCCAGGTCCTGCTGGTCTTCCTCACGCGCTTTGAAGAGTGCAACGCGATGCTCAAGGGCATCGCCCATTACGAGCGCTCGCATCGGCCGTGGGCCGCATTTCTCGATGATGAAGCTCGCGCGGAAACCGACCCGCGCTGGCTGCGCAGCAAAAAATGGGACGGCGTCATCAGCCGCCACACGACGCCAGCCCTCGCGCATGCGTGCACCGAGCTGAGGCTGCCCTTGGTGGACCTCAACGACACCCCGCCCTTCGCCGGCGTGCCGAAGATCCGCCCCGACAACGTCGCCCTCGGCCACCTCGGCGCCGAGCATTTCCTTGAGCGCGGCTTCCGCCATTTCGGCTACTGCGGCTTCAAGAACGATGGTTGGTCGTGCGAGCGACGCGAGGGTTTTGTCGAGGCGCTGCACCTCGCCGGTCAGACGTGCGATGTATTCGATGTTGAATACCCGGGCGATCTCACGCCGTTCTGGGACGAGAAGCAGACCACGGCGCTTGCGGCCTGGCTGCGCCGCCTGCCGAAACCGGTGGGAGTCATGGCGTGCGTCGACATGCGCGCCCTCCAGGTAATCGGCGCCGCGCAGGCCGCCGGCCTGCTCGTACCCGAGGAGGTCGCAATTCTCGGGGCCAACAACGACACGATCCGCTGCGACCTCGCCTACCCGCCGCTCTCGAGCGCGGCGACCAATGCCTTCCAATCCGGCTATGCCGCCGCCGAAACGCTCGCCCTGCTCATGGACGGCAGCCGGCCTGACAATTACGACGTGCGCATCGAGCCGCTTGGCACCGTCACACGGCAGTCATCCGACATCCTCGCGATCGGCGACAAGAGCGTCGCCGCCGCACTGAGCTACATCCGTGAGCACGCCTGTCACGGCATCGCCGTCGACGACGTGTTGAAGCACGCGTTCGCGTCGCGCTCGCAGCTCGAGAAGAAATTTCGCCACCACCTCGGCCGCTCGCCGCAAGCGGAAATCCGGCGGGTGCAAGTGGCGAAGATCCGCCAGCTGCTCGTCGAGACGGATTTCCCGTTGAAGAAGATCGCGGAGCTGACGGGCTTCGAGCACGTGGAGTACATGTGCGTGGTGTTCAAGCGACTCACGAACGACGCGCCCGGCGCCTATCGCAAAAGGAGTCAGGCGAACGCCGCCCGCTGAGGTGCCACGGGCATCCGCGGTCGCACGGTAAAGTGCCGGTTTCCCCTCTTAAACGGCAGAAGGGCCGCAGCGTGCCCAGGGCCGAAAGGCAGCGGCAATAAAACTTAATTTCCGTGCAAGTGAACTCATTCCCGCCGGCGTAGTTTAACGGTATAGTAGCGATGCTCCGACCTCCGGCGCCCCTACCCCGGAGGTCGATGAGACGGGTTACCCCACCCCGTCCTCCCAACCCCAACCCAACACCTGTATGAAACACGCCCCCGGGCGGCTGCGAGCAGTCTGCGTCGCTTCCGCGTTTTGCCTAACCGCCACATCGCGCCTCACCGCGCAGGCCGTCCCCTCCGACGCCGCTGCCGGAGCCGATGAGATCATCGAACTATCTCCGTTCACCGTCGAATCGTCGGAGGGCCGAAACACCTATCAAGCCACCAGCACGCTCGCCGGCACCCGCGTCCGCACGGACCTCAAGGACGTCGCCTCGCCGATCAGCGTGGTGACGTCGCAATTCCTCCAGGACACCGGCGCCCGCAACACGCAGGACCTCCTCGTCTACACGCCGAGCACGGAGGTCGGCGGCATCCGCGGCAACTACTCCGGCATGGGCGGTGGCACGACGTTCAGCGAAACCGCCAACCTGCTCCGCCCCGCCAACAACACCCGCGTGCGCGGCCTCGATTCGGCCGACAACACCCGCGACTATTTCCTCACGGAGATTCCGTGGGATGGATACATCGTCGACCGCGTCGACCTGCAGCGCGGCCCCAACTCGATCCTCTTCGGCGTCGGCAGCCCCGGCGGTATCGTCAACAGCAGCCTCAACACCGCGACGTACAAAAACGAAAACAAGATCGAGAACCGCGTCGGCCGCTTCGGCTCCGTTCGCTGGTCGGGAGATTTCAACTACGTCGTCGTCCCGAACGAGCTGGCCATCCGCGTCGCCGCGCTGGACGACGAGACGAAGTACCAGCAGGACCCGGCCTTCAACCACGACAAGCGCGTCTACGGCGCCCTGAGGTATGAACCGAAGCTGTTCGGCGAAGGTGCGCGCACGCAGATCCGCGTGAACTTCGAAAAGGGCAATGTGGACGCCAACCGCCCGCGCTCGCTCCCTCCCATCGACGCGATCACGCCGTGGTTCCGGACCGGCGCGTTCAGAGAGCCCGCGGACAACTACCTCAATCAAAACCTGAACCAGCTGACGCTCAACCCGCTCAACACCTGGACGCAGTATGGTGACACCGGATACGCCTGGTTCCGCGAAGCCTTCATGGGCCGGCTCCTGAGCTCCAACATCGCCAACTTCTACAACGCCGGCTCCAATGCCCCGCTCGTCACGATGATGCCCAACATCGGCACGTCCAAGGCGCTCGACAAGGACGGCAACCGCGACGGCACGATCGGCGGCATTCCCTTCGCCCGCCCGTATGGTATCGCCACGCTCAACAACTTCGCCCGCGTCGCCGTTCCCGGCGGCCAGTTTTATTCCAACGTCTCCCTCTCCGATCCCTCGATCTACGATTTCTACAATTACCTGATCGACGGCGACAACAAGCGCGAGTGGCAGAACTGGAAGGCCTCGAACATCGCGCTCTCGCAGACGTTCCTCAACGACCGGCTCGGCTTCGAGCTCGTGTATGATTATCAGCGATACGATGACGGCCAGATCGCGTTTCTCGGCGGCGACCAGTACCAGATCTCCGTCGACATCAACACGCACCTGCTGGACGGCACGCCCAACCCGAACGTCGGCCGCCCCTACGTCGGCAACAGCGGCCAATACAACAACTCGGAGGACTTCATCGATCGCGACAGCATCCGCTTCACGACCTTCGCCGAACTCCGCGCCGAAGACTGGATGAAGAAAGGCTGGCTCGCCACCCTCCTCGGCCGCCACGTGTTCACCGGCCTCCTTTCCGAGGACGTCAAGCGCAGCGAATCCCGTACCTTCGCCCGTTGGGCCGCGGAGACCGCCTACACCGACGCCACCGGCGGTTCGGCCAAGATCATCGATGGCGCCCGCCAGATCGACTGGATTGCCTATCTCGGGCCGAGCCTCGCGGGCGCCTCTTCTGCTTCCGGCGCCCATCTGAACCCGGTGACCGCCATCATCAACCCGAGCGGCACCACGACCGTGAAGTACTTCGACTCTACCTGGAATGCGCCCGCGGGCGTGAATCCGGGCGACCCGTGGATCGATCCCAACGCCGCGCCGGGTGCTGATCCGTCCACCCAATCGGAAAACCCGGCGAACTACGTCGGCTGGACCACCGGAAACTTCGGCATCCTCAACGCCGACAACCCCGCCGACCTGCGCTCGCTCTACACCTCCGGCCAGAAGGCCCGCAATCAAATCGAGTCCCGCGGCATCACCTGGCAGGGCTATCTGTGGGACGGAAACATCGTTCCCGTCTTCGGCTGGCGCCGCGACGAAGTGAAGAACGCCAGCTCGCAGGCCCCGAAGGACCCGGTGACCGAGGTGTCGCTCCTGGACTACGGCATCGACGAGTCCGCCGCCAACACGAAGTCGACCGCCGGCGAAAGCAAGAGCTGGGGCCTCGTCCTCCATACCCCCCAGCAGCTCCGCGACAAACTCCCCTGGCGCACGAACGTCAGCCTGTTCTATAACCGGTCCGAAAACTTCAAGGCCGACGCGCCGCGCGGCGATATTTTCGGCAACCAGATCGCCAACCCGGACGGCAAAACCAAGGACTACGGCTTCGTCCTCTCCACGCTCAACGACCGCCTGACGTTCAAGACCACGTGGTACGAAACCAAGGTGAAGAACGCCACGCTCCAGGCCGACAGCGCCGGCTTCTCGAGCAACCTCTACTACGTGTGGGCGCTTCCCTACTGGGGAGCCACCCACGCGCTCGCCGCGCTCGACGGCATCGCCGATCCGCAGCTGCGTCAGGGCAACTGGGGCTGGCCGTGGAACGGCATCGCCGTGGATGAGAACAACAATCCCGACAATGCCCGCATCTACGAAATCGTCGAAGACTTCTTCACGAGCTTCCCGCTCGATCAACACTTCGCCGACGAGTACGGCATCGGCCTCAACGTCGCCGCCATGCGCGCCGGCACGACGCCCGCCGACTGGTATGCGTCCGTCCCCACCTACGGTGTCGATGGCCAGGGCGCCAGCGCGCTCGGCCTCCAGCCCGCCTACGGCGGTCGCCTCGGTAGCTTCGGCAGTGGCCCGGTCGCCTCGGTCGACACGACGTCCAAGGGCATCGAGTTCGAGCTCACGGCCCAGCCGGTCAAGAACTGGAACATCACAGCCAACGCGTCCAAGACCAAGGCCACGCGCGACGCCATCAGCCCGACAATCGATACCTGGATCGCGACCTACACCGACTTCCTCGCGGGCGACGCCGGTCTGATCAAGCTCTGGGGCGGCGACCCGATTCGCAAGGTCTGGGCGGACAATGTCCTCGCTCCCTACTCCGTCCTCAAAGCGCAGCTCGGCAGTTCCGCTCCCGAGATCCCCGAGTGGCGCTTCAATCTGGTCACGAGCTACTACTTCGACCACGGCCCCATCAAGGGCGTCAACGTCGGTGGCGCTTACCGCTGGGAGGACAAGCGCATCCTCGGCTACGGCCTGAACGACGACGCAAGCCTGATCGACATCTCAAAGCCGTTGTACGGCCCGACCGACGATCACTACGACCTGTGGGTTGGCTACCAGCGCAAGCTGACCAGCAAGATCGGCTGGCACATCCAGCTGAACCTGAGGAACGTCGGCGAGAGCGCCCACCTCGTCCCGGTCACGGTGCAGCCCGACGGCAGTGCCGCCCTGTCGCGTATTCAGGAGGGCATGACGTGGCAGCTCACCAACACGTTTACGTTCTGATCGCATCCATGGCGGCAGGCGTCCCTGCCTGCCGCCACGCAAATCCCTCACCCGATCCAGAGCGGCTCAGCTCTTTATTCCAATTTTGAGACGGCGGTGGCTCTCTCTTCACCACCTCCGGTCTCAATCCAGGGGTCGATACTAAGTCCGGCGGCTCGGCCGCCGGACTTTTTCTACCCGCCGCGCCGCGCGCTTCCGTCCGCTCCCACGACCCGCCGCCTGGCTTCACATCTCCCACGCATGAAACTCACCTCTCTTCTGCTCGCCACCGCCGGCCTGCTCACGCTCGGCTCCGCCCACGCCCAGAAATTCCCCGGCCTCGCGCAGACCCCGCCCATGGGCTGGAACACCTGGAACACCTTCGCCAGCGACATCAACGAGGCGCTCGTCCAGGAGACCGCCGAGGCGATGATCAAAAACGGCATGCGCGATGCCGGTTACGTCTACCTCGTGCTCGACGACACCTGGTCGACCCGCGAGCGCGACGCCAACGGCAACCTCGTCGCCGATCCCGCAAAATTCCCGAGCGGCATGAAAGCACTCGGCGACTTCCTGCACGAGCGCGGCTTCAAGTTCGGCATCTACAACTGCGCCGGCAAGCAGACTTGCGCCGGTTACCCCGGCAGCCAGGGCCACGAGTATCAGGACGCCCGCACCTACGCGTCGTGGGGCGTCGATTACCTCAAGTACGACTGGTGCAACACCGGCACGCGCGACGCCCGCGAAGCGTATTCAACGATGCGCGACGCCTTGCATGCCGCCGGCCGGCCCGTCGTCCTGAGCCTGTGCGAATGGGGCACCGCCAAACCTTGGGAATGGGCGCAGAACGTCGGCCACCTCTGGCGCACTACCGGCGACATCTACGATTCCTACGACGGCAAGAAGGGCTGGGAAACCGGCTGGAAGAACATCCTCGACGCGCAGGTCGAGCTCGCCAAATACGCCGGCCCCGGCCACTGGAACGATCCCGACATGCTCGAGGTCGGCAACGCCGGCCTCACCTTCGCCGAATCGCGCGCTCACTTTAGCTTCTGGTGCCTCCTCGCCGCCCCGCTCATGGCCGGCAACGACGTGCGCTCGATGAGCCCCGAAATCCGCGCCGTCCTGACCGATCAGGAGGCCATCGCCATCAACCAGGATTCGCTCGGCAAACAGGGCTTTCGCGTCCTCGCCGAACCGGGGAGGCAGATCGAGGTCTGGGCTCGGGAACTGAACAACCAGGAATGGGCGATCGGCGTACTCAACACCGGCGACACCGCCACCGACCTCACCGTCGAGTGGCACCGCTTCCATTTCCTTCACGGCACGTATGCCGTGCGCGAGCTCTGGTCGAAGCAGTCCGCCGGCGACACGCAAAAATCCTACACGCGCTCGGTCGACTCGCACGACGTGATGCTCTTCCGCCTCACGCCCAAGAAATGAGCCGCGGTCGCGCCCTCGATCCCCAAAGCGGCGGCGTGCCGCCGCCTCCCGAGACGACGGCGATCCCCTCCATCTGGAGTGCGTCGATTCACCGCCGCTTTTTCCCGGCGGTAATGCTCGTCCCATTACTGCTGGTCGCCGCCCTTCACGCCGCCCCGGTCGAATTCGTCTTCAAACTCGAAGCCAGCCCGCTGGATCCGTTTGCCCGCGAACTCTGGGCCGACGTTGCCACCCCGTCGGGCAGAACGCTCCGCCTGCCCGTGTTCTTCACCGGCGACGATCGCTTCGCGGTGCGCGCCCGTCCCGATGCCGCCGGCACGTATCGGCTCGCCGCCATCATCGATGCAACCGGCGAGGGACCGCCCCGCCGCCTCGCGCCGGAACTGGTCACGGCCGGCGCGCTCGAGGTCGCGTCGCCTTCACGCCTTGCCGCCGTGGGGCTGGACCCGCGCGACCCGCGCCGCTTCGCCCTCGCTGACGGCCAGCCGTTCACGCCGCTCGGCGCCAACCTCGCCTGGTCCGAGGGCAACGATCGCCTCGGTTTTTACCGCGAGGCCCTGCCCGCCTTCGCTCGCGCCGGCCTCAACTGGACCCGCGTCTGGATGGCGCACTGGGGCGGGCTCAATCTCGAGTGGCTGCCCGACGACATGCTCACGCCGGTCCCGCACGGCGCCCTGGATCTGCGCGTCGCCGGGTCCTGGGACGAGTTGCTAAGGATCGCCGAAGACGCGGGCGTCCATGTCCAGATCGTCCTGCAGCATCACGGGCAGTTCAGCACGACCGTGAACAGCAACTGGGCGGAAAACCCCTGGAACGCGAAGCAGCGGGGCGGCTTTCTCAAGGCACCCGGCGAGTTCTTCACCTCGCCCGAGGCGAAACGGCTGACGAAGTTGAAATATCGATACATCGTGGCGCGCTGGGGCTGGTCTCCCGCCGTCATGGGGTGGGAGCTCTTCAACGAGGTGCACTGGACCGACGCGATGAGCGCCGACCGCAACGAGGCCGCCGTCGCCGCTTGGCACGCCGAGATGGCGGCCTTCCTCCGCTCGCTCGACGCCTACGGCCACCTCGTGACCACCAGCACGGAAAACCTCCGCAGCCCGATCTACGCCGCGATGGATTTCTATCAGCCGCACCTCTACGCAACCAACATCCTCGCCGGCGCGCGCTTCGTCGATCCTCCGCCCGCACAACTTGACCGGCCAGTGTTTTATGGGGAATTCGGCGACGACCATCTGCCGCTCGGGCAGGAGGATAAGGTCTCGGGCGCCGCCCTCGTTCCCCCCGTGTGGGCCAGCCTGATGAGTGCGGGCGCCTACCCGGCGCAGCCTTGGCTTGGCGCGCAACTCCTCGCCACCGGACGGCTCGGTGAGCTCGAAGCCGTGTCGCGCTTCCTGAAAGCGACCCAGCTCCTGTCGCGCGCCGACGCCGTGCCCTTCACGCCCGTCGTCGCCTGCGACACCCGCGTCCCGCTCGTTCTCTCCGGCGCGCAGGTCTGGCAGCGCCGCACTGCCCGCACGATCACGGTGCCGACGGACGGACGCGAACCGGCCGAACTCGCCGAGTTGCCGCGCATCTACGTCGGCTCGCCCAGCAGCCTGGCGGAGGGTTTTCCGAATCGGACCACTCTCGAGTTCAACCCGCCGCAGGCGACGAGCGTCCGGCTGCGTTTCACCGATGCCGGCGCTGGCGGCGCGCGGGCGCGCGTGTCGCTCGATGGCGCGCTGATCGCCGAGCACGTCTGGCCCGCGTTGCCGACTCCGCCCGAGGCCAACGCCTCACCGCCGCCGCCGCGGCCTACGGAGGTCGCAATCGACGTGCCCGCCGGCGCGCACACACTCACGCTCGAGAACGCCGGCGGTCCCGACTGGTTCGCCCTGCGCGAAATCGATCTCGGCTTGGACACGCCCGCGCTTGCCGCCGTCGGCCGGCGCAGCGCCGACTTCGTTGCGTTGTGGCTCTGGCAGCGGCAACGCATCTTCGAGGTGCAGCCGCCTGCGCCCGTCGCCGGGACGCTGCTCCTCGACGACGCGCCCGCCGGAGACTGGCGGGTCACGTGGTGGGACACGCAACAAGGCATTCCTTCCGCAACCGTCACGCTCCACCATCCCGGCGGCCGCCTGAGTCTGCCCATTCCTCCCGTCCTCCGTCACGCTGCCGTCGTCCTCGAACGCTGAGCGGAGCGGCGAGGAACCACGAATGAGCACGAATTTGAGAGCGGGAGCTTGGTGGCCCTAAGCACTAGTGTAGTGTCCCACAAATAAGTGCCCATAAGCGTGGGGTGGGCAGACTGGCCGGATGTCACGCACGAGTGCGCCGGTGGTTTTGACGGAAGAGGAGCGGCTTCGTCTCGCGCAGTGGATGCGCGCCGGTGCGACGCCACAGCAGGTCGTGCTGCGGGCCCGGATCATCGACGAGGCGGCCGCGGGCCAATCCGCGCAAGCAACGGCCGCCCGACTCGGGATTCACCGACGCACGGTGGCATTGTGGCGTCGTCGTGTGCGCAAGCAGGGCATTGGCTGCGTGTGGGAGATCGCGGCCGGTCGCGGACGCAAGCCGCAGTACGATACCGCCCGCGTCGCGCAGCTGGTCGAGGCCACGCTGCAAACCAAGCCGGCGGGTGCGACCCATTGGAGCACGCGGACAATGGCGCGGGCACAGGGCGTGAGCAAAAACACGATTCAGCGCATCTGGCAGGACCACGGGCTCAAGCCTCATCTGACCAAGAGCTTCAAACTCTCCCGCGATCCAAAGTTCTTGGAGAAGCTCACCGATGTGGTGGGCGTCTACCTGACGCCGCCGCAAAACGCGGTGGTGCTCTGCGTCGACGAGAAGAGCCAGATTCAGGCCCTCGACCGGACGCAACCCGGGCTGCCACTCAAACCCGGCCGCTGCGGCACCTACACTCACGATTACCAGCGCCACGGCACTACCACGTTGTTCGCCGCGCTCCACGTGGTCGAAGGCCGGGTCATCGGCCAGTGCTACCCGCGCCACCGCCATCAGGAGTTCCTGAAGTTCCTGCGCAAACTCGACGCCGAGTTTCCCGGCGAGAAGACTCTGCACCTGATCCTCGATAACTACGGCACGCACGGCCACACGCGCGTCCAACGCTGGCTGCAGCGGCACCCGCGCTTCGTGCTGCACTTCATCCCCACCAGTTCGAGTTGGCTCAACCTGATCGAACGCTGGTTCGCCGAGCTCAGCCAGAAGGCCGTCCGCCGCGGCGCCTTCCACAGCGTGCGCGATCTGCAACGCTGCATCGACGCGTTCCTCGCCGCGTGGAACGCCAATCCCACTCCCTTTGTGTGGACCGCCAGTGTCGACCGTATCCTCGAGAAAATCGCCCGCGCTCGCCAACGCCTCGAGCAGATCAGACCGGGCCGCAGTCTGCCCAAACGCCGCACCGCCAGCACCTGAACCGCGGTCCGATTTTCGCCCGCGCTTATGGGCACTTATTTGTGGGACACTACA
>DASWVO010000305.1:0-18933 GCA_036406235.1 Opitutaceae bacterium
GTCGGCGGACCAATTACGACGCTCGGGGCTGATGTGTAACCCACGCCACCGTCAATGATTGTGATGCTGGCCACTTGACCGGCGGTATTGATGGTCGCCACAGCTTGAGCTCCGCTTCCGTCCCCTCCCGAAAAAGTGACAGCAGGCGCTGAGGTATACCCAGAACCGCCGTTGGTCACTAAAACTAGGGAAACCTCACCGGAACCTGACAACACAGAGACATCCGTGATGCCTACCGTCAGTACCGGCTGTTGCTGAGCGAACGCACTTCCGATCACCAACACAGCCAGCAGGCTGCCCAAGAAAAATCTGGACCAGGATTTCATGATCGTACCTCGGCTGGGTTACTTGGCTTCGGTTTTCGTCGTCGCCGGCGCCTCCGCGGGCGCGTAGGGCGAACTGCCGTCGCGGTAGCCGGGCAGGTCTTGCTCGCGCAGGCCGAGGCCGCGCGTGACGCGAGGATCGAACACTTCGCCGAGCGAAGCACCTTCCGCATTCACCGTCTTCGCGGTGATGAAAATCAGCAGATTGGTCGTGTCTTCATTCTTGGTCTTCGACTTGAACGCACGACCAAGCAACGGAATGTCGCCAAGGATGGGCACCTTCGTGCTGCCGTTGATGTCCTGCTTCCGGATCAGACCGCCGATGCCCATCGTGTAACCATCCTTCAACGACACCTGGGTCTTTGCCTTGCGCGTGGCGATGATCGGAATCTCAGCACCGCCCGCGCCGCCGAAGTTCGTCTGGCCGTTGCGCTGGCTCACCTCCGGCTCGATCGTCAGCTTGATGAACCCCTGCGCGTTCACCTGCGGCGTGACCTTGAGGAGAATGCCGATCGGACGGTAGGTGAAGCCCGATACTTCAAACGTGCCTCGTTCCTGGTTGTAGGTGTAGTTCGGAATCGGATACTCTTCGCCGACGTTGATCTCCGACGGCGTGTTGTTGAGGGTAACGACCGTCGGATTGGAAACAATCCGCGTGGAACTGAGCGTCTGCAGCGCGCTCAAAACCACCCCGAAGTCATCGGCCGAAAACACCGCCGTGGCGACGCGGCTTGTGGCGCCGGAATTGACGAGGTTGTTGATCGAGCTTACGACGCTCGAGACATCGGTGCCATTCGAGCCGGTGCTTCCGAGGCTCGCGGTGTTGCCCGTCGTCGATGTCGAGGTGACCGTGCCGCCGGTCGACGTCACCGAGCTGCTGGCATTGCTGCCCGAGCTCGAGCTCGTTCCGCTCGACGAGGTGCTCGTCGAATCGGAGGAGGTCCCGCCGCCCTGCTCAAACGACTGCTCCCGACTGCGTTCCCAAGTGTTGGAAATTTCCCCGACGCCCACTTTGTAGCCGGAAAGCGAAGCCCAGTTGACGCCGATGTTCTTCACGTCACTGCCCGTCACCTCGATGAACTTCGACTCGATCACGACCTGCTCGGTCGCCTTGTCGAGCTGCTCGACGATCGCACGGATGCGCGTCAGGCGCGAGGGGCGCTCGGTGATGACGAGCGCGTTGCTGCGGACGTCGATCAGCAGCTTGCCGCCGGCCGCCGTCTCGACGAGGCCTTCGACCGTGGGTTTGATGTCGGTCGTCTTCGCGTAGTTGAGAATGAATACCTCCGTCGTCACCGGCTCCTGCAGGAGCGTCTCCTGGCTGACGACCTTGATGATGTTGCCCTCCTCGATGAAGGTGTAGCCGACGGGCGAGAGCACCACCTGAAAGATCTGCCGCCACGTCACGTCGCGCAGCTTGATCGAGGTCTTTCCTTGTAGTGTTTCGGGAATGACAAGGTTGAGCTCGAACAGATCGGCCACATTGCGGAGAATGTTGCGGATCTCCTCGTCGGGAAAGTCGACGGAGAGCGTGTCCTTGCTCCGCGTCACCGAGCCGGGCACTTCGTCGTGAATCACCACCTCGGGCGCGGCGGAGGCCGGCGCGGGCGCGGTCTGCGGCTGGGCGGGTTGGGCTGCCGCGGGGGACGGCTCGGGTTGGGCTTCGGTCGGCGTGGCCGGCGTCTGGGCGCGGGCCAGAGACAGGGCGACGAATGCCAGCGAGGCTGGCAGGAACAGGCGCGTTCTCATGGGGTTGATGCTGGTTTGATGGGCCGGGTGACTTCTTCGCGGTTCAATCGGAGTGTGAAACTGGTCCGTTCGATGGCCGCGATCACTAGCACGTAGGACGCGCCATCAAAGGTAATTGAGAGTTGATCACCGACTTTTACCTTCTTCTGACCGAAGAGGAGAATGGGCTCGCCGCCGAGGATGGCTGTACCGCTGGGAGTGATACGCGGAGCCACTTCCGCGAGCAGCTCGCGGTCGCTGCGCGGTCCCGCCGGCCGCGCGGGACCAGCGGGCGCCGCCGGCGGCTGCTCGGCGGGATCCGGACGGTCGAAGCCGGGGGGCGAGAAGGGATTTTTGATGTCCGACGCGACCGCCGCCGCCTCGCGCGACTGGACGATGCGCGCGGCCTTTTCGACCGTGGCCGCCCTTCGCTGCGGGGGAACCACGTCGGAGCGCTGCGCCGCGGCCGGCAGGGCGACGGCGCAGATAACGGCCGCGAGAATGTATGCGTTCGATGGATGCGTCATGGCGTTCCCAGCAGTTCGAGCGTGAGGCTGAGCGTGATCGGCGTGGGACCGGAATCTGTAGTCTCATTCTGGTTACGCGCGGTGCTCACCGAGGCATTGAGCAGGCGGCAAAAGTGCAGGCCGCTCTCGAGCCGCCGCAGGAAGTTCAGAACCTGCGGATAGGTGCCCTGCACCGCCACGGAGTACGGCACGCCGACGTAGGTGGGCTTGGGGCCCTTCGGGGGCGTGCCGGGGCGTGCTCCGCCGGCGGCCGGGAGCTCCATCTGGCGCAGATCGAGCAGCTTCACGCCGGTGTCGGCCTCCATCTTGTAGAAATACTGGTAGTTCTTCGCCCGCTCGACGGGCCGCACGGAGCGCTCCTGGATGTCGCGGTTGGCGGCCATCAAGGCGGCGAGCTGATCGTCGAGCAGCGCCGAGTACTTGATGTTGTTCTTGAGCCGCTCTCCTTCGGTGGTGCGTTGCTCGAGGAGCGATTCCATCTCCGGTACGGCGGCGCTGCGGTAGTAGGTCGCGGCGCCAAATACGAGGGCTGCGAGGGCGCTGCCCAGGCTGATCGGGCGCTTCTTGAACGCCGCGGCGAGGTCTTGTCCGGTCAGGCTCATTTCTTTGCGGGTGCAGCCGGGGTGGCGGGTTTGAACTTGAGGAAGACCTCGATCACCAGGCGGCCGGTCACCGGGTCCCGGCTGAGGTTGGTCAACGCGACGTTTTCAAACAGCGGCCCGACCTGCTCGTCGTTGCGCAGTTGCTCGACATAAGCCGACGCCTCGCCGCTCGCCAGTTCGGGCGCGCCCCGCACGACCGCACGCAGCGTGACGCCGGTCTCGCGGTGGTCCACGGAGGTGATTGCGATGTTTTTCGGGAGGCCTTGTCCGAGCCGCAGCAGAAAATCGGAAAATACGATCTGGCGCTGCAGGAATGTATCCACTTCGTTGATCTTCTTCTCCTCCTCCTGAAAGCGCCGGAACTTCGTGACGGCCTGGCCGCTCGCCGCCTTGTCCGCTTCGATCTGGACGGACCAATCGGCGATCTGGCTGCGCAGCGCCGCGAGCTTGAACTCCTGAAACGCGAACGCCAGCAGGACGGCAACGGCCACCAGCACGGCGGCGCCGTTGATGAAAAACGACGTGCGGACGACTTTCGTGTCCGGCAGCCGCTCGTAGTCGCGGAAATTCGGATGCCAGGCGGGCGTGATCGGCCCCGCCGCCTCGTTATTTTTTGTCAGAAACGGCAGCATGGTATTGAGCCATCAGGCTAAAGAGGCCGAGCCAGCGCCCGTCGAACGGCGTCGCCGACGCCTCATCGGACAGCGTGATCTGGCGCGCCTGGAGCCACGACACGAGGTCGAGCTTCAGAACGCCGACGCCGAGTTGGCCGGCGATGGAGTTTTCGAGCCAGCCAAGCTTGGGCGGCAGATGGGTGCACATCACCTGGCCGATCGACTGGCCGGTCTGCACCTCGTAAAAGCCGATCGAGGATTGCAGCTCCTTCAGCAGCTTCTTGATCAGCGCCGGCCCCATGCCGGTAAAATCGAAGGTGTTCGAGAAAAAGAGCTTTCGGGCCGATTCCTCATCCTTCAATCCGAGCTCCTTCTGGACGACCGGGATCATAGAGTCCAGGCCCTGCGGGATAGGCCGGGACGCGTCCAACCCGCCGGTCGATACGATGAACGAGTGGGTCGAGTTCATCCCCAGCTCCAGCACGAGGGTTGGCGTCTTCGATTTCGAAAAATTCAAGTAGTCCGCGAGCGCGCCGACCGTCGCCACCGTGCCCAGCTCCAGCCGCGTCGGATAAATGCCCTTCGCGAGTATCGATTCCTGCAATACAGCGATGTCCTCGGTCGGCAGTCCGCAAAAAACGACCTCTTTGCCGGGCGTTTTGGACACGTCGTAGTCCAGCCCCTCGGTGGCGGTGACCATCGCGAGCGTGTACTTGTCCGGCTCGATGCGAAACTGCGTGGCCGCGGTGTCGTTCAGATAACCGGCCTCCTTCACGCGGCGGGGCTCGATCGTGGCCCGCCGGACCAGTCGCTTCGCGGGGTACACCCCGCACACCGCGTGCAGGTATCCCCCCTGCCCTTTTTTCGGTTGCAGCTGCTTGAGCGTGTCGGCCAAAGCGCCGTCGTCTCCCAAGGGACATTCCTTCAGCTCCTCGACCACGAGGGGGCCCGCCAGGGCGTTGGTGCGAGCGCAGAAGACCGCGCTGTCGCTGAAATCGACAAAAAAACCCTTCGACTTTGCAGAGAAAAACATGCGGCGCGTGTTTTTAAGTTCGGCTGCTGGGCTTCACGTGTAGGAAAGGCCCATCCCATCGGCGCAAGCTGGCAGCGTGTAAAGCGCGCATCGGGGAAAGTGCCCGCAGCGTTCCAGTATTACCCTTATATTACAAGTCGAAATCCTCCCGACTCGCCTCACAAGGTGTTATTCACCTTTCATTAGCGCCAACATTCTGCGGGGGCGCGCGTACCCTGGCCAAGCGGAAGCATGCAGCCCTTGATCACAAAAGGGACTTCCGCCCATGACGGAAGCACACGGCTGCCCCCTTCTCGTAGTCTGCGCGCGCCGCAGAGATCCCGCCATTGTGTCGGCCGGTGTCCACAGGCTCAGCTCGCGTCTCAGGCGCGCCAGCACGACGCCCACTCTTGCCAGCGCGAAACCCAGGCTCGTCAGCGCGATTCACTCGGCCGTCAGCCCGGCGCAGGGGCTCGTCAGCGTAGCGCATGGAGCGCGATGGCGGCCAATTCGACCCAGCCGGACGGCCACCGCGGGGCACAAAAAAACCCGCCGTGACAAATGCGGCGGGTTGAGAAGAGGCTGGGAGACGGGCGGCTCCTGGCCGCGCGCGTCACTTCTGCCACGTACGCTTCTTGTGGCGATTGGACTTCAAGCGCTTACGGCGCTTGTGCTTGTTCATCTTCAGACGGCGCTTCTTCTTGAGGTTGCCCATGGTGAAAAGGTGGAGTGACGAAAAATAGAGTGAAGCCGAGCACCGTGCCGGCTCGCTCCGCCCCTGTAAAGCGTGAATTTAGGCGACGGGGAGCCGTAGCGGGATCGCGGTGAAGACTAGCTCCACCCCGACCGCCGCCGCTGGCAATCCGACGAGCCGCGCCGCCACCCGCCGATAGATGCGCAACTGTTCCCCGTAACGCTTCGCCGCCTCCGCCGCGTCCCCTGCGTCACGGACGGCATCGGTCTTGAAATCATACACCGTCGCCCGCGTCGCGCGACCGCCCGGATCACGAACGATCACCACGCGATCAAAGATTCCCGTCACCCACGCCCCGTCGAGCACCACTTCAAACGCTCGCTCGCGCCAAACCTCGGGGAGCACCGCCCCTGCCGGACGCGCCCAAACGTCGGCCAGCGCCGGCGCCGTGAGGCACATCTGCGCCTGCGCGACGGCCTCGGCGCTCACGCCGGCCGCGTTGGCGAGCCAGGCATCATTGGTTTCCGGATACGCCCATTCGACCGTGGCCAGCAGTTCGTGCACGGCGATCCCGAACGCCGCCGCCCGGCCCGCGCTGAGCGCAAACAGCGCCTCGCCCCGCACCGTGGCGTGCGCTGCGCCCGAGGGCGTCAATGACAGCAATCGCGCCCCGCGGGTGGCCTCTCCGCCCGCCAGCGGCGCCAGCGCCTCCGCCGGGGCTTCCGGCTTTTCCACAAGGGGCAGGCCCTGCCACCAAGCCGGGTCTCCGTCCGCCCAGGTCCCGCCAAGCGCAGCTTCCAGCAGCTTGGGGAAATTCCGGGAGCTCGATTGTCCGGCCGGCTCGGTGATCACATACATGGCCCGCTTCGCACGCGTCATCGCCACGTAGAGCAGGCAGAGGGCCTCGTAGGCGGCATCGCCCTCGGCGGACGCTACGTGAGCCGCAAGCACCGGATCGCGCTCGTAGAACATCTTCGGGGGCAATTCCAGCACCCACTGCACCGAGCGATCGGCGCCCTTCTCCACGGCCAGGCCATCGCGCCGTTCCGCGATCGTCTTTCCTTCAAGGTCGGGCAACAGGACGAGATCGAAGCCCAGGCCCTTCGACTTGTGGATGGTCATCACCCGCACCACGCCCGCCGTGTCGGTGTCACGCACGGTGTGGCGCGCCGCAAACTCGAGGAACTCCGCCACATCGCGGCTGCCCGTCTCATCGAAAAGCTCGGCCGCCTCGACCAGCAGGCGGCCGCGCCCGGCGCTGAACGCCTCGTCCGCGATCTTCATTTCCAGTTTCCGCAACCAACGCTCCAGCGTGCCGGCAAACCCGGTCTCATGCACCTCGGCCAGCACACGCGTGGTCAGCGCGTCGCGGGTCGAGAGGCCCTCGGCGGCGAGCAGTGCGCCCAGCGGCGTCATCCGCACGTGCTCCTGTGCCAACGTGTCGCCCGGATGCGCCGCCGCGCGCAGAAGCGCCAGCAGCGCGCAGGTAAGCGGGTTGTCCGCCGCCACGCGCACGTCGCTCTCCGCCACGGCGGCGAGGCCGCCGACGCGACGAAGATAATCGGCCAACGCCGCGGCCGTGTCGTTCTTTCGCACGAGCACCGCGACCTCGAGACCGCGGCGCAGCGGCTCGATCTCGCGCAGGATCCGCAGCGTCTCCGCGAAGCGTCCGGCCTCGTCCGGTGCATGCCGCAACCCGGCGTAGCCGCCGAGCCACGGACGCGCGCTCTCGTGATCGCGCCACTCCCGTATCCAGGTATCGGCGACGGACGCCGGCACGATCTCGTGCAGCGCGGCCGCGTTGGCAAACACGCGGTTGACCATCGCGACGACCGCCGGGCCCGACCGCCACGATTGGTCGAGCCGGCCCTCCTCGATCGTGCCCGGCGCGGCCCGGTTGTAGTGATCGAAAATCTCGCGAAACAGCCGCGGATCGCCTTCGCGCCACGAGAAGATCGCCTGCTTCACGTCGCCGACGTAGAAGAAGCTGCGCCGGCGCTCGGCGTCCTGCACGGCCTCGTCGATCAAATTGCGCAGGATGCTCCACTGGCCGAAGCTCGTGTCCTGGAATTCATCGAGCAGCCAGTGATCGAAACTCGCATCGAGCCGCCAGTCCACCAGCAGCCGCGCGTCGCCGCCGGCATCGCCCGACAGCACCGGCGCCCCCGCTTCCGGCAGCAGCAGGCGCTGCACGTCGGCAAACGTGAGCCGCCCCACCCGCCGCACGGCATCGTGATACTGCCGCTCGTAACCGCGCAGCACCGCGAAGAGTCCGCGCGTCATTTCCAGCCGCCGCGCGAACTCCGCGCCCGCGATGCCCGCCACGACCGCGACGAGCGCCGCGCACGCGCCGGCCTCGAGCGGGACCTTTTTGCGTTCGAGGGTGAGCTCCGCCCGTCCGCGTCGCAGATCGGGCCACACGAGAAATGCGTTCTTCACCAGATACGCGACCGCATCCGGCACCGGCGCGCCCGGCAACCACTCCGGCAGCGCCGCGAAGAACGCCTCGAGCCGCCCGCGCTGCTTTTCGTTCAAGCCCGCCCACGGCCACACGGCGCGGAGCTCCTTCGCCGCCGTCTCGCGCCGCTCCGCCTCGGCGAGCCAGGCGCAGCCCTGCGGCCAGATGCGCGCAGCCTCGCCCCACTGCGCCGCCTCCGGCGCCGCGAGATACGTCTCCGCATAATCGTCGAGAAAGCCGTCGAGCACGCGGGCGAGTTGCTTCTCTTCGGAGCCAAAGGTCGCCCGCTTGAACGCCTCGATGAATTCGCGCTGCGCCGGCTCCGGCTCGCCGGCCGCCGAAAAAAGCCGCCGCAGCACGCGCCGCCGTTCGCGCCGCGCCACCGACTCATCCATCACCTCGAAGTCGCCGCTCAAGCCAAGTTCGAGCGGAAAGCTCCGCACGATGCGCGCGAAAAACCCGTCGAGCGTCCCGAGGCTCAGCCGCGGCATCGCATCAATCACGGCGCGCAACAGGCGCAGGAAATCCGCCGTACCGAACGCCGGCGCGCCGACGTCGTGCGCGAGGCGGCGCGCGAAGCCGGGATCCGTCGCGGCTTGCGCGAGTTTCCGCAAGATCTCGTCGAAGAACTCCCCCGCGGCTTTGCGCGTAAACGTAAGGGCCACGACCCGCTCGGGGGCCGCGCCACTCGCGAGCAATTGCACAAAGCGATTCGTGAGCGCGTAGGTTTTTCCCGAGCCCGCCGAGGCGAGGATCATCCGGTGACCGATCGTTTTCACGAGACGCCCTCCCACGCGACGCTCGCCGCCGCGCCCTGATGAAACAGCTCGGCCCAGTCCGCATCATTGCGCGGGTCCAGTTCCACCGGCGGCCAGAACACGCCCGCCGCGATCGCCTCGGCCGCACCCGTCGCGCAGCGCTCCGCATCGGCCTGCAACTCCCGCGAGAAGCCCGGCCAGAGCTCCACTGCGGCGCCGCCCGCCGCCTTGGGCAGATTGAAATAACCGCACGCCACGGCGTCGCCCCACTCTGCCGCCACCGCTCTCCGGTAGAGCGGAAGCTGCAGGTCGGTCCACACGCGGTGCTTGCCGGCTGCGTCGGCGAAACGCAGCCAGTCCGGCCGGTCGTCATCTTCCGGCCGCGCGGGGCGGGCGTGCGCCTTCAGCGGCGGTTTCGCCGTATCGCTCGTCTTGTAATCGAGCACGCGGACGCGGCCGTCGAGGTGCCGGTCGATGCGGTCGATCGTGCCGCTCACCGTGACGGGCCCGAGCGGAAACGCGAACCGCCATTCCGTACGCTCGGTGCGCCAGCCGTCGGCGCGCTCGCGCGCCTCGACGTCGGCGGCCGCGCGCAATCGCTGGCGGGCCGACTCAAATTGCACGACGAGCGGCAGCGTGAGTTCGGTGCCGTAACGCGCGCGCACCGCCGCCTCGAAACGCGCGAGCAAAAACGAGCGCAACTCCGCGGCCTCCGCACAGTCGCGCAGCGTGGGCTCCTCGCCGAGCTGCTGGAGCGCCGCATGCATGAGCGTGCCGAAGTCGCGCGCATCGAGCTCGGCCTTCGCCGGGTCGATCCGTTCCATGCGCAGCACCTGCTTCAGGTAAAAACGAAACGGACAGCGCAGATAATCGCGTAGGGCGGTTACGGATACGCGATCCGGAGGCGCCACGACCCGCGGCCGCAGTTGCCACGCGCGGGACCAGGGCAGGCTCGGCCGCGCCGACGCGACCGTGCGAAACAAGTGCTGCACGCGCGCCGGCAGTTCGTCGTCGGAGCAGCGCAGCAGCAGCCGTGACGGACGCCGCGGGTCACCCGCCGTCGAGACCTTGCCGAGCAGCAGGTCAAGCCGCCCGCCCCCGGCGCGCGAGGCCGCCAGCGCGCTGAGCAGATACGCGTCGCGCGCGAACCGCGCGCCGTTGGTCTTGAGGCCCAGCCGCGCCCGCAGCGCCTCGGGCAGGAAGACGTCCCCCGCCACCGCGTCCGGCACGCTGCCGTCGTTGAAGCCGGCGACGACGAGGTGCGGAGCGTCCGTCCACAACAACTCCAGCCAGCCGAGCAGCTCGAGCGCGCCGGGCGGTTTGTCCGCCGTGCGCACGCTTTCAGCGAACAGGCCGAGGGCGAGCTCCCACCTTTCGGCGAGGGAAAGTTTCACCTCGTTGAATGTGTCGAGCGCGCGTTCGGTTTCGCGCAGCGTTTCCATCCACGCGTCGGCCGAATCCGCCAGCGGGGCCGCGACGTCGATCCGCCGCCGCGCAAAGATCGTGGCGAGTGCGGCGGCGGCGTTGGCCGGAAACGCGCCGGTGGTGAGCGTGCGCCGGAGTCCGGTCAGCATATCCAGCGCCGCCGCCACCTGCGGGTACCTTTCCGCGTGGGCCCGCGCGACGGTGAGGCTCGGGGGCAGGTGCCGGGCGTTGAGCTCGTCGAGTTCGCGCAGCAGCGTGGAGGGCGACCGCGCCTCCTCGCCGGAATCAAGCCACGCGAGCACATCAGGATAACGCAGCAACGCGGCGGCCGCGTCGAAGCTCGCCTCCTGGGCAAACGTCGCGAGCGCGGCCAGCAGCGCATGCAATCCGTCGCGGCGGCGCGGATGCCCTTCGGGGTTGAACGCCGGCAATCCGGCGCGCGCAAGGGCGTTCTCCAGCGGCGGCAACACCTCCGTATCGGCGGTCCCAATACTGAGGGCGGCGTCGGGAGCGGCGTAGGCCCGCGCGAGGCTGACGATGCGATCGGCCTGCGCCGCGGGATCGGCACAGAGGTGCACGCGGTCGGCGAAATCGGGGAGCACCACTTCACGCGCAGCCCAAGCGTCGGCCTGCGGACGCCCCCACGCGTCAAACAGCGCCTCCGCCGGCTCGTCCGTGGGCCCGCAAACCACGACGTCCACCGCCAGGTGCCCTGCGTGTTTTTCGAGGATGGACAACGTCAGCGGCAGAGGATCGGGGGTCGCAAGCAGGACGATGCGCGCAATGCCAGGGGGCCGCGTTGGCGCGGCGGCGAAGTCGATGCGGGCCGCCTGCGGGTGACGCAGCCTCCGCACGTCCAGCGCGACGTCCACACGGCGCTCGAGGTCGGCCAGTTGCAGCCATCGTTCCAATTCAGGAAAATCGCCATCGCCCCGGGGCGCGACGGCGGGCACGTCGGCGATCCGCAAGCCGGCTTCGGCAAGCGTGCCCTGGAGGCGAAGCAACTGCGTGGCGAGCCGGAGCGCCCAGGCGAAATTTCGCGCGGGCGGATCGACGGGAAACACCGACCGAAACTCCTCGAGGTTCGACTCGCGCAGCACGGTGATCCACGCAAGCTGCGCTTCGAGGCGCGATGCGATGCCAGCGGTGGGAGCCCCGAGCGTCGCGAGCGTTTCGGGCAACACCACCTTCGGCGGAAACACGGCCTGGCCCCGAGTCGCGGCGTGTGCAGCGAGCGCCTCGCGCAATCGACGACCCGACTGCCGCGTGGGGACGATCACGAGCTGGTCGGAAAGATCAAGGGGGGCTCCACCTTCCCACGCGCCGGCGAGCCATGCCGCGGCCGCGGCCGGCAACGGACGATCCCAAGGCAGAACATGGAGGCGCGACGGAGCAGGCTGGTTTTCGATCACGGCGGAAGGCCGAATCACAGTGATGCCGCCGCGCAGCGCAAATCCTCAGCGCGCCCTGACCGAAAATTTGCGGGGCTCGTGAGCGGGCGGCGCTCTCCAGATCGCCGGCCGGGGGCGACATGCCGAGCAGCTTGCATGCAGCAGAACCCCCGATGCCGCCCATGGCGAACCGCGCCCCGGTTCGCACATCCGCGATAGCACGCGGCCACAAAAAACCCCGCGCGCCTGACAAGGCGGCGGGGTGAAAAGGCAGGAGACGACAAAAACCGCGCGGAGCGCGCGCCTTACTTGGCCTGCGCGTATTTGGCGACGTGCGACTTGGCGCGGGAAGCGGCGTTCTTGTGGACGACGCCGGACTTGGTGGCCTTGTCCATCGCCGAGGCGTAAGCGACACCGGCGCTACGAGCTGCGTCCTTGTCGCCCGCAGCGACAGCCTGCTCGAACTTCTTGTGCAGCGTCTTCAGACGGGTCTTCACGGCCTTGTTGCGCGTGGTGAGACGGGCGGTTTTGCGGGCAGCTTTGATGGCGGATTTCGTATTGGCCATGGCGATTGGTAAAGTTGTAAGTGGGTCAAAAACTCAAACGGGCGAGGACGAGTCAAGGTTGAATTCCGCTGGAGGCTTGGCAGGAGCGCTCCGCTCGGCTACCGCTCCCGCCACGATATCCCGCGCATGAGCATCAAAATCCGGCTCGCCCTGTTGCTCGGTCTGCTGCTGGTCGCATTCCTGATTTCGCTCGCCCTGTTGCGACGGATCGAAAGCGAACAGCTCGAGCGCATGCTGGCCAATTCGCAGCGCGACGGCATCGAACTGATGGAACGCTGGCTCGACCTCACCGGGCAGTCACTCCGGCAGTTCGCCAACGACTACTCGTTGTGGGACGACATGGTGTCATTCGTCAACCACCCCGACCCGGCTTGGGCGCGGATCAATCTGGCCGAGAGCCTGCCCAATTTCAACGCCTACGCCGCCTGGGTGCTCGGCGCCGACGGCTCGCTCCTTTACGCCACGCGCGCGGGAGACGGACCGCCCCTGCCTCCGCCGCTCGACCCCGCAGCTCTGCGCGCGCTCGCGGCCGACACGCCCTTTTTCCACTTCTATGCCACCGCCGGACAGGAGCTGCTCGAGATCCGCGGGGCGCCGATCCAACCCTCGGCCGACTCCGCACGTTCAACATCACCGCGCGGCTGGCTGCTCACCGCCCGCCTGTGGGACGACGCTTATCTGCAGACGCTCGCCCGTCTCACCGAAAGCACTACACGTCTGACCGCGCCGGGAGAATCCGTCCCGAAGGCCGACGGGCAGGCCACGATCGCGCTTCTGCGACCGCTCAACGACTGGCAGGGCCGCACCTTGCGCACGCTCCACATCCAGCGCGTCGTGCCCGACCTCACGCAGATTCTCCACGCGGATGCGTTCGAGGCGCGGATCTTCGTCGGTTTCGGGCTGCTCGTCATCGTGGCCCTCGGGTTGAGCCTGCAACGTTGGGTCCTCCAGCCGCTGGGCTGGATCGGAGAAAGCCTCGCGCGCAGTGACCCCGCTCCCATCCGCCCCCTGCTCCGCGAGCGCACGGAACTCTCGCGCGTCGCGCTGTTGATCGAGTCGTCCTTCGCGCAGCGAGAAGCGCTGGTGCGCGAGATCGAGGAACGCCGGCGCGCCGAGGAAGCGCTGCGGCACAGCGAGGGGATGCTCCGGCGCACGATCGACGAACGCGCCCGCCTCGGCCGCGATCTCCACGACGGCGTGATCCAGTCGATCTACGCCGCGGGGATGGGCCTCGCCGCGACACGCAGCCTGCTGCATCACGATATCGCCGAGGCCGAGCAACGCCTCGACCAAGTGCGCAGCGCGCTCAATGAGACAATCCGCGACCTGCGCAACTTCATCACCGGTCTCGAGCCCGAGGCCCTGAAACATCACACCTTCCGCCAGGCCGTCGGTGCGCTCATCGATTTTCTCCAGGCCATCGGCCCCATCCAGGTCGAGGTCGCCATCGACGAAGCCCGCGCAGAACAGCTTCCGCCGGGAGCGCGCACCGACGCGCTGCAGATCATTCGCGAGGCGATGAGCAACAGCCTGCGCCACGGAAACGCGCAACACATCTGCATCAGCCTCCAGCAAGACACTCCCGGGAGTCTGCGACTCGCGATCAGCGACGACGGCTCCGGCTTCAATCCCGCGGCGCCAGCCACGCGTGGCCACGGACTTAATAATATGGCGGAGCGGGCCCGCGCTTCCGGCGCCACCTTCATCATTGAGTCGACTCCGGGAAAAGGAACTCGCATCATTGTCACGTTTCCCCTTCCTGAGGATATTATTACATGACTGCCGCTCCCCGCCCCATCCGCGTGCTCCTCGTCGACGACAGCGCGCTCGTGCGTCAAGGTATCAAGACCGTCTTGCTCGCGCAGAAGCCCGAACCGCCCATCGAAATTGCGGGCGAGGCGGGATCGGTCGCCGAAGCAATCGCCGCCGCCGCCGAGCTCGCACCTGATGTAGTGCTTTTGGACATACGCCTGCCCGACGGCTCGGGTTTCACCGCCTGCCGCGAGATTCTGAAAAAGCGGCCGGAGACGCGCGTGCTGGTGCTCACCTCCTTCACCAACGACGGTTTTATTTACGAGGCGATCACCAGCGGTGCGCAGGGTTACCTGATGAAGGAGATCGATCCAGCCGGCCTCGTGCGGGCGATCCACGACATCTCCGAGGGCCGCTCGATCCTCGCACCCGACATCACGGCCGGCGTGATGCGTATGATGCGCAGCGGAGGCCCGCGGGGCGATGGCGGTGACCTGTCGATTCTCTCGACCCAGGAACGGCGCGTGCTCGCTCTGGTGGCGGAGGGAAAGACCAACAAGCAGATTGGCGACGAACTCGGCCTGAGCGACAACACCGTGAAAAACTACCTCTGCAGCGTCTTCGACAAGCTGCAGGTGCGCCGCCGCTCCCAAGCCGCCGCCCTCTACGTGCAATCGAACCCGAACAAGCAGCCGCAGTAGCCAGAGCAGTGGCAGCACACGGCCGCCGGCTTGTAGTAATTATACGAATGCACGAGGGCCCATCCGGCCCTACCGGAATTACCCGGTCCGTGTTACCATGGCGGCCGAGATGAAGATGTCGTCCGGCCATCCTCAGGTCCCCGCCCGCCGTCCGCGAAGCTTTCGCGGCGGCTTTTCGCTCATCGAAGTGATGGCGGCCGCCATGGTGATGATTCTCGGTATTGTTGTGGCCATTACAACGCTCCAGCGGGGGATGCAGGCGCTCGACACGGCGCGCAACCTCACGGCCGCGTCGCAACTCATGCAGTCGGAGTTGGAACGCCTGCGCTTGAAGAGCTGGGCCCAGATCGAATCGCTCCAGCAGGCCGGCGACGCACCCGTGGCGACCGAAACCGACACGGGATTGCGCTTCACGTGCAAGCGCGTCATTCGCGATCTCAAAGTTGACATGAAGGAGATCGTCCTCGTCGCCGAGTGGAACGGCTATGACGGCCGTCCGCATGCCGCCCGGCTCATCACCCGCTACGGCAAGAGCGGCCTCAATGACTATTTCTACACGACGCATTGAAGGCGCGCGTCAGGGGCCGTCGCTTGTCGGCGGGCCCCGCCGCACGCGGCGCGGCGCCCCAGAGGCCCGGCCACGAGGGCCAGCCTCACGGCCCACGATCCGCGCTTTCACCCTGAGCGAGGTGCTCATCGCCGCCACGCTCTCGGTTTTCGTCCTCGCCGGCGTCCTCAGCGCCTTTCTCTTCGTCGGCCGCACCGGCTTTCTCGCCAGCAGTTACAGCGACCTCGAAACTGAGGTACGCCGCGGGCTCGACCTGTTTGCCGACGACGTGCGCATGGCCAGCGGCATCTCCTGGAACAGCGCCCAAAGCGTGACCTTGCAGCTACCGGATGCGATGGGCGGAACCACCCGGGTGACCTACGCCTACGACACCGAGCGAAACAGCCCGACGCACCGCTGCTTTTATCGGATGGAGGGAGACGCCGCGTCCCGGGAGCCACGCCGCGTGCTGGTCCATAACGCCGAGGATTTCGCCTTCAAACGCTACAAGCTCGAGCAACCGGGAGTCCTCGACAATACCGCCGCCAACGACCTCGAGACGAAACAGATTCAGATCACGTTGCGCGCCGTGCGGCAGGGGGCGACGACGGCCGCCACGACCAACTCCGTCGTTTCCGCCCGCTACGTGTTGCGCAACAAACGGGTGAGCAACTGATGGCCTGCGACGATTCCAATGTACTCGCTTCCGAAGTGCGCACGGGGGACCGTGCCCGCCGGAGGCCGGTGCTCGCCTCATCCGGCGTCGGTCCGCCGCAGCGTCCCGCCTCAGGTGGCGGGGGGAGACTCCACCCGGGGTCCGATCGCGGCGCGGTCCTCATCGTCGCTCTGCTTGTGGCCGCGCTCATTGCTCTCGCGCTTGGCAGTTACGTGAACCTCAACCTCAGTTCCGCCCGGCTGGCCAAGCGCACGTTTCATCGCGCCGCGGCCTTCGGTCTTGCCGAGGCCGGCGCGGAAGAAGCCCTGTGGTCCTTCAACCAAGCCAATGCGCTCGCCCCAAACGCCTGGGCCGACTGGACCCGCAACGGCCCCACCGCCTGGCGTAAATTCAATCGTTTTGATTTCGGCAACAACAGCACCGGCAACGTCAGGGTCTACGTCGACAACACCACGCCCGGCGCCGGCGTACGCCCAACCATCGTCGCGCTCGCTTCGGTCGAGTCGCCGGACTCGGGCCCCGTCGAACAAATGCTCGAGATTATCCTGCAGCGCCGCTCGCCTTTCTCCAGCGGACTGCTCGCGAAGAAGTCGATCGCCTTTTCGGGCGCGCGCGCGTCGGCCGACAGTTGGAATTCCGATCCCGACGCCGATCCCGCCACGCCCGCCATCGCCTACGGCATGCTGGTGCGCAACGACAAAGTCCACGTCGCCAGCGGCTCGGTCCTGAACACCGCCGTGCTCGTCAACAACGCCGCCGTCTGGGGCTCCGTCTCGACCGGAGGCTCCGAGCCCGAAGTCGGCCCCCAAGGCTCGATCCGCGGCAAAGACACTCCCGACGACGTGCGGATCGATCCGAACCGCGTCGCGACGGACTTCGTGGCCGAGTTTCCCAACGTCACCGCCCCAACCGACGGCATTTACCTCGCCAAGGTCGGGCCATTCCTTGGGTTCCCCGGCCTCACGACGAAGTGGCGCTGTCCGGGCATTGTGCTCAAAGGCAACGAAACGCTCACCATCCTCGGCCACGTCACCCTCGTCCTCACAGCCGGCCCTGGAACCAGCGGCATCAGCGTCACCGGAAATGCCGCCATCCTCATCCCCCCCGGCTCGAGCCTTGCGATCCACACCGAAGCGGACATCAAGATCGGCGGCAACGGCGTGGCCAACGCCAACGTGCAACCCATCAGCCTCCGTATTTTCGGAACGAATACGAGGCCCGGCGGACAGGACATCGACCTTGTCGGGCGCGGCGCGCTGAAGGCGACCGTCTACGCTCCCAACGCAGCGGTCACCCTCAACGGCAACGGCGACATGATGGGGGCCGTCGTGGCCGAGACGATCACACTCACCGGCGAGGCCGACTTTCACTACGACGAAGCCCTCGCGCTCTACGACGAGGGCCAGCCCTTTGGCGTCAGCCGCTGGCGGATGCTCGCCACCGCCGAGGAGCGCGAACGCCATCGCCAAGCGTTGGGCCTCCCCTGAGGCCTGCGGCAGATGACTAGGGTCAACACCCTAGTTAATTTGACCGAATTACCCTATTTCCGGCCGGCCTGAAATCGTCACCGGCAGCCCCTAACGCTTGCGGCGGGCGCGAGTTATGATGGCGGCATGGAAACGCAATCCCCGGGTTCACCCCGCCAGCGGGGAACCCTCCTCGGCCGATCGGCCGCGACTGGGCGCCATCGGGCGCGCTTCAGCGACAAGCGTGGACTCACGATCGTCGAAGTGGCCATGGCTGCTGCGGTCCTGGCCCTCACCATCACCACCTCCATTGCAGTGCTCCAGCAAGGATTCCGGGCCATTGACACCGCCCGCGCGACGACCATCGCCGGCCAGGTTCTCCAAAGCATGATCGAGGATGTCCGGCTGCTGAACTGGGCCCAAACCGAAGCGTTGCCCGCCAGTCAGTCCGGAACGATCGACCGGTTTTACACCAACGCAGAGATCGCCCTCTCCTACACCGACTACAGCGAACAGGCGGCCGCAGCGCTCTCGCGCTTCACCTTCGAGCGTACGGTCAGCCCCATGCCCGATGGTCAGTCCAGCATGAAGGTAATTGTACTCACCGCGCGCTGGACCGGTGTCGACGGCCGTGAACATGCCCTCAGCTACACCACCTATTATGCGGAGTTCGGGCTCTATGACTACTATCACAGTTAATTCCACTCCGGACGCCGCCCCGCAACGCGCGGCATGCGCGGGGCTCACGCTCGTCGAACTTGTGATCGCCACCACCCTCGCCGGGTTGGTCATGGCCGCCGTCCTGAGCACCTTCCTCTTTATCGGCCGGACCGAAATCAACGCCCACCACTACGTCACCATGGAGCAACAGGCACGACTCGGCCTCGAGCGCTTTGGTCAGGATGTACGGATGGCTGAGGATATATACTGGCCCGATCCCGACATCCCGTATCTCAAACTCACGCTTCCACAAGCGAATGGTTCGGGGACCTACCCGGTCGAATACTCCTATGACGATACGCCCGAGAGTCCGACCTATCGCTGCTTCGTGCGCAAGGGGCTGGATCCCGTCACTGGGGTCGACGCGACGCGCGCGCTCATCCCCGATGTGGAAACGTTTGAATTTAGGCGCTGGAAAGTCGGCGCCACCGGCATGGCCGTCAACGATTATGGCACCAAGCAACTGCAGATCCGCCTCGCCCTGCGCCGCCAGGCAGTCACCGCCGCCGCCGCGACCAACGTCATCGTCTCCGCCCGCTTTATTCTCCGCAACAAGTCCTCCGCGCCTTCAACATGAACTCCAGCTCTTCAAGCTCTGCGAACCGTGGCTCGGTTCTGATCGTCGCGCTCATTCTCGCCCTGGTTATAGCCATCGCCTTGGGCAGTTACATCTCGATGAGCACGACGGCCCTCAATTTTTCACAGCGTTCATTTCTCTCCAACCAGGCCATGAATGTGGCCGAAGCCGGCCTCGAACAGGCGCTGTGGGCCGTCAACCAGCAGGCCGACGAGAATCCCAACGCCTGGAGCCGTTTCCATGAACCCGTCGGCTCCGAAATCAAAGGCACGTTCAGCACTTTCACGCTTTCCCAGAACGTGACCGCCGCGGTTAAAGTGTACGTCAAAAATTATAATTCCGCTGGCGAGCCCGCCCCCATCGTCGTCGCCCAAAGCACGGTGACCCCGGCACATG
>DASWVO010000306.1:0-8661 GCA_036406235.1 Opitutaceae bacterium
AGAAGATCGTATTAAGGCGCGTGGAAAATCAGGTTAAGCGCTCGTGACAAGAAGGTGACTGAACGCTGCATCCCCGTCGCCGATTGGATCGCGATCAGGGAGCGATCAAGCCGGGAAGAGTTCGCGCCCGATGATGTCTCCGCGCCGGGAAGCTGGAATCAAGGCCAGCGCGCTGGACGTTCACGCTGGGCGTCATGGCCGAGGCGTTGCGTTCCTTGGCTGATTTGGCGGTGAATAGTCAGGGCGTAGTTCGCTAGCGGTTTCGCGGCGAAAAAATGCGTCCGGTGCGTACGTTGGCGGTGCACGACCATTCACCCCGACCGCGGTAGCTTCGTTACCGCAGACGAGGGAGGCGATGCCCGTTGAGATGACGGTTCTGGTTTTCGAATTGGGCCGTGCTCGTCCCGAGGGCGTTTTGTTCGGGCAAACGAGAGCCGCGTGCCACCGAAAACCCCGGGGATCGTGTCTTCGGCGACGACGGGCGTAGCGTAGGGCTTCCGATTGAACCTCATCGTTATTTCGCATTCCGCCTGCGGCTTGACCTCGCGCCGGCCACGAAAAACTGAGCTCCTGTTTCCGTAGCTTACCTCTCCGATGCAATCTTCCAAACCTGCCTCCCTCGCGTCTCTCCACGCCGTCTGCCGCCGGCTTCTCCTTTCGACCGCACTGACCGCCGTGCCGGTCGGCGCGGGGGCGGCGTCGACCGCCGCGCCGGAGCCGGAGGTCCGCCAGGCGGATCTTGTCATCGTCGGTGGAACGCCGGCTGGCATCATGTCGGCGGTGAGCGCGGCGCGTCTGGGGCGCACGGCCCTCCTGCTTGAGCGCACGAACCACATCGGCGGGCTTCCGGCGAACGGACTGGGCGCCACGGACGGGCGCACGGGCGGCCTGTTCGCCGAATTCGCCGAGCGGATTCTGACGTATTACACGACTAACTACGGTGCGGACTCGCCGCAGGTGAAGGATTGCTCTTTCGGCCGGCACTTCGAGCCCTCGGTTGCGGAAAAAGTGTTTGCCGAGATGCTGGCGGAACAGCCGGGCATCACGGTGCTGAAGCTGCGGCAATTCGACTCGCATCCCGACCACTGCACGTTCGAGCAGCGGCGGCTCACCGGGATTCGCGTCCTCAACCGCGAGACCGGAGCGATCGAGCACTATGCGGGCAAGGTCTTCATTGATGCGACGTATGAGGGCGACCTCGCAGCGGCCGCGGGAGCGCCCTACCGGCTCGGGCGCGAGGACCAGCGCGAGTTCAACGAACCCATGGCGGGGCAGGCGTACAAGTATTGGCGCGGGCCCGTGGCGCCAGGAACCACGGGCCGCGCCGACAATGCCATCCAGGCATACAACTATCGACTGCCGCTCACGAAGAACCCGGCCCTGCGCGTTCCGATTCCGAAGCCGGCGAAGTATGACCGCGACGACTACGCTTCGCTGATCGAGGACGTAAAGCTGCGGCGGCACGCCGGGACGGAGGGTCAGGAGCGGACGGAGATGGAGTGGGAGGGCATCGGCCGCGTGGTGAACATGGTGCGGCTGCCGAACGGAAAGACCGATGCGAACAATCAGCACGCGGCATTTCTCTCGACCGATCTGCCCGAAGAAAACTGGCCGTGGCCGACTTCGGGCTGGGATTGGCGCGACCGCTTCGCGGAGCGACTCAAGAACTATACGCTCGGGCTGCTTTGGTTCGTGCAGAACGATCCGGAACTCCCGGCCGAGTTCCGCGCCTTGTGCTCCGAGTGGGGGCTGGCGAAGGATGAGTACACCGACAACGCACACTTCCCGCGGCAAGTTTACGTGCGGGAAGGACGCCGCATCCTCGGGGAATACCTCTTCACGGCGCATGATGCGCTGCCCGTGGAGCCGGACGGACGCCCCCCGGTCCATGCCGACAGCATCACGGCCGCGAGTTACAATCTCGACTCGCACGCGGTGCGGAAGCGCGAGAAGGACCGCGTGAATCTCGATGGCATGTTCAGCTGGCCCGCCGCGCCGTACACCGTGCCCTATCGCGTGATCGTGCCGCGGGAGGTCGAGGGACTTCTTGTGCCCGTCGCGGCATCGTCGACACACATCGGATACAGCACGCTCCGGATGGAGCCCTGCTGGATGGCGCTCGGACAGGCCGCCGGCGTGGCCGCAAGCCAGGCGATCGCGAAGGGCCAATCGTTGCGCGCACTGGATGTGCCGATGCTTCAAGAACAGCTCCTGCGCGAGAAGGCGATCCTGCTCAACGTGCGGGACGCCGCGCCGGATCATCCGCATTTTGCGGCGATTCAGGCGATGGGTTTGAAGGGGCTTCTGCCGGAGTGGCATGCGAACCCCGACGCCAACGTCACGCAGCCGGAAGTCGACGCCTGGCGTCTCACGCTCGGCCTTCCGACGGAGACGTTGAACGGCATGATGACGCGCGGCGCGTATCTCGCGCGCCTGTGGGACGAGTTCCGGCGCTGACCGAAGATATCCACCCGCGTTCGTCGAGCGCCGCCGCCACGGCGTGTTCACCGAACGCTCGCAGGCGCGGCTGGTCTGCCGGACGACGATATGGTACGTTGCGGCGCTTTTCGTATGAACCCTCGCGTTACCCGGCCTCTCACCTTTCGTCGCCGCGCCTTGGGTGCGGCGCTTTGTTTTTCCGCCACCTGGTCGCTGACGGCGGTCGAACTTGCCCCGGTATTCACCGACCACATGGTGCTGCAAGCCCATCGGGCGGTGCCGGTCTGGGGCACTGGAACGCCCGGCGAAAACGTGACGGTGGAGTTTGCCGGCCAACGTCAGACGACGACCGCCGACACGGCGGGCCGCTGGCGAGTGACGCTTGCGCCGATGAAGTATGCGCCCGATCACGCCGCGCAGGTCCTCGTCGCGCGCGGAAACGACGAACAACGAATCACCGACGTGCTCATCGGCGAGGTGTGGCTGTGCGCGGGCGCCTCAACCATGCTCCAGCGCCCGGGCGGACCGAGCGTTCCACCGCTTTTAGGGGACGGCGCCAGCCCGGCGCGCGAAGGCTTCATCCGCTTGCTCAACGTTTCCACGGACGTCGAAGGTGAAAGGCCCGCCGACCGGACGTGGCGTATCGATTCGCCGGAGACGGCTGGGCGGTTCAGTGCGCTCGGTCATTTCTTCGGGAGTGAGCTGCACGCGACGGCCGGCGCGCCGATCGGCCTCATCGAACTCGGACGCTCAAGGGCATCGGTGCTTTCATTTCTGCCGTGGAGCGACGTCGCGAACGATCCCGCCGTGCGCGATGGGCTCCCAAGTCCCGCCACAAAGCACTACGAGGAACGCGAGCGGGTCTATCGCAACGACGTCGGCTGGCTCGCGCCCTTTTCCGTGCGCGGGGTGCTTTGGGCGCAAGGCGAGGAAGACGTACCTTACGCGGCGCATTATCCGCGCTGGTTCGCTTCCATGATCAGGCGGTGGCGGGCGGACTTCGAGCGGCTCGACTTGCCCTTTCTCGTGGTGCAGTCGCCCGGATTGCGGCGCGGGGACAACGGACCGAACGAAAGCGCGTCGGCTGATGCCGTGTGCAAATTCCGCGAAGCGCAGGGGCGTACGGCGGGCGAGGTGCCGGGCGTCGGGTTGGTCGTGAGCGTCGATTTGGGAACGCGCTTTGAGGCTGACCCAAAGCGTATGCGCGAACTCGGCGCGAGACTGGCGAAGGCGGCGCGAGGCCGGGTTTACGGCGAGTTGGTTCCGGGAGACCGTGCGCCGACGCGCGGTGAGATCAAACGCGAGCCGGGACGGCTGCTCATAGAGTTCAACGGAGCGGATGGAGGACTCGTCGTCCAGGGCGCAACGCTGAGGAACTTCGAATTGGTCGATGCGGCGGGGCGCATCGTCCCCGCCGAGGCGGAACTCGCCGACGCCCGCCACGTGGCGGTCAGGATACCGTATGCGTTCGAGGTGGCAGGGGTGAGATACGGCTGGGCGGACGTTTTTGAGGCGACCCTGCGCAACGCCTACGGACAGCCGGCCGCGCCGTTTCGTGCGGAGATAGGTCGCCCGCCGGAGACTGCAGGCCCCGAACGCTGGGCGCGACTGATCGAAGTGTTCACGCAACAGGACCAGCTGCGCGCTCCGCCGAGTGATGGCGTGGTTTTCATCGGCAGCTCGACCATCCGCGGCTGGTTAACGCTGGCCGACGATTTCCCCGGACATCCGGTCGTCAACCGCGGATTCGGTGGCTCGCAGGCGAGCGACAGTGTGCACTACTTCGACGCAATCGTGCGCCCGTATCGCCCGCGCACGATCGTGTTCTACGCCGGCGAGAACGACCTCGCCATGGGCCGGGAACCCACGGAGGTTGCGGCTAGCTTTGCGGCCTTCTGTGAGAAAACCCACGCGGCGTTGCCGTCCACGCGCATCGTTTTCCTTGCGGTGAAACCCAGTCCGCGCCGCTGGGCGCTGCAGGCGCAGTGCGCGGAAACGAATGCGCTTGTCGCCCGATACTGCGCGGCGGACACGCGTCGGCGTTTCGTGGATGTCGCCACGTTGCTGCTCGATGCCGACGGGCAGCCGCGTAGGGAACTCTTTGTCGATGACGGGCTGCATATGAACGCCTCCGGCTATCATCTGTGGGTCCGGACGCTCAGTCCGCTTCTCGAGTGAAAGACTTATCGGAACTCCACCTCCGTCGCTCTGCCGTCGTAGCGGATCAACTTCGGCCCGGACTGCAGGTTCGTCGTTCCGTCGCTTTGCTTGGGAGCGATCAGCATGACGTTGAGTTCACGGGTGGCCACCATCCCCGGGAATGAGCCACGGCGATCGCCGATGCGGAGTGTTTTGGCGGCGTCGTCCCAGACCAGATCGTAGGTCGCGCGCTCGCCCTGCTCGTAGGAGTACGTCTCGTTGTCGTCCTCGTAGATCGTGAACCGGGCGTTGGCGCCAGGATAGATGCGAAGTTCATAGGGCGCATCGGGGCGCTCGGTCGCATACTGCAGCGCCGGGCCCATCGGCACAATGGAGCCGGCCCGGACATAAAGGGGGAACATGTCGAGTGGGCAGTCTTTCGTTGCCGTCTGCCCGCCGTGAAGGCGTTCGCCGGTCCAGAAGTCGTACCAATCCGAACCTTGGGGCAGGTAGGTCTCTACCGTGTTGTTCAGCGCTTTCGTCCGGCTCGCCAGAGCGCGGCGCGCACTGGGGGTCCGCCATCCAAGGCGGAAGTGGCGTTCCTGGCGACCTTGGTGAAACTCAGCCTTCACGGATAGCTTCTGGTTTTTCGCGAGCGAGACCTTGGCGCTGCGATAACGTTTCGGGCCAAAGCCCCAGTCGTTCACCACGAGTTTGCCGTCGAGGAAGAGTCGAGCGCCGTCATCATATTCGACGCCAAACTCGTATTCACCGTCTTCAGGCGCGGTGAGAGTGCCTTCCCAACGCGCGGAGAAATTATCGAAGCCGGTGAGGCCGGGCGGCGGATTGGCGAGCGGAGGCCCCGGCCATGTGTGCTCCAGTTTCACGTCAACAGTTCGACCCGCGGGGCGGTCGAAGTCCAATCCGTCGAAGTACTGGACGGCGAGCCCCGGCTGACCTTCCGGAGTCTGGAGCACCTCGGCCGGGATCGTCGTCGGCGGTGGATCGCTCAGGTGGTACATCGCGCGGGTGATCGGATGGACGAGAAATGCCGGACCGAACATGAAGGCGTCGTCTGTTTTGCGAACCTTGGGATCGTCGGGAAAGTCCATCGGCAGGCCGCGCATCATCGTGTAGGCATCGGCGGTGCTCTGCCAGGCGAGCGAGTAAAGGTACGGGAGCAGTTCGTAGCGGAGCTGGGCCGCCGTGAGCAGTGAGCGATAGATCTCGGGCGCGAGCGTCTTGAAGAGATAGGGTTCGCGCTCGATACTGGTTCCGTGGATACGGTAGATCGGGTTGAAGATCGCGAACTGGTTCCATCGGGCGAAAAGTTCCTGATACTCCGGGTTTCGCTCGCCCTGGGGATAGTTCACGAAAAAGCCGCCGGTATCCTGCGTCCAATACGGGAGGCCGGCCATGGCGATGTTGATGCCGCCCGAGATCTGGTTTCGGAGGGTTTCCCAACTCGCGGTCGTGTCGCCCGACCAGGGAAGCGCGGCATAACGCTGCTGGCCCGCCCAAGCCGAACGCGTGAGCGTGAAAACGCGTTTGTGGCTCGTGGCGCGCTGGCCCTCGTAGGTGCCCTTCGTCGTCAGGAGGGTGTACGGATTCAGGTAGCGCGTGAAATCGCCCATCGCGTTTTGTCCGAGATTCTTGATGTCGCGCTCGACCTCGGCCGGATCGTGACACGCCCCGCCAACCTCGACCTCGGTACCGTCCATCCAAAGGGCGTCCACGCCGACATCGAGCAGGCCTTTTTTGATGTGTTTGAAGTAGATCGCCCGGCCTTCAGCGCTGAATGCGTCGTAGACGCGCGCCTTTTTCGAGATCCAGTGCAGCGGCGCAAAGCGCAGCCCCTTCGCATCGAGCTCGTGCGCCAGCTCCGTGTCGTGGCCGACCGAGGGCCAGATCGAATTCATAAGCTTCACGTGCAGCTCGTCGTGCAACGTCCGGGTGAGCGCGACAGGGTCGGGGAAGCGCTCCTGGTTCCAAATCATACCGCTCCAGGTTCCGTCCTTGTCGCCGCCCCAGTATTGCCAGTCCTGCACGATGAAATCGATCGGGAAGCCTTCCTTCCGGAAGCTGCGCACAACCTCGATGAGCCGGTCCTGTGTCTGGTAGCGCTCCTTGCTCATGAAGAGGCCGAACGCCGCCTTCGGGAACATCGGCGCCGCGCCGGTCAGCTCCCGATAGCCCGCGATCACACCATCCATCGTTTCGCCGGCGACAAAGTAGTAGTCGATGCCGGCTGGCGCGCTCTCAGCCCAGAGCGAGGCACCGCGTGCGTCGTCCTTGAAGGTCATCTTCGAATACATGTCCCAGAGGATGCCGTAGCGCCTGGTCGAGATCATGAACGGCACGACCGTGCCGATGTTCGTCTGGACGAGCAGCACCTCCTGTCCCCGGTAATCCATGTAAGGCCGGTTGTATTGGCCGAGACCATACAGGGATTCCTCCGGCGCGAGCGTGAACGTCTGCCGGATCTCGTAGGTGGGCGCGCCGGCGATTCGCACCTCCTTGATTTCGCTCGGATCCTCGGCGCGTTCCCGGGTGAGTTCCTGCCCGTGGGCGCCGTAAAAGGTGAGCGCTCCCGTCCTCTTGTTTACGGCGATGCGCAGCTTCTCCGCCGTGATGGCGAGCGTCTCGGGCGCATCTTGCACGGTGAACGCCACCGCCGTCGGTGGCGCCACAATCGCGAGGCTGGGCTGCGCGGTGTGGGTGCGGCCGAGATGAGCGTTCACGCGGACGATGCCCGGCCCGTGGAAGACTACGGTCTTGATGACGCCGTTGACCGCGAACTGGACGCCGTTTTCGAGTCGTGAAAAGGTGAATACTTCCGCCTGGGGCGAAACGACCGTCTGGATGTGCCCATTGGCGTCGAGCCCGGAACGTGCCGCGGCCGACAGCATTCCGCCCAGCAGGGCGATGGCGATGACGAGGGCGATGCGAGGATAGGGTTTCATGCAAGGTTCGCTTGAGGAGAGGAGGAGGAGCGATTGCCGCCGCGGATCCCGCTCGGAATCGCTCCCTTGTCTCCCTTTACGGAAAGCCCCGGCAAAACCCGCCAACTATTTTTGCCCAACGTTGTCGGACATTCTGTAGCGGCCGACGTAAGGAGGCTGGTGATCGTCGTTCACCGGTCGCCTCGTTACCCGCCGGAGGCGGGCGAGCCTCGGCTGCTAGGCAGGGGCGAACCGTCCCGGTGAGCCGCCGCGCCTCGGCGAGGACGCCTCACCCCACCTGTATCTTCCCGGCACTTCCAGATGTCGCCCATTGGCGAAATCCAAGACGGCGCACTTGCCGCCACACTTGCCTGTCGTGGCTCCAGGCTTCTGAGTAGCGGCGAAGATCCCTGGCCCCATGAAATCGCCTCCGGCAACTCGCGAGCCTTCGCCCCTCGACCTTCACAGTCCGTGTCCGGTCAACCGGGAAATCTATCAGGAGTTGCGTCGCATCGCGGCGAGCCGCATGGCGCGCCAGGCGCCGGGGCATACGTTGCAGCCCACAGAGTTGGTGCATGAAGCCTGGCTACGACTGCGGGATCAGGATCGCTCTTGGCAAGATCGCGGTCATTTCCTCGCGAGCGCTTCTCTCACGATGCGCCGGATTCTCATCGATCACGCCCGGCGCCGGTTGAGTCGGCGCAGGCCCGCTGGGCTGAGCCACGAGAACCCGGAGTTTGTTGCCACGGTGACGTCCTCCGAAAACCTCCTGCTCATTGACGAGGGCATTACCGAGCTCGAACAAGTCCACCCGGTTCATGCCCGGGTAGTCGTGGCGCGCTTTTTTGCCGGCCTGACGACGCCGGAGATTGCCGAAGAGCTCGAAATGAGCGAGCGCAGTGTCGAGCGTTACTGGGCCTTCGCCAAGGTCTGGTTGATGCGCTGGATCGCGCGGAAGACCTGATGAGCGAGCCCTCCCCGAGCGAGCACGAGATTTTTTATCGGGCCATCGAGATTTCCGATGCCGCCGAGCGGGAAGCGTATCTCCTGCGGGCCTGCGACGCGGAACTCAGAGAAGCGGTCGATGCCCTCCTGGCCGACCACGCGCGCGCCGGAGCCTTTCTCGACGAGTGTTCTGCGG
>DASWVO010000307.1:0-49591 GCA_036406235.1 Opitutaceae bacterium
GGTCTTTAGTTTCGCCGAGTCGATCTTGAAGATGGCGAGCGACGAAAAGACATCCTGCTGCGCGCACCAGTCCAGGAAGTTTGGATACGAGACGGACATCTCGTCGAAGGTCGTGCTGTGCTCGCTGAGCGCGACGAGGCGGCCGGAGTCGGCGTAGGGGAGGGCGCGCAGGAAGGTGGCGTTGACGACGCTGAAGATCGTCGTGTTGGCGCCGATCCCGAGAGCGAGCGTGAGCACGATCGCGGCAGTGAAGCCCGGGGCTTTGGCAAGCTGGCGGAGGGCGAGTTTCATAGCGGTAAGCTGTAGGCGCTAAGCGGTAGGCTTTAAGCAGAAGTTTGGGAGAGAGGGCTCGGAGCTTATTGCCTATCGCCGATTGCTTATCGCTCATTCCGCGCGCAGCGCCGTGACCGGATCGACGCGCGCGGCGCGGCGGGCGGGGAGCCAGCAGGCGACGATGGCGATGAGCGTGAGGACGACGGCCACGGCGGCGAGGCTCGCGGGGTCGAACGGCGACACGCCGTAAAGCACCGAACGCAGGAGGCGCGTGAGGGCGAGGGCGGCCGCGATCCCGATCAGCAGCCCCACGCCGGCGAGCTTGAAACCGTGCCGGACCACCATCCCGACGACGTCGCCCGTCTGGGCGCCGAGCGCCACGCGCACACCGATCTCGCGCGTGCGCTGGCCGACGCTGTAGCTTAAAACTCCATACAGCCCGACCGCGGCAAGGAGGAGCGCGAGCCCGGCGAAGGTGCCGAGCAGCATCATCGTGAGCCGGTGCGTGGAAATGCTGGCGTCGAAGCGCTCGTCCATCGTGGACACCTCGAAGATCGGCAGGTCCGGGGCGATCCCGGCCATCGTCGAGCGCAGCGACGAGGTCAGCGCGGCCGGCTCGAGGTCGGTGCGCACGACGAACGCCTCGCTCCATGGACGGTGTTGCGTGTGCGGGATGTAAGTCTGTTCGCGCGTCGGATCGCCGATGGTGTAATTCTGGATGTGGGAGACGACGCCGACGATCTCCAGCCAGTCGGAAGGGAGCTTGGGCGGACGGCTGCCGTAGGCGATGCGCCGGCCGACGGGGTTTTCGCCGGCGCGGAAGTTCTTCGCGACGAAATCCTCGTCGACGATCACGACCTTGGGCGAACGTTCGGTGTCGCGTTGGTCAAACGTGCGGCCCGCGAGCAGGCGGATCTGCATGGTGGCGAAGTATCCGCCGCTGATCTGGATCCGCTCGGCGGAGGGGGCGCGTCCGGCATCCGGCGGTGGCGTGCCCTCGACGTAGTAGCCCTCCTGGTTGCCGCTATTGTGGTAGCCGCCGGCGAGGGGAAGCGGATCGACGAAGGCGACGTCCCGCACGCCCGGCAACGCCTCGAGGCGGCTGAGCACGCGGTCGAGCAGGGCGACACGCGCGGAGGTATCGACGTCGGCCTCGCGGGGCAGATCCCAGCCGAAGGTGACGATGCGCTCGGTGGCAAAACCCGGATCGGCCTGGTGGAGTTTGGCGAGCGTGCGCAGCATCAGACCGGCGCCGACGAGGAGCACGCAGGTGAGGGCGAATTCCGCGACGATCAGACCGGAGCGCCAGCGGTTGCCGGAGGCGCCGCCGCCGCTGCGCGGTCCCTGGGCGAGCGTCTCACGCAAGTCCTGTTTCAACATATGCACGGCCGGGACGAGGCCGGAGGCGATGCTGGTGAGAACGCTGGCCGCGGCCGCGAAGGCGAGCACCCAGCCGTTGAGCTCGACCTCGTCGAGGCGGGGGAGATTGACGGGCAGGACGGCGCGCAGGGCGTCGAGCGCCCACTGGCCGAGCAGCACGCCGGCGACGCAGCCGAGCGCGCCGAGCAGCAGGCTCTCGACGATCAACTGCCGCACGACGCGCCCGCGACCGGCGCCAAGCGCCGCCCGGATGGCGAACTCGCGTGCGCGGCCGTGGGCGCGGACGAGTTGGAGGTTGGCGACATTGGCGCAGGCGATGAGCAGCACGAAGCCGGCCGCGCCGAGCAGGAGGAAGAGCATCGGCCGCACGTCTCCGAACACGCGGTCGGCGAGGGACTGCAGGACGACGGATGTTCCTGTATTGGTTTCTGGATACTCCCGGGCGAGCTGGGCGGCGATGTCGCGCATCTCGCGGTCGGCCATGTCGGGCGTCACCTCCGGTTTCAGACGCGCGACGGCGGTGAGTCCGGGATGGTTGTCGCGGTGCTGATACACCGGCTGGTCGACGGAAAGGCCGAGCGGCTCCCACACCTCGGCTTGAGGCGACGGGATGCGCACGGCGTCGGGCAGTACGCCGATGACCGTGGCGGTGCGACCGTTGAGTTGAAGCGTCGCGCCGATGGCGGAGTCGCTTCCGCCGAAGCGGCGTTGCCAGAGGCTCTCGCGGATGAGCACGGTCGGCTCGGCTCCGGGGCGGTCGTCGGCGGCGGTGAAGAGCCGCCCGCGCAGCGGCTGGGCCTGCAGCGCGGCGAACACGTCATGGGTGGCGAGTCCGCCCGCGACGCGTTCGGCGGTGTGGCCGCCGGTCAGATTGAACGACTGCCCGCGGATGACGCCGATGGCGGTGAAGCTCTGCTGCCGCGCGCGCCAGTCGAGAAAGTTCGGGTAGCTCACGGACATGCCCGGCACCTGCTCCGACCACTCGCGGATGAGGACGAGTTTCTCCTGGTCGGGAAAGGGCAGCGGCTTCAGCAGCACGCCGTAAACGACGGAGAAGATCGCCGTGTTGGCGCCGATGCCGAGGGCGAGCGCAAGCACGGCCACCAGCGTGAAGCCGGGCGTTTTGAGAAGAGTGCGGAGGGCGATGGGCATGGTGGAAATGCGGAGTGCGAGGTGCGAGTTTTGGAATGTGGAATTCAGAAATCTTTCTCTTTCGTCAGGAGGTTTGTCCGGCCGCGAAGAAGGGGGAGAAAGATCAAGAAGAAAGAGAAAGATTGGTCACTCCGCGCGGAGCGCGGTGAGCGGGTCGACTTTGGTGGCGCGATGCGCCGGCAGCCAGCAGGCGGCGAGGGCGACGACGAGGAGGAGGGCCACGATCGCGGTGAGGACAAGCGGATCGGCGCCGGGCAGGCCGGGCATGAGCTTGCCGAGGAAGTAAACGAGGCCGGCGGCGCCCGCGATGCCGAGCGCGGAACCGAGTGCGGCGAGGGAAAGGCTCTTGCCGAGGACCAGCCGGAGGACGTCCCCGCGCTGCGCACCGAGCGCGAGGCGGATGCCGAACTCCGGGGTGCGCTGGACGACGAGCGTGGAGATCACGCCGTAGAGGCCGAGGGCGGCGAGCACGAGGCCGAGGACGGCGAAGCCGGCGAGGAGCTGGTTCGCGATGCGAAGATTGTGCTGCGCGTTATCGACGGCCTGGTCGATGGTGTGGAGGTCGGCGACGGGGAGGTCGGGGTCGAGCTCGGCGACGGCGCGGCGCAGCGGTTCGGCGAGGAGTTCAGGATGGCGGGCTCGCAGCGCGATGGTGAGGTAGCCCCAGGGTTCCTGCACGAGTGGGGTGTAGAGCTGGTAGCGCGTCTCGGGTATGCCGAGATTGGCGACGAAGCCCACGTCGCGCACGACGCCGATGATTTCGGTCCAGTTGCGCTGCTTCGTATCGGTGCCGCCGATGCGCTTGCCGAGGGCGCTCTCGTGAGGCCAGAAGTGTCGGGCCATCGTCTCGTTGATGACGGCGTAGCGCGGACTGTCGGCGCGGAGGTTTTCCGGGAAGAGACGGCCTTCGACAAGCTGAAGCCCGATGGTGTTGAAGAGGTCGCCCGCGACCACGGCGTAGTGGGCGAGCGGCTCCTGGCCGCGGGGTGGGTTGGGTCGGCCTTCCACCGCGAAGTTGCGCGAGCCGTAGAAGGAGTGAATGGGCAGCGTGGAGGCGAGGCAGGCGTGTTCGACGCCTGGGAGGGCGCTGACGCGGTCGAGTAGGCGATCGTAGAACGCGCGGCGGGTGGCCTGGTTCGCGTAACGATCGGTGGGCAACGAGTCCGGGAGCGTGACGACGCCGGTGAGGAGACCGGCGGTCTGCCAACCGGGATCGCGAGCGGCGAAGCGCTGGAGGCCGCGGATGAAGAAGCCGGCGCCGGCGAGCAGCACGAGAGCGAAGGCGATCTCGGCGACGATGAGGGCGTGCCGGAGGCGGTGACGCGAGCGGTCGCCCGTGGAGCCGCGCGCCTGGGACTTGAGGGAGGTGTTCACGTCGACCCGCGCGGCGAGCCACGCGGGCACGACGCCGGAGAGCAGGCCTGCGACGAACGAAACGAGGAGGGCGAACGCGAGCACGGACCAGTCGAGCGGAATCGCCGCGCTGAGACCGCCAGCTATGTCGAACCGGGTCAGAAGTACGTCGTTGAGCCAGACGGCGAGGAGCACGCCCAGCCCGCCGCCGGCGAGGGCGAGGAGGACGTTTTCGACGAGGAGCTGGCGCATGAGCTGCGCGCGGGAGGCGCCGAGCGCGACGCGGACGGCGAAGTCGCGGGCGCGCGCGGAACCGCGGGCCAGCTGGAGATTGGCGAGGTTGGCGCAGGCGATCAGGAGGACGAAGCCGGCGAGGCCGAGCGTGAGCCAGGAGACGTTGCGGCCGGTTTCGTCCATGACCGTCTTGTGCAACGACACCAAGCGGAGACCGGTGGCGGCGTTGGAATCTGGATACTGCCCGGCGAGACGCGCGGCGATCGTGTCCATCGCGGCCTGCGCCTGGGCGAGGGGGACGTCGGGCGCGAGGCGGGCGATCGCGCCGAGCCAGTGATTATCGCGCTCGCGCTGCCAGTCGGCGGCGAGGACGAGCGGGCGGATGGCGTCGAGTCTGCCCCAGAAAAGTGGATACGCGAAACTAGCGGGCATGACGCCGATGACGGTCTGGCTGGCACCGTCGACGCGGATAGTGCGGCCGATGATGTTCGGATCCGCGCCATAGCGACTGCGCCAGAGCGCGTCGGTGAGAATCACGACCTGATCGCGGCCGGGCTGTTGTTCCTCGGCGGTGAAGGCGCGGCCGAGGGCGGGCTGGACGCCGAGGGTGGCGAAAAGATCGGCGGAGGCGAGGACGCCGCGGAGGCGTTCGGCGGGCTGACCGGCCTCGGAAAGACTGAACGCCCACCACTGAAACGCGGTAAGCGAATCGAAAACCCGACCTTGGGCGCGGGCGTCGTCGAGATCAGGTGCCGAGTGCGGCCAGGTTTTTGATTGCGGCGACGTGCGGAAAACGCGGACGAGACGATCGGGTTGCGGGTAGGGCGCGGGCTGGAGGAGGAAGACGTTGACGACGCTGAACATCGCAGTGTTCACGCCGATGCCGAGCGCGAGCGTCACGAGTGCGGTGATTGTGAAGCCCGGCGATTTCAGCAGTGAACGGAAGGCGAAGCGCATGGCGGCAAGCTGTAGGCTTTAGGCGGCAGGCGTTGAGCGGAAGATTGGGAGAGAGGTTCGGAGCTTATTGCCGATTGCGTATCGCCTATCGCTTATTCCGCGCGCAGCGCGGTCATCGGATCGACCCGTGTCGCGCGCAGTCCGGGCACGCAGCAGGCGATGGCCGCCACGACGGAGAGCAGCAGGACGACACCGCCGTAGATGGTGGGATCGAAGCGGTTCACGCCAAAGAACAGTCCGGCATATGCGCCCGTGAACCAAAGCACGAGCAGGATGGCGCCCAGCAGGCCGAGGCCGAGCCCGATGAGCAGTTGCACTCCGCCCTGGCCGAGCACCATCGTCACGATCCGGCTGCGATCGGCGCCGAGCGCCATGCGCACGCCGAATTCCTGGGTGCGCTGGCTGACGGCGAACGCCATGACGCCATACATGCCGACCGCGGCGAGCACCGTGGCCAGTCCTCCGAACAGGCTGAACATTGTCGCGAGGATCCGGTTCTGCGCGAGCACCTCGTCATGGCTCTGCCGTGGCATCTCGACGAAATAGAGCGGCAGATCGGGGTCGACGGATGCGATGGTCCGGCGCAACAAGCCGTCGATGGCCTGCGGTGATCCGCCGGCCGGCCGCGCGAGGATGGTGGCGAACGGCGGCGTGACCACGTTCAGCGGAATGAACATCCCGACGGTGTTGACCTGCGGGCTGAAGGGCGGCGCCTGCATCACCGTGTCGGGCACGACGCCGACGATGGTCCGCCACGGGCCGGGATTGTTGGGAGTGAACGGCCGGGCGCGGCGGCCGAGCGCGCTCTCGTTGCCAAAATGCCTGCGGGCAAACGAGGCGCTGACGATCGCGACCGGCTGGCGCGCATCGTTGTCGTCGACGGTGAAGTCGCGACCCTCGATGACCTTCAAGCCGAGCGTGGCGAAGTAACCCTCGCTCACGTTTTCGAACGAACCCTGCGGCCGGTCGCGCTCGCTGGCGTAAGCGACGCCGTCGATTTCGTAGGCGCCGTTGCCGCCGACGATCATGCGGAAGCGCGAGGTGACGGCGGCTGCCTCGATGCCGGGAGTGGCCCGCAACTGGCGGAGGACGCGATCGTAGAATTTCTGGCGATCTTCGGCGGTCGGATAGTCGTCGGTGGAAAACAATCCGGCGCGCGCCGCGAGCACGGCGGACGTGTCGTAGCCGTAGTCGATTCGCTGCTGGTTGACGACGGAGCGGATCACGAGCGTGGAGAGAACGAGCAGCGCGCACGTGAGGCTGATCTGGCTGATGACGAGCAGGCGCGTGACTGCGTTGGCCGCGCGGCTGGTGTTGCCCCGCCCGGCGTCCTTGAGGGCGTCGGACGCCTGGGCGCGCGAGGCGATGAAGGCCGGCAGCAGGCCGGACAGGATCGCCGCGAGCATGGCGATGCCGACGGTGAAGATGAGTGCGCGCGGATCGATCTCGAAGCGGATCCAGAACGGCGGCGGAGGCTGTTGCACGGCCAGCGCATCGCGGAACAAGTCCAGCGCGTAGAGCGAAAGCAGCACGCCGCCGCCCCCGCCCAAGCTCGCGAGCAGGACGTTTTCCGTCAGCATCTGGCGAACGAGCCGCCCGCGGGTGGCGCCGAGCGCGTTGCGCACCGCGAGCTCCTTCTGCCGTAGCGTGGTCCGCGCGAACTGCATGTTCATGACGTTCACGCACGCGATCAGCAGCACGCCCACCACCGCGCCAAACATGATGTAGAGCATCATGCGCTGGTTGCGTCCGACGAACGTGTGCACGAGCGGGCGCACCGAGGCCTCGGTGAAGAGCTTGTTCGTCTCCGGATACATCGTCGCGAAGCGCGCGGCCAGGGCATCCCACTCCTGCCTGGCCTGGCCGAGGGTGACGTCGGGTTTGAGGCGGGCGAGGATGCCGACGTTGGGCGCGGCGGCGATGCCGAGCCCGACGGCGACGGGGAAGTTGCGGGACTGCGGCGCGAACGTGTTGAACAGCGGCAGCCAGATTTGCTCCTGTTGCGGGAAGGCGAAGCCCGGCGGCATCACGCCGATGATCGTGGCCGCGCGACCGTTGATGCGCACGCCCTGGCCCACGATGCCGGGATCGCGGTTGAAGTCGCGTTGCCAGACCGTGTGGCTGATGAGAGCCACGCGCGGTGCTTCGGGCACGTTGTCGGCGGCGGTGAAATCGCGGCCCAGCGCGGGCTTCACGCCGAGGATGGAGAAAAAGTTCTCCGTGACGTACGCGCCCTGCAGCCGCTGCGGCGTCTGCTTGATCGTGATGTTGACGGTCGAGAGATTCAGGTAGGCCGCGAAATCGGAGAACGACGTCTGCAGCGTGCGCAGCTCGAAATAGTCGGCCGGCAGGAGATTGGTGGTGACCTCGGGCGGCTGCTTTGGGTCGCGCCACTGCACGTCGACGAGTTGCGCGGGCTCGGGAAACGGCATGCCGCGCAGCAGCACGCCATCGATCACGCTGAACATCGTCGTGACGCCGGAGATGCCGAGCGCGAGGACCAGAACGGCGAGGAGGCAGAACGCCCGTTCCTTCATCAGGACGCGCAGGCCGATGCGGATGTCTTGGAGGAAGGTCTCGAGGAGCATAGGGAATGCGGATTGCGGTAGGCTATAGGCTGTAAGCGGTAAGCGGGTTTCGGATGTTCGGAGGTACCGGCCTAAAGCTTATCGCCTATCGCTTATGGCCTGCCGGTCATTCTGCGCGCAGCGCGATCATGGGATCGACGCGCGTGGCGCGGCGGGCGGGGACGAGGGTCGCAACGAGAGCGACGAGCGCGAGACCGAAGGCAACGGCCGTGTAAGTGAGCGGGTCGCGCGGGCTGATCTGCGGCACGACGTTGGAGATGCCCTGTTCGCCGAGGGTGCCGATCAAGAGCGCGAGCCCCAGGCCGAGCGTGAGTCCGATCACGAGCTGCAGCAGGCCCTGATATAAAACCATCCGCAGGATGTTTGTACCGTCGGCGCCGAGCGCCATGCGCACGCCGAATTCCTGGGTGCGCTGGTTGACCGAGAAGGACATGACGCCATAGAGACCGACGGAGGCGAGCAGCACGGCAATGCCGCCAAAAATGCCGAACATCGTCGCGACGACCTTGTTCTGGGCGAGGAATCCGTCGAGGGCGACCTTGGGCGTGGTGACGAAATACAGCGGAAGGTTCGGGTCGACCTTGTTCACGACATTCTGCAGCACCGAGGCGAGGGCCTCGGGCCGCTGACCGCCCCGCGGTTTCACGACGGCGGTGCCGAACTGCTGGGCGAGCGGGGCGGGAGCGAGCGGGCCGAAGGGCGCGGAAAAATACGGCACATAAAAGCCGCTGCCGTCGCTCCGGTTGTTGAACGGGTTCTGCATCCGGACATTGGATACGACACCGACGATCGTGCGCCACGGGCCGGCATTGGTGCCGTTCTGCTGGATTGTGCGGAAGCGGCGGCCGAGGGCGCTTTCGTTGCCGAAGTGCTTTTGGGCGAACTTCGCGTTCACGATCGCGACGGGCTCGCGCTGGTCGGAGTCGACGTCGGTGAAGTCGCGCCCCTCGAGAAGGCGGACGTCGAGCGCCTGGAAATACCCGGCGGAGATGTTCTCGACCTCCGCCGTCGTGCGATCGGAGTCGGTCTTGTAGTCCCTGCCCTCGATCTCGATCGGGCCGTTGTTGGAAAAGACCATGCGGAAACGGTTGGTGAGGGCGACCGCCTCGAATTGCGGCGTGGCGCGCAGCTCGCGCAGCAGCCGCTCGTAGAACACCTGACGCGTCGCGGAATCCGGATAATCGCCCTCCATCAACCCCATGCGGCCGGTGAGGATCGCCGTCGTGTCGTAACCGTGATCGACGCGCTGCTGGCGGAGGATGGATTGAAGCTGCAGCAGCGCGCCGATGAGCAGGACCGACGTGACGAAGATCTGGAGGACGACGAGGCCGCGCGTGATCAGGCTGACGGAGCGGCTGGTGTTCCCGCGGCCGCCCTCCTTGAGCACGTCGATCGCGTTGGCGCGCGAGGAGAGCCACGCGGGGACGAGGCCCGAGACGAGCGCGGAGAGGAGGGTGGCGGCGACGATGGCGGTGAGCACCTGGCCATCGACGTCAAACGTCATCCACGACGGCGGCGGGTTCGGGAGATTGCGCAGCGTGTCGTTGAGCAGGTCGGTCGCGTAGAGGGCGAGCAGCACGCCGATGACCGCGCCGATCGAGGCCACGACCAGACTCTCGGTGAGCATCTGTCGGATGAGGCGGGCGCGAGTCGCGCCGAGCGAGGAGCGGATCGCGAGCTCCTTCGCACGCAGGGTGGCGCGGGCGAACTGCATGTTCATCACGTTGACGCAGGCGATGAGCAGCACGCCCACGCAGAACGCCAGCATCGTGTAGAGCAGGCCGGCGAGCGGGCCGCCGGTGAAGGCGGCGATGAGCGGGCGTACGTAGCCGAGCGTGAACTGCTTGTTGGTGTCGGGATACGCCTCGGCAAACTGCTTGGCGATGCTGGTGACCTCGGCCTGCGCCTGGTCCATCGTCACCCCGGGCTTCAGGCGCGCGATGATGGCGATGAAGTTGATCCCGCGGTCATTGCGGTCCCGCACGGGAAACTCGGCGTTGACGGGGACCCAGAGCTGCTCGTTGGTCGGGAAGTTGAATTTCGGCGGCATCACCCCAACGATCGTTCCGGCGCGGCCGTTGACGCGGACCGCCTTGCCGATGACGTCGCGGTCGCCGCCGAATTCGCTGCGCCAGAGCGCATCGCTGAGGATGACCGCCTTGTTGACGCCGGAGCGGTCCTCCTCGGGCAGGAAGTCGCGTCCGAGCACGGGCGCGACGCCGAGGGCCTTGAAGAAGTCGTGCGTGATGTAGCCGCCCTGGAGGCGCTTGGGCTGCCCGTTGTAGGTGAGATTGACCGTGGAACCATTGAGATAGCCGACGAAGTCTTCGAAGGACGTCTGCTGGTCGCGGAGATCGGCAAAATCCGCGGTGGTGAGGCGGCTGTTGAAGTTGGTCGGATTGAAATTAGTCGGGTCGACGATCTGGATGTCGACGAGCCGGTCGGCGTCGCGAAACGAGAAGGCTCGCAACAGCACACCGTTGACGACGCTGAATTGGGTAGTGACGGCGCAGATACCGAGGGCGAGCACACCGACGGCGAGGGCGCAGAAGGATCTTTCCTTGACGAGGACCCTTAGGCCGATGCGCAGGTCCTGAACGACGCTTTCGATGGTCATGGTTGGCTGGGACGAGGGGTGGGTGGCTCTTCCTCCTTCGCACGGGCCATGCCAGCCGGCTACGTCAAACATAAGATGCTATGGGCCAGATGAAAGCGGAGAAGCCTGGTTTTGCTGGGCGACTGGGGCCGCCCATTCCCGAGAAGGCGCCGTCCCGGGAATGGGACGGGTAAATGCGCGCATGCGCGGGCCGCCTATTCGCTGCGCAACGCTTCGACCGGGTTGATGCGCACCGCCCGGCGCGCCGGCCACCAGCAGGCGAAGGTGGCGGCGGCGATCAACAGCGCCGCCGTCACCAGGAGAGTCCACGGGTCGTAGGGTGAAACTTGATACAGCTGGCTGGCGATCGCCCGCACGGCGAGCAGGGTGCCCGCCGCGCCCGCGAGGAGGCCGACTCCGAGCGGCACGAGTCCCTGGCGCAGCATGAGCGCCACGACGTCGCGCCCCAGCGCACCGAGCGCCATGCGCACGCCGATTTCGCGGCGGCGCAGCGCCACGCCGTAAGCGACCACGCTGTAGAGGCCGGTCAGCGCGAGGAGGAGCGCGAGACCGGCGAAGATCGTGAGGAGCAGCGACTGGAGTGTCGTGTTTTCGTAGGTCGACTCGACCTCCTCCTGCAACGTAGAGAGGCCGAACAGCGCGATCTCGGGATCGAGACCGGTGAACAATTCGCGCAGCGGACGCTCAAGCGTGCGGGGACTCGACGCGGTGCGCACGAGCATCGTTTTCTGCGTCCAGCCGAACTGGCGCAACGACCAATAGGCCTGCGGGCGGACAGGTTCCTCGCCGTAGCCGTAGACCCGGAGGGTTGGGACGACGCCGACGATCGTGAACCAGTTGTCCTCGGGCTTGGTCGAGTAGCCCCAGTGGACGCGCTTGCCCAGCGGATCGTCGTTGGGGAAGAAACGCTTCACGAACGCTTCGTCTACGATCACGGCCTTGGGGCCGGCGGCCTCGCGCGCATCGAAGGCGCGGCCCTTGAGGAGCGGCACGTGCAGCGTCTTGAAGTAGTCGTCGCTCACGATGCCCATCTCGGCGAGCGGCTTGTTGGTCTCGTCGGGCTGGTGAATGCCCTCGACGGCAAAGCTCGACTGCCAGCCGGTGTCAAGTACGGGCGTGGTGTTGACGGCGGCGCTGACGACGCCGGGCAGCGTGGCGACGCGTTCGGCGGCGCGGAGGAAAAAGTCGCGGGCCTGCGTGTCGTTGTAGCGCGTCTGAGGAAGCGAAATCGAGAAGGTGAGCGTCGACGAAGGATCGAAGCCGAGCGGGGCATCCTGCATGCGCTGCAGGCTGCGCAGGATCAGTCCGCTCGTGCTGAGGAGCACGAGCGTGAGGGCGACCTGCACCCCGACGAGCCAGCGCCGCGCCCGCGTGCCGCTGGTGGTGCCGCGGCTGTTCGCGTGCAACGCACTGCGGACATCGGCCCGTGCAAGTTTCAGAGCGGGCCAGAGTCCGGCCAGCACACCCGCACCCACGGCGATCGCGACGGCAAAGGCCAGCACCCAGCCGTTGACGGCGATCTCTTGGAACCGCGACGTGTTTTCCGGGACGACGGCGCGGATCGCGTCGAGCCCGGCGTGGGCGATCACGAGGGCGAGCGCGCCGCCGGCGAGCGAAACAAGCAACGACTGCAGCAACATCTGCGCGATCAGGCGGCCGCGCGAGGCCCCGAGGGCGGACCGCACGGCGTAGTCGCGCTGCTGCTGCATGCCGCGCGTGATGAAGAGCCCCGCGACATTGGCGCAGGCGATCGCCAGCACGAAAAACGTGGCGCCAAGCAGCGCCCACAAGCCCGTGCGGTAGTCGCGTGTCTGATACTCCTGAAAGGCGGTGAGTTTTGCGGACACGCCCCCGAGATCGTTCGGATGGGCCTGACGCAGCCCGGTGTAGATACGCTCCAGGTCGGCCGCCGCCTGTTCGAGCGAGACGCCGGGCTTGAGTCGCCCGGTGCTGTAGAGTCCGGGATTGTTGCCGCGGGACTGCCATCCCTCCTGCATGGCGGCGTAGGGAGCGATCGGCACCCACAGTTCGGCGAGGCGCGGGAGCTTGAGCCCGGCCGGCGCGATGCCGACGACCGTGCGTTTCACGCCGTCGACGGGTATCAGTTCTCCCACGATATTTTCGCGGCGGCCGAAGCGGCGTTCCCACAGCGTTTCGGAGATGACGGCGACCGGCGGGGCTCCGGGAGTATTTTCCTCGGCGCTGAAATAGCGGCCGCGCAGCGGTGCCAGTCCGCCGACGGCAAAAAGGTCGGGTGAAGCGTAGGCGCCGGTGATGTTTTCTGGCAGTTGTCCGGGATCGGAGAGGTTGAAACGGTCGCGCCGGTGCACCGCGAGCGCGCTGAACGTGCGCTGCTCGCGCACCCAGTCCTGGGTCGTCGGCCACGAGATCGACATCTCCATCTGCGGCCCCTTTTGCCAGAGCAGGACGAGATGCTCCGACTCAGGGTAGGGGAACGGGCGCAGCAGAACCGCGTACAGGACCGAGAAGATCGCCGTCGTCGCGCCGATGCCGAGCGCGAGCGTGAAGATCGAGGTGAGTGCAAAGCCGGGCGCCTGGTGCAGCGAGCGGAAGGCGAAACGCAGGTCGGAGAGCATGGGAAGTGCGGAATGCGGAATGGAAATACGGATTGGCCGGTCGGCTTGTGGAAAGTTTCGCTGGGTTCCCTCAGCGGTTTTCAATCCGAAATCCGCACGCGACTACGCGCCCCGCATCGCGATGACCGGCGCGATGCGCGTGGCGCGCCGCGAAGGCAGGTAGCACGCGAGGAGAGCGACGAAACCGAGCAGCGCCGGGACGGCGGCAAACGTCGGCGGATCGTGCGGCGACACGCCGTAGAGGACGCCCGCGAGGAGATTGGCCAGCAGGAATGCCGCGACGAAGCCCGTGCCGAGCCCCCAAGTGACGAGCGTGATGCCGCGGCGGATCACCATGCGGATGACTTCGCCGGGCTGCGCGCCGAGCGCCATGCGCACGCCGATTTCCTGAGTGCGCTGCGACACGTTGTAGGCCGTCACGCCGTAGATGCCGATGCAGGCGAGGAAGAGGGCCACCGCGCCGAAGACGGTGAACAGGTAACTGAAGAACTGCCGCTGCCACACGCCGTCGGTGCGGAGAATCACGTCGTCGAGTGTGCGCTCGTAGTAGATCGGCATGTCCTTGTTGACGGCGAGCACCTCGGCGCGGGCGGCGGTGATGACCGATTCGGGGGCGTTGTGCGTGCGCAATACGACGGACATGAAGTTCGCGTGATCCTGCTCGTGCGGGAAGTAGGCGGTCGGTTTCAATTCGTCCTTTTGCAGGTCGTGCCGTATGGCGCCGACAACACCTACGATCTCCATCCACTCGGGCGTCTTTCCGTCGATCTGGTTCGGCTCGAACAGGCGGAAGCGCCGGCCGAGGGCCTGCTCGGGGCCGCCGAAATGCGTCCGGGCAAAAGTTTCGTCGACGATCGTGACGTGCGGCTTGCCTGCCCGGTCCTGCGCCGGATCGAAGAGCCGCCCGGCGAGAAGCGGAATGCGCATCGTCGGGAAATAGGATCCGCCGGTGATGCGCATGTGGGCATACTGCACCTCGCTCGCGCGCACCGGCGCGGGGCGACCCTCGAAAATGATCGCGTTGGTCTCGCCGCCGATGCCGGGCAGCGTGCTCGTGACAGCGGCGGATTCGACCCCCGGCAGTGCGGCGAGCCGGGGCAGCAATGCCTCGAAAAATCGGCGCGGCGCCTCTGCGTCCGTGGCGGTCATCGAGGGCGGAAAACCGACGCGAAACGTCATGACGTTGGCCGATTCGAAACCGGGGTCGATGCTGCGCAGGTGCAGGAAGCTGCGCATCATGAGCCCGGCGCCAACCAGCAGCACCAGGGCGAGCGCGACCTCGGCGACGACGAGAACGCTGCGGAGCCGGTTTGTCCGCGGGCCGCAGTCGTCGCAGGTCCGGCCGCCTTCCTTGAGCTCGGTGTTCACGTCGGGCTGGGTCGACTTGAGGGCCGGGACGAGTCCGAAAACGAGCGCCGCGGTCAGAGAAAGCGCGCACACAAAAACGAAGACGGTGCCGTCGAGGTCGAAACGCAGCCAGAAGGGAAGCTCGAGCGGGAGCGCCGCGACCATCGCGTCCACGCCCCACAGCCCGACGAGCAGGCCGCCGGCGCCTCCGGCCAGACCGAGCACCAAGCTCTCGGTGACGAGCTGGCGCACGAGGCGTCGGCGTTCGGCGCCGAGCGCGAGGCGGATGGCGAATTCCTTCGAGCGGGTGACGGCGCGAGCGAGCAGGAGATTGGCGACGTTCACGCAGGCGATCAGGAAAACGAACGTCACGGCGCCGAAGAGAAGGAGCGTGAGGTGCTTCGAGTCTTCGACGGCCTCCTCGCGGATCGGGCGGAATTTGGCGCCGATGCCGTCGTTGGGCATTGGATACTCCTTCGCGAGGCCGGCCATGATCGTGTCGGCCTCGGCCTGCGTCTGCTCGAGCGTGGCGCCGGGCTTGAGCTTGGCGCGGCCGCTGAGGTGATAGTAGCCACGCTGCACCGGCTTGCCGGGCTCGGGGCGCAACGGAGTCCAAAGCTCAGTGAGATCCGGATAACCCCAGCCCTTGGGCATGACGCCGATGATCGTGACCGGTGCGTTGTTGAGGGTGACGACGGTGTCGACGACCGAGCGATCGCCGCCGAAGCGGCGCTGCCAGAGCTCGTAGGCAAGCAAAGTCACCTCGGGTGCGCCGGGCGCGGCGTCCTCGGCGCGGAAGCCGCGCCCCAGGATCGGCTGGACGCCCATGTGCTGGAAGGCATCGAAACTGATCTCGGTGCCCAGCAGCCGCTCGGGTTCGCTCTGGCCGGTGAGGATCACCGTCCGGTCGGAGTGCACCCAGATGCCCTCGAGGCTCGTCATGCGGTTTCGCAGATCGAGGAAGTCGAGGTAGTTGATCGCGAGGTCGTCGTCGTTGTGCGCGATGTTCGTCTCCGAGAAATACAGCAGGCGCTCCTCGGTCGCGCGGCTGATGTGCGGCAGCGGCTTGAAGAGCAGCGCATTGATCGCCGAAAACACGACGGCCGCCGAGCCGATGCCGACACTGAGGGTCACCAGCGCGATGAACGTGAACGCGGGCGACTTGGTGAGTTGGCGAAGGGCGTAACGGAGGTCGTGAAGCACGAAGAAAAGTCCGAATATCGAAATCCGAAATCCGAAGGAAGAAGCGTTAGCCGGACAAGTGCCGGGGCCGGTTCATTTCGTCCTTCGGATCTCGAGATTCGTAATTCCCGCGCCGTCAGGCGTGGGTCGGGTCGGTCTCGACCTGTTCCTCGACCACACGGCCGTCGAACACGTGGATCGTGCGGTCGGCGTGGCGCGCGAAGCGGGCGTCGTGCGTGACCATCACGATCGTCGCGCCGCCCTTGTGCAGTTCGGAGAGGAGATCCATGACCGCCTCGCCGTTCTTCGAGTCGAGATTGCCGGTGGGCTCGTCAGCGAGAAGGACCGCCGGATGCCCGGCCAACGCGCGGGCCACGGCGACGCGCTGCTGCTGACCGCCGGAGAGCTGGGAGGGCAGGTGCTTCGAGCGGTGCCCCATGCCGACTTTCTCGAGCGCCTCCACGACGCGCTGCTTGCGCTCGCCGGCGGGCATGCCGCGATACGTGAGCGGGAGCTCGACGTTTTCGTAGACCGTGAGATCGCCGATGAGGTTGAACGATTGGAAGATGAAGCCGATCTCGCGATTGCGGATGCGGGCGCGCTCGGGAAGCGTGAGCCCCTGCACCGGACGGCCATTGAGCAGGTAGTTGCCCTCCGTGGGCGTGTCGAGCAGGCCAAGAATCGAGAGGAGCGTGGACTTGCCGCAGCCCGACGGGCCGGCGATCGAGACGTACTCGCCCTTGTTGATCTGCATGTGGATGCCGGACAGGGCGTGCGTCTCGACCTCGTCGGTGAGGAAGACCTTGGTGACGCCTTCGAGTTTGATCAGAGCTTCGGTGGACATGGTGGAGGGATTTTTAGAATTTCGATTTTCGATTCAACGGAGGGTTCAGCGAGCGGTTTCGGCGTCGACCGCGACGAGTGCGGTGAGAGCGACGAGAATAAGGATGGCGGGAATCATGAGGAGTGGTCGCCCACGGAACACACGGAATACACGGATGATTTCAGGAAAGTTTCTTCCGTTCTGTGTAATCCGTGGGCGGTCAAATCAGTTCAGTTTGATGCGTTCGTTCGAATCCCACTGCGACATGTCGGAGAGGATCACCCGGTCGCCGGGCTGCAGGCCGCCGAGGATTTCGATGCTGTTGACCGAGCTGCGGCCGAGCTGAACCTGGGTGCGGGCGGCATAGACGCCGCTCGTATCCAGCTTGAAAATACCCACGGTGCTGCGCTCCTGCCCGAAGGCGGGGCGGCCGACGAAGATCACGTCGTCGAGCCGTTCGAGCTCGATCGTGCCATCGACGGACAGGTCGGGACGGGCGCCGCGGGGCAGTTCGCCCTCGAGTGAGACGTCGACAAGCACCGTGCCGTTCTGGACCGCGGGATCGACGCGGGAGACGCGGCCCTCGGCGATGCCGTTGCGGGTGTCGATCATGGCGATCTGTCCGATCTGGATATCCCGCGCCTGCGTTTCCGCGATGCGAACCTCGGCTTTGAGCTTCGCGGGATCGGCAACGCGGGCGAGATTCGTGCCCGGCTGCACCTGCTGGCCGATCTCGAGCGGCACGGCCTGGAGCACGCCGGCCACGCCGGCGCGGACAAAGAGGGCATCGGCGTCGGCCTTGCGCAGGCGGGCGGTCGCACGGGCGCGGTCGACCTCGGCCTGCTTCACGGCGAGTTGCGGGCCGATGGAGTCCTTGGAGAAGGCGAAACGCTTTTGTTCGATCCCATGGCGGGTGGCGGCCTCCTCGGCGGTGACCTTGGAAAGGCGCAATTCGAGCGGCGAGACGAGGCCGTCTTTGAAGAGATCCTCGTTCACCTCGGCGCGGAGCCTGGCCTGCTCGTAAGTGGCCTTGGCGCTGGCGGCGGCCGATTCGGCCTCAAGCAACTGGCGCTCGAGCTGCACCTTGAGATTCACGAGCTCGGCCTCGGCGGCGACAAGCGACGACTGGGCGTCTTCGGCGGCCTGCGTGACGTCGGGATTGACCAGCTCGAGGATCACGCTGTCGGGCGTGACGATGGCGCCGGGGCGGATGACGATTTTGTCGACGCGACCCTGCGTGCGCGCCGCGATCCAGCGGACATCCTCGGGGACCAGCGTGCCGAGTCCGCGCACCTGACGGACCATCGGGCCGCGTTTCACCGTGTCGACCCACACGAGGTTACGCTCCACGGTCGGCGCGGCGGGCTGGAGTTGGGCCAGGGCGAATGTCACGGCAGCCAGACCGACCACGGCGGCGGCACCGAGAAGGATTCGTTTCTTGCGCTTGGCTTTGCTTTGGTCGGGACGGGGGATGTCCATGCGAGGCGATTGTATGGGTGATAGATTGCAGCCGCTGTGCCAGGTCGGTCGATCGCGCGCAAACAAGCTGAAGCTAACAACTTAAAATTTAATGGCGCGAATCATTGCGGAGGGGAACCCTCGAAGGCGGGATTGAGCTGTCCCGGAAATGGGATCGGGATCGATGATGGCTGAGCGGCGCGGGGTTGTGGCGACCGCGGCGGTTTGAGCGGTCGGGGCCGGGCAACCTCGTTCACCGTTTGAGATCGTGCACCCGGCCGGGGATCCAGCTCGGGCCGTTTGACAGAACTCGCTTGTAAGTCTCGTTTTTATAGGCGGATCCTCGACGGGTATCCGTCAGCTACAGACCTTACAAACCCAGTACCAGTACAGTTGGAAGGCGCCCGGCGCCTGAGATTCCATGAGCGAAGCCATCTTGATCTCCAGAACGGACGATGTTGCCGCGGCCGCGGCCCACGACCGCGCGGTCTATCTTTCCGTGGTCATCCCTGTGTTCAACGAAGAGGCCAGTCTGCCGGCGCTGTTTGCGCGGCTTTACCCGGTACTCGACGGGCTGGGTTACCCCTACGAGATCCTCTTTACGAACGACGGCAGCGTGGATCGCTCCGGAGAGTTGCTCGCGCAGCAACACGCGTTGCGGCGGCGTGAAACCCGGGTGATCGAGTTCAATGCCAACTACGGCCAGCAGATGGCTGTGATGGCGGGATTCGAGCGGGCGCGCGGCCAAGTCATCGTGACCCTGGATGCCGACCTGCAAAACCCGCCCGAGGAGATTCCCAAGTTGCTTACGAAGATTGCGGCTGGCTACGACTGCGTGGGCGGCTACCGGATCGACCGGCAGGATACGGCGTTCCGTCGCTACGCCTCCCGGCTGGTGAATTTCATCCGGCAGAAAACGACCAACATCGAAATGACGGATCACGGTTGCATGCTGCGGGCGTACACCCGCGCGGTGACACTCGCCGTGGTGCGTAGCGGAGCCTCGAATACGATGATCCCGCCGCTTGCGTACAGCTTCGCCAGCCGGCCGACCGAAGTGCCGGTGCGGCACGAAAAACGACATGGCGGCCACTCGACCTATTCGCTCGGCAGACTCGTGCGCCTGAATTTCGACCTCATCACGGGCTTTAGCATCGCGCCGTTGCAGTGGTTTACGATGTTCGGGCTCGCCTGTGCCGGGAGCAGCGTGCTGTTCCTGCTTTTTCTGGCGGCGCGAAGCCTCCTTGGGGGAACGGCGGGCTCGGGTCTGGTCGCGTTGTTCGGCGTCCTCTTTTTCCTCCTCAGTGTCGCGATCGTGGGAATCGGGCTGGTCGGAGAATACGCGGGCCGGACGTATCAGGCGCTGCGCAATCGCCAGCGCTACGTGGTCAGCCGCGTGCTGGAGGCGCTCGAATGAGCGCCTCCGGGGCGCGGCTCGCCGGCGATCGATTCTTTCTCTGGTCCCTGGCGCTTACTGCGATTCTCAAGCTGACGCTCGCGGCCGTCATCCCCCTGACGGGCGACGAGGCGTATTACACCGCCTACGGCGAGTATCCTGATTATGGCTACTACGACCACGGGCCGGTGATCGGCTGGTGGCTGAGCGCCGCATTGTCGCTGGGAAAGACTGTCTGGCTGGTGCGGCTGCCGGCGGTCCTGGCCACGCTGGGGGTCGGCGTCCTGCTGTGGCAGGCGCTGCGATCAATCGATGTTGAGAAGGCGGGGCTGGCGGCGGCGGTGTACCTGTGGTCCCCGCACAATGCGCTCTACGTTTTCACGACGACCGATGCGCCGCTGATCTTCTTTTCCGCAGTCTCCGGGATCTTTGCCTTTCACGCCTACCGGACCGACCGCGCGCGCGACTACCTCCTCGCCGGCTTTTTTCTCGGGCTCGCGTTTCTCTCGAAGTATTTCGCGGTGTTGTTGGGCCTCGCGTTTGCCGTGCTGTTTTTATTCGGCAAGCGGCCGCCGCGCATCCGCGGTCTGCTGCTGATCGTTCTCGCGGTGCTGCCGGCCGCGGCCGTGAACATCGCGTGGAACTACCGGCACGGCTGGATCAACATCGTTTTCTATTTCTATTCGCGCCAGCGCAGCAACAGCGCGTCCGTCCTCAACGTGGTCGAGTTCCTCGCATTTACGCTCCTGCTGCTGGGACCGCTCCTGTATTTCCTTTTCCGTCCGCAGCTCGCGGGCCGTGCGGGGTGGGCGGAGGCGCGAGGTAACGGGCGCGAATCCGGGCTCACCGTCTTCGGGGCGGCATTCCTCGTTCCCCTGGCCCTGCTCCTGCTCGTGTCCTTCGGACGCAAGATCGGCCTGCATTGGTCCATTTCCTTTTTTCCATTTCTCTTTGCCGCGCTGCCTGCGTTTTTCGACGCCGCGTTGCTGCGGCGCATGGCGCGCGCGATGATCGTGTTCAGCGGCGGAGTGGCGGTCGTCGTCGGCGTGGGCGTGATGCTGCCGGTCGAGGTGGCGCGCGGCCACAAGAGCTACGGATCGATTGTGCTCGGGATGCATCCGGACGAAGTGCTGGGAGCGATGAAACCGTACGAGGAGCGGTATCGGCTGGCGACGCCGAGCTACGTGAAATCGGCCATGCTGTCTTTCTTCGGCCCCGAGCACGTGCCCGTCATCGGCCTCGGCTCTCCGCATGGCCGGCAGGATGACTTGCTCACGGATCTGCGCACCTACGACGGACAGGACGTGATGATCATGCTGGATCGCAAACATGACGCGGATGCGCCCCGCGCCTGGTTCCGGGAGACGGAGATTCAAACGATATCGGTGCGGGGAGCCGAGTTCCGGCTTCTGCTCGGGAGGGGATTCCGGTTCGACGCCTACCGCGAGACCGTACTGTCGCGAATCGCGGAGGAGTATTACCGCCTCCCGTCATGGCTGGCCGCCTGGTCGAAGCCGCGGTCGGCGTATTTGCCGGAACGTTACGGGCTTCAGGTGACGCCCGCCGAACCGCAGGCTCAGGCGCGCGGCCGGTGAGCGCCGGCCGCGCTCATGCCCGCAACAGCCCGCGCAGGTCGGCGAGACTGAGCTTGGCCGCGGCGGCGTCGCTCGCTTCAAAGACATCGGCGAGCAGTGCGCGCTTCGTGTCCTGCAGCGCCAGGACCTTTTCCTCGACCGTGCCGCTGACGATCAGCTTGTAACTGGTGACGACGCGCGTCTGGCCGATGCGGTGCGCGCGGTCGGTCGCCTGGGCCTCGACAGCCGGATTCCACCACGGATCGTAATGCACGACCACGTCGGCGCCGGTGAGATTCAGGCCGGTGCCGCCGGCTTTCAGCGAGAGCAGAAACACCGGCACTTCGTCCGACGACTGAAAGCGATCGACCTCGGCCTGGCGGGCGCGCGCAGGCATCGAGCCGTCCAGATAACAATAGGGGACGCCCTGGGCCTCGAGTTCGGCACGCACGAGCGCGAGCAGCGATGTGAACTGCGAAAACACCAGCATGCGCCGCCCTTCGTCGAGCGCCTCGTCGAGGAGTTCGCGAAATGCCTCCAGCTTGGCGGAGTCGGCGGCCTGGTCGGCGGCGAGCAGCCGCGGATCGCAGCACACCTGGCGGAGGCGGAGAAGCTGCGTGAGGGTGGCGAGGCGCATCGCATTTTCCGACGCACCGCCGGCCTCGAGGTCGAACAGCTCGCGCTCGGTGCGCTCCTGCACCTCGCGATAAAGAGCGGCCTGCGCGGGCGTCGGTTCGCAGAAAATCGTCTGCTCGATCTTGGGCGGGAGCTCGGGCGCGACGCTCTGTTTTGTGCGACGCAGGATGTAGGGAGCGGTCTGCACGCGCAGGCGTTCGTCATACCAGGCGCGTTCGTCGCCGCGCAGGCCGGGCGGCACCTTTGCGAGGAAGCCGGGCATGAGGAACTCGAAAAGCGAACGCAGATCCTCCAGCGAATTCTCCAGCGGCGTACCGGTGAGCAGGAAGCGCCCGCGCGACCGAAGCGTGCGGAGCGCCTGGGCGTTTTGGCTGCGGCGGTTCTTGATGTGCTGCGCTTCGTCGGCGATCACGCAGGCCCATTCGATCTCGCCGAACAGCTCGCGGTCGCGCGCGAGCGTGGCGTAGGACGTGATCACGAGGTCGTACGTGCCAAAGGCGGCCGCATCGGCGAGACGGTGCTCGGCGTGATGCACGAAGCTGCGCAGCCCCGGCGTAAAGCGCGCGGCCTCGCGGCGCCAGTTCTCCACGAGCGAGGCGGGGCAGACCACCAGCGAAACTCGCGGAGCGTCGAGAGATCGAACGGGGGATCGGCCGGGTTGGGCGGCTCTCAACTCTGAACTCCGAGCTCTCGACTGCACCGCCGACAGCAGCGCCAGCGCCTGCAAGGTTTTGCCCAGGCCCATCTCGTCGGCGAGGATGCCGCCGAGTTGGTGCTGGTGGAGATGCCACAGCCAGGCGACGCCGAGGCGCTGATAGGGCCGCAGCAAGGCATCGAACGCCTCGGGCGAGGGGGCGGGCTGGAGGCGTTCGAGATGGCGCAGAGCTTCGCTCCGGGCGCGCCATTCGGCGGGAGGCTGGAAATGCGGCGCGACCTCCTCGAGGATTTCCTGCGCCTCGGCGAGCCTGGCGGCGGAGACGCGGTGCGTGCGGCGCGTGGCGAGACCGGCGCCCGGTTCGCCCGCGAGCGCTTGCTGGGCCTGCGTCACCCGCTCGAGTTTTTCGCGATCGATGAGGTAGATCGCTCCGTCGCTTTCCACGTAACCGCGGTTGGCCGCGACGGCGGCGAGCACGTGCGCTTCGTCGGCGCGGCCGGCCCGCAGGGCGAGGGTGACGTTGTAACCGTCGATCGCCTCGACCGCGTCGGCTGCGATTTCGACGGGACGCAGGCGGGCGGTGTTCTTTTCGAAGTTTTCCGTGAACTCGGCGTGAAACTCTTCGCGCAGTGCGCGACTGTGCGCCGCGAGGAAGTTGAGCACCTTGTGTCGGTCGCGCAGCCACCATTTGCGGTTGGCGGGTTCGAGGGTGAAGCCGTTGGTTTTGACGAGTTCGAGCGCGGCGTCGTATGCGAGCGACTCTCGCGAGGGCAGGGTGATGGCGAGGAAGTGTTCGCTGCCGTCCACCGTGAGGGGAGTGGTGGCGGCGAGCCGGGAGCTTTGAGCTGAGTGCTGTGTGCCTGGGGAGCGTGCCGGTTTGGATTCCGGGCTCGGAGCTTTGGGCTCCTGGCTCCTGGCCGCCGGCTCTTCCGCCACATGCTCGCTCACGCCGCGCAGGATCGGACCCACCCACAGGAGGGGCTTGGTGGGAGCATTGACCCAAAAAAACACGGACTGACCGCGCAGGGCGACGACGAGTTCGCGCAGTTGGGCGCGGGTGAGCTGCAGGAAACCGATCGCCGCGGGCTTCGCGCCGAGGCGCTGCAGGATTGCCAGCGCGGGCACCAGTTCCGGGGCGGGCGGCTTGCTCAGATCGAGCTCCAGTTTGACCGCGATCGCGTCGCGCGGGGCGGCGGCAGCGAGGTTGGGCGGGAGCAAGAGTCGGAGCATGACCGGCCAGCATGCGGGGGCTGGGGCCGCGAGGTTAAGCAAAAATTCAGGGGCCCGGACGGAGCGTGGCGCCCGCGCCCGGTACCGAGAGGCGCACGCGGTAGAGTCCGGTCTGCGCCGTGAGGTAGAGCGTGCGGAGATCGCGGCCGCCCCAGCCGAGATTGTGCGGGTGTTCGGGCGCGCGCAGGCGGCCCAGACGTCTGCCCCCGGCGGAGAAAATCCAGATGCCTCCGGGGCCGCTCACGTAAACGTTGCCGCGCGTGTCGACTTTGACCCCGTCGATAGCGGCGGTGCCGGGCTCCGCGGTGAGATCAGCGAACACGTCGGTCTCGGCGACGCTAAGGTCGGCGTTGAGCCGGTAGCGCATGACGGTTTTGTGGCGGTCTTCCCAGTTGCCGACGTAGAGGAGACGTTCGTCGGGTGAGAGCGCGATGCCGTTGGGGCCCTTCAGGTCCCGGCTGATGACGGCGAGCTTGCCCTCGCGCAGCGCGTAGACACCGGCGAACGGCAGTTCGCGGCGCGGATCGTTGTCGTAGTCAGGCAGGCCGAAACACGGGTCGGTAAAAAACAGCGTGCCATCGGAACGGTAGACGAGGTCATTGGGGCTGTTGAAGCGCCGACCCTCGAATGCGGCGGCAAGCACGGTGAGCGTGCCGTCATTCTCGATGCGGCTGACGCGACGGTTGCCGTGTTCGCAAATCGTGAGGCGTCCTTCGGCGTCGAGGGTAAGACCGTTGGAGCCGGGCTGGCGGTAGGCACCCGCGTCCGCCCCCGAGTAGCCGCTCTTGGCGCGGTGGATGGAGACGGCGCCGTCGGCGGCGGACCAACGATGGATCCGGTTGCGGGGGATATCGCTGAAGAGCAGGGCGCCGTCCCTGTCCGAGAGCCACACGGGGCCTTCGGCGAAGGCGAAGCCATCGGCGACTTTTTCGAGCTGCGTGCCGGGTGGGACGATTTCGTCGAGGGCCGGATCGAAGCGATCGATCTCGAGTGTCACCCTCCGGCCGAGGGCCGCGCTCGGCGTCCCATCGCTTTCGGCGCCGGCGGACGTGCGCAGAGCGACGACGGCCTTGGACTGCACGGCCTGCGGCGGGGCCTCGGCCCGCGCAAGCGCGCCCGACAGCCCGGCGAGCAGGAGGATGAGGGAGGGCAGGTGTTTCATGGTTACGTCTGAGCGAGGCCGTTGGATGGGTGGGGTGGGTAAGATAGCTGAAAAACAGAAAGCAGCGGGTTTCACGAAGGCGAATGCGTGAAGGAAGTTGTCGGGGCGTCGGTGCTAACACGCGTGGACGTTGACTCGAAGCGTCCTGAAAAACGCCGTTGTGCACGGGATCGGCGCGGGCGAACTCGACCGCGTTGAAATAATCGGGAATAACCACTGCGCCGCCGCCTCCCATGACGCAGATGAGTTCAGAGGTGTTCAAGCAACTGGTGGACGCGCATTATACGGCGCTCTATCGTTTCGCGCTCAGCCTCGCCCGGCGGGAGGCCGATGCGTGCGACCTCGTGCAGCAGACGTTCTTCATCTGGGCGAAAAGCGGCCACATGTTGCGCGACGCCGCGAAGGCCAAGACCTGGCTTTTCACGACGCTCTACCGGGAGTTTCTGCGCGGCCGGCGACGGGAACAGCGAAACACGTCGATCGAGGATCTTCCTCCGGGCGAACACGACATTCCCGTCGAGGCCGTCGATCATGTGCGTCAGCTCGATGCGGCGCAGGTGGTGGAGGCGTTGCAGGAAGTCGACGAAGTGTTCCGTTCGCCGCTCACGCTCTTCTATATCGAAGATCTGTCCTACCAGGAGATCGCCGAGACGCTCGAGGTGCCGATTGGCACGGTGATGTCGCGGCTGTCCCGGGGCAAAGCGCAACTGCGAGCCGTGCTCGCGCGCAAGGAGGCCGCCGGACGCGGCCAGGTGCTTGAATTTCCGCTGCTCAAGAAAGGAACGGTCAAATGACCAACGACGAAGCCAGGTTCCTCCTTCACGCCTACCGGCCCAATGGTGCCGATAGCGGCGATCCGGCGCTGCGCGATGCCTTGGAGCATGCGCAACGCGATCCGGCGCTGCGCGCGTGGTTCGAACGCGAGCAAGCCTACGATCGGGTGGTGTCGGACAAGTTGCGCACGATCACGCCGCCGCCCGGACTGCGCGAGGCGATCCTCGCCGGAGCACGGGTGAGTTCGGCGCGCGCCTGGTGGCGCCGGCCGGCGTGGCTGGCGATGGCCGCCTCGGTCGCGATCCTGCTGGTGGCGGCCTTTGCGTGGAGCCGGCGGGGGCCACTCGTTTCTCTCGACGAAGCCACGCACGTGGCGATCCGCGACATGGCGAGTGAAGCGATGCACGGCAGTCACGGCCTGGAGTATGGCGCTCTCGGCGTCTGGCTCGAAAATCCCGCCAACCGCCTGGCTGCGGGCGTGCCGGTCGATTTCTCGCAACTGCGCGCCCAGCGCTGCCGCACCCTGCGTCTCGGCGGGCGCGAGCTGTTCGAGATCTGTTTCCAGCGCGGTGCGAGCGGCGAGTGGTACCATGTGTACCTTGCTCCGCGCCGCGGCTTCAGCGTCGGGCCGGAAGAGGCCGAGCCGGTATTTCGCCAGCAGGGGAATGTGGCGACGGCCACGTGGTACGATGCCCGGCACGTCTACGTGCTCGCGACGCGCGCGAGTCTCGACGCGTTGCGCGGCGTGCTTTAGCGCCGCGGAATAACGGCCGCCGTGCCGCCTCTCAACTCGACTATGTCGGCAACGCTTGCACTTCCCAAACCTCTGCTCGTGGCGAGCCGGATCGCCCGGATTGTCGCCGCTGGAATTTTGCTTCAGACGCTCTACTTCAAGTTCACCGGTGCGCCGGAGTCCGTCTACATTTTCACCACGGTGGGCCAGGAGCCGTGGGGGCGCTACGGCTCCGGCGTGGTCGAGCTCGTGGCGAGCGTCCTGCTCTTCGTACCCGGTCTGATCGCGGTGGGCGCGTTGCTCGCGCTCGGCGTGATGACGGGCGCGATCTTCTTTCACCTCACAGCGCTCGGCATTGTCGTGCAGGACGACGGCGGCCTGTTGTTCACGCTCGCGGTCGTCACCTTCGCCTGCAGCGCGTTCGTTCTCTGGCTTCATCGCCGCACCCTGCCGGTGATCGGCGAACGTCTTTGAAACCCAGTCCCGATTCCAATCATGAAACTCCTGAAACACCTGTTCCTTCTTTTTGCGCTGTTCACTGCAGCGGCTGGCTACGTACGCGCGGCTGAGAAACCCGTCAACACGACGTGGCGCGGGGTCGCGCTCGATGGTTATGACGCCGTCGCCTACTTTACCGACGGCAAGCCGACCGAGGGCGATGAGCGCTTCAGTTACGAGTGGAGCGGCGCCAAATGGCGGTTCGCGAACGCGGAGCATCTCGAGCGTTTCAAGCAGGACCCCGCCCGCTACGCGCCGCAGTTCGGCGGCTACTGCGCCTGGGCGGTGAGCGAAGGCTACACTGCCGATGCGGATCCCACGGCCTGGAAAATCGTCGACGGAAAATTGTATCTGAACTACAACGCCGAGGTGCAGAAAAAGTGGGAGCAGGACGTGCCGGGGCGGATTGCGAAGGGCAACGCCAACTGGCCCAAAGTATCCAGAAAATAACCACATCACTCCATGATTTTGACTGCTGTCCGAGCCAATGTCGCCGTGCTCCAACAGGGCATCGACCTGCTCGCCACGCTGGGCGCGGACCGCTACACCCGGCGTGTCCCGGTGTGTTTCGACGCCGCGCCCGGCGGACACATTCGCCACATCATCGACCACTATCTGGGCCTGCTCGACGGGCTCGGCCGTGGCGAGGTCGACTACGAGCATCGCGCGCGTGATCCGCTCGTGGAGCGCGACGTGGATTATGCCCGCGGGGTGATGGAATCGATTGTGGCGCGGCTGGAGGAGCTGGCCCGGGCGGATGGCGATTGCGCGCTGCAGGTGCACGCGGAAACCGCCGATCCGGCCGGAGGACGGAGCGCAACGGGCAGCTCGTCGCTCCTGCGCGAACTCGAGTTTCTGCTCAGCCACACCGTCCACCATTATGCCCTCGTGGCGATGATGTGCCGGATCCTCGGCCACGAGCCGCCTCGCGATTTCGGTGTCGCGCCCTCGACGATGAAGTATCGGCGCGAGCAGGCGCTCAAGGGCGGCGCGGTGCTTCAGCCCGCGCCCGGGGGCGCAACGAGTGCGGGCTGAAACCCCCGCCACGGGTGACGGAAGTCAGGATGGCGGTCGAAGTCGCCGCTGCTACGATTGAATCGCATGTGCACGCTCACCTGGTGGCCGGCTTCGACCGGTTATGATCTGTTTTTCAACCGCGATGAACTCGACACGCGAGCGCCGGAAGCGCCGCCGCGCGAAGAGCGGGCGGGCGGCGTGCGTTTCCTCGCGCCGCGGGACGGTGAGCACGGCGGCACCTGGCTCACGGTGAATGAGCACGGACTCACGATCGCCCTGCTCAACGACTACGCCGCGCGCTGGCGCGCGCCCGAGCCGCACGCCAGTCGCGGCGCCCTCGTGCTCGCCGCCGCAACCGCGGATTCGCTCGAGGCTGTCGGAGATCTCGTCGCCGCGGGCGACCTCGCGCACACCGGGGCGTTTCATCTCTTCGCAATCGATGCGACGGCGTCGCCGCTTCTGGCCCACTGGAATGGCGTGCGCCTGCACGTCGTCCGCGGGGCGGCGGTGCCGGGATTTCTGTCCTCGTCTTCGTTTCGCACGGCGGAGGTGATCGCGTATCGACAGGCGCGCTACGGCAGCCTCGCGCAAGCTGCGGCGCGTCCACCGCTGACGGAGGTCCTGGCGTTTCACCGCCGGCACGACCCCTCGGCGGGCGCCTATTCCGTTTGCATGCGCCGGCCGGACGCCGCGACCCGGAGCATTTCGCACGTGCAGCTGCGGGAGGATCACATCGAACTGACGTACCAACCCCGCAGCTGGACGGGAGTGAGCGCGGTCGAACAACGTTTTCTTCTCGAGCGCGGGGCGGCGCGCCGCTGAGGTCGCGGCAGCATGAAACGCTGGCTCGTTTATCTCGCGCTGCTGGGGTTGTCCTGGCTCGTCCGCCGCGAATGGACTTGGGAGCCGGCGCCGCAGGTCGGGCAGGAAATCGTGTGGCTGGAGGCGTTCTCGGCGGACGGGCCCGCGCCGCGGGCGGGCAAGGTGCGCGTCGCGGTGCGGGTCCTCACGCCGCCGGGCCGGCCCGAGGCTCCGACCGTCGTGCTTCTGCACGGCAGCCCGGTGGTGTCGGTCGCGCTCGCTCCGCTGGTCGAGCGCCTGCGCGGAGATTTTCGCCTCGTGGTGCCGGACCTGCCGGGCTTCGGACGCTCGTCGTTGCGCGTTCCGGATTACTCCCTCCACGCGCAGGCCCGCTACGTGCGGGCGCTGCTCGACCGACTCGGCGTGGCGCGGGCGCACGTGGTGGGCTACAGCATGGGAGGCGGGGTCGCGCTCGCGCTGGCGGACGCCGCGCCGGAACGCGTGAAGTCGCTCACACTTGTATCAAGCATCGGACTACAGGAGCAGGAGTTGCTCGGCGATTACGACCTGAACCACGCGCTGCACGGGCTGCAGCTTGCGCTGCTGTGGGGCTTGCAGGAACTGACGCCGCATTTCGGACTGCTCGACTGGTTTCCGGTCAACACCAGCTACGCGCGCAATTTTTACGACAGCGATCAGCGGCCGCTGCGGGCGGCGCTGGAGCATTGGGCGGGCCCGATGCTGATCGTGCACGGCGACGCGGACGCGTTGGTGCCAGTGTCGGCCGCGCGCGAACACGCCCGCCTGGTTCCCCAAAGCGAACTGCGCTTGCTGCCGGGCGGACACGATCTCGTCTTCGCCAGGGAAGGCGTGGAAACCGTGGCGGCGCCGGTGCGCGCCTTCCTGCAGGCGGCCGAGCTTGGGCGATCGGTGACACGTTCGAATGCGGAACCCGGGCGCGTGGCGGCGGCGCGGCCGGATGCGCGACCCGAGCCCATGCTCGCTGGAACGCGGCTGGTGTGGGTGCTGGCGCTGCTCGCACTGGCCACCCTCGCGAGCGAGGATCTCGCGTGCGTGGCGGCGGGGCTGCTCGTGGCGAAGGGCAGCCTCGGCTTCCTCCCGGCGACGGCAGCGTGCTTTGCCGGGCTTCTGGCGGGTGACCTGTTGCTCGTCCTGCTCGGCCGGACGGTCGGGCGGCGCTCACTGCGGGCGTGGCCATTGCGCTGGATCGTGTCGCCCGAGGCGGTGGAGCGCGCCGAACGGTGGTTCGCCGAGCGCGGCGCCCGCTTGATTTTTCTCAGCCGGTTCATGCCCGGGACGCGGCTGCCGACCTACGTCGCTGCCGGCGTGCTGCGCGCCCCGCTGGGCCGCTTTGTCGCGTGGTTCGCGCTGGCCTGCGCGGTGTGGACCCCGCTGCTCGTCGGTCTCTCGGTGGCGTCTGGCGGGGTGATCTGGGCGTGGTGGCACCGCTACGAGGATGCCGCGGTGTGGCTGCTGCTCGCGCTCATCGCCGGCGTGTGGGGCGGCGGCGCGTTGCTGCGGGCGCTCGCGACCTGGAGAGGCCGGCGGCGGCTGCTTGGCCGCTGGCGCCGGCTCACCCGGTGGGAGTTCTGGCCGATGTGGGCGGTGTACCCGCCGGTCGTCGCGTATATCGTGGCGCACGGCCTGCGGACGCGGTGCCTCACGTGGTTCACGGCGGTGAATCCCGGCATTGGCGCCGGCGGAGGACTGGTGGGGGAATCGAAGAGTGAAATCCTGCACGGGCTCAACCCGAGCGGTGTAGTGGCCGCGTGGACACGCCTCGCGCCCGGAGCGCCTGCGGAGCGCGTGGCGGCCGTGCGCCGGTTCATGGACGAGCAACGTCTGGATTATCCGATCGTGCTCAAGCCCGACGTGGGTGAACGCGGCACGGGCGTGGTGATCGCGCGAACGGCGGAAGCGGTCGAGGCGGCGTTGCGAGCGGAGGCTCAGGCCGTGATTGTGCAAGCGTATGTGCCCGGGGTGGAGTTCGGGGTCTTCTATCATCGCCGGCCCGCTGCAGCCCGGGGCGACATTCTGGCGGTCACCGACAAGCGCATGGTCGCGGTCACGGGCGACGGCGTGCGCACGCTCGAAGAACTGGTGCTCGGCGACGAACGCGCCGTGTGTATGGCGCCGTTTTTCCTGCGAACGTTTGCGCACCGGCTCGACCACGTGCCGGCGGCTGGCGAGAGCGAGCCGTTGACGGAGCTCGGCACGCACTGCCGCGGGGCGGTGTTCCTGGACGGCACTTCACTCGTGACGCCGCGCCTGATCGCGGAGGTGGAGCGGGTGAGTCGCGTATTCGAAGGCTTTTATTTTGGCCGCTACGACGTCCGCGCGGAGTCGGTTGCGGCTTTTCAGCGCGGCGAGTTCAAGGTCATCGAGCTCAACGGGCTCACCTCGGAGGCGACGAGCATCTACGATCCGCGGCATTCGTTGTGGTTTGGCTGGCGGCTGCTGCTGCGCCAGTGGCGGATCGCGGCGCAGATTGCCGCGGAAAATCGGGCCCGCGGCGTGCGTGTGCTCACGGCGCGGGAAACCCTGGCGCTCTGGCGTCACGCGCGGCCGCAGCCGCCGGGGCCGGAACCGGCTCCGCGCGACGTGGCGCGCGTGACGGCGTAACCGACCGGGAAATTCGCGAGCCCGCCCGGGGCGTTCCCGGGGTTCCCCCGGTGCCGGATGGGGCCTTCCCGACCCCCCGGTTTGCGGACATCCCACCGGGAACCCGCAGGGGCAACGCTGGTCCTCCGTGGGGAAAGGCGCGGGCCGTTTGGGGCTCAGGCTTGCGAACCGGCTGGCATCGAAATTCCGGGGTGTACCGCATTTGCCGCCGGGCTACGAATTTCCCTACCCACGAAAACACCAATCAACGGGCGATGACGCAGTTCTCCGAAAAAGCGCCGAAATATGTATTCATCCTGGCACTTCTCTTGACGAGCTTCGGCTACGGCTACGTGGCGCACCGGAAGGATCTATTCCCCAGTTCGTTGATTCGAAAGGCCGAGATGGGCTTCGCCATGCTCTGGAACCGGGAGCGGCCCTGGTATTACATCGAAACGGCGCACGCGAGCCCGACCACCCAGCCGAAACCAGGCAATGGGCAGCCGGGGCTGACACTCATCGCGGGGATCGGTCCGAAGAACCGGCACTTCGCCGCCGTGGTCGATCAGGACGGGCGCACGATCAACCACTGGGATCTGGACTGGTTCAAACTCTGGCCCGAATCGGCGCATCTCGACGACGAAGTGCGTCCGCGTTCGCCCCCCGGGCCCGTGGTGCACGGGCTGCAGCTGATGGAGGATGGCGGCCTCGTCTTCAATTTCGAGGCGCTCGGCATGGTGCGCGTGGACGTGCGCGGCAATGTCGTCTGGCGCCTGCCGCTCGCGACGCACCATTCGCTCGAGCGCGACGGGAATGGCAATTTCTGGACGAGCGTCCGGCGCACGCACAAGGCGGCGGATCCGCGCCTGCCCAACTTCCAGCCTCCATTCTTTGAATACACGATTGTCGAGATCTCCCCGGAGGGCCGCGTGCTGCGCGAGGAATCGATCGTGGACTTGTTGCAGGAAAACGGGCTGCAGGGCCTGTTGTATCTGGCAACCTATTACGACGAGACGACCCAGATCGGCGGGGACACGTTTCACTTGAACGATGTCGAGCCGTTCCCCGCGCACATGACTCCGGGCTTCTTCCGGCCGGGTGATGTCATGGTGTCGCTGCGCCGCGCGAACGCCGTGATCGTGTTCGACCTGCCGGCGCGGAAAGTGCGGTATGTGTCGATCGGTGGTTTCCTGCGGCAGCACGATCCGGATTTTGTCGACGGCAACTCGATCTCGGTGTTCGACAACAACAATCTCGGCGGGCGCGAACAGGGCTTCCAGAGCCGCGTCGTCCTCGAGAAAGCGCCGGAGGGCGAGCGCCGGGTTGCGTTCGCGGGCACCGCGGAGCGTCCGTTCTACACCGAGATCATGGGCAAGCACCAGTGGCTGCCCAACGGCAACCTGCTGCTGGTTGAGTCGAGGGGCGGGCGCGTGGTCGAGGTCGATCCGGACGGCGACATCGTGTGGGAATACGTGAACCTGGTCGAAGCCGGTGTCGCGGGCCTGGTGTCCGAAGGGATGCGCCTGCCCGAAACGATCACCGCCGAATTTTTCGATGAGCGACGCCGCGAGCGCGGATCGGCGATTGCGGCCGAGCCCGACGCGGGCGCCGAGTCGCCGGCGGCGGCGCATCCGGCGACGAACGCACCGGCGGGGGACGAACATTAGCGCTGTCAGGCACTTTTTCGAACGCCCGGGCAGGCGCCGGGGAATGTTAACCACCGCCATTAATCCAAACCGCAAAGGAGGAAACGATGAGTTCCAGGAAAATCATGATCGCGCTCGCCGGCTTGTGTCTCGCGGCGGCCCCGGCGCATGCCTACATCGGCCCCGGCGGCGGGATGTCGGCCATCGGCGCGCTGCTCGCGCTGGTGGCCGGGGTGCTCGTCGCCTTCTTTGGCTTTCTTTGGTACCCGATCAAACGCTTCCGGGCCAAGCGACGCCGCCAGCCTCCGGAAAATGCTGCGCCGCCGCAGGGTCGGGTGAACCCGCCGCAATAGATGATGGCATGGCTGGGAGCATCACTGCTGGTCGCGGGCTTCGCCGTGCTCTGCAAGCTGTTCGGCCTGGTTTCCGGGACACGGCAGGTCGTGATCCGCGCGCGGCAGTCTTTGCTCGTGCTCGGAGACGCCACGCTGCCCGATGAGGCCAAGGAAAAGGCATTGCAGGCGCACGCGCTGCACCTGTTTCGGTTGTTCGGGCTGCTGGTAGTTGGCGGAGCCGCGGCGCTCGCGCTGCCGCTTGCCGGGCTGTGGGGGGCGGACCGCTATGGCCTGTTTTCCTGGGATGAGGTGCTGGCGACCACGCTTTCCTGGCCGTTCCTTCTGATTTCAGCGGTGGCGATGGCGGCGGTGTTCGGCCTGCGCCCGCGCCGCCGTCCCGCGGCGGCGGCCCGCGAGGGTTTTGAGAACCGCTATTCGACCACCGAGCAGTGGCTGCATCAGATCGCGTTTTCGACGGTGCCGGCGCAGCTCGGTGTCGCCGACCTCGAGGACCGGCTGCATCGCAAGGCGATGAGGCGCGTCGTGGTGGGGCGTCCGGTATTCATCACGGCACTACCGAGGGCAGGCACGACGCTGCTTCTGGAATGTTGCGCCGGACTGGACGAGTTTGCCTCCCACACGTACCGGCAGATGCCGTTTGTTCTGACGCCGCTGCTATGGGAGCGGTTTTCCGGGGTCTTTCGCGTCAAATCCGGAGCGCGTGAGCGCGCCCACGGTGACGGCATGGAGGTGAGTGTCGACAGCCCCGAGGCGTTGGAGGAGGTGTTGTGGCTCGCTTTCTGGCGTCAGCATTACGGGCCAGACCGCATCCGGCCTTGGGAGCCGCACGAGGCCAACCCTGAGTTTCTCGAGTTTTTCGACGCTCACATCCGCAAGCTTGCTCTTGTTACGCAGCCGACGCGGAGGCGTGAGGGGGCGGCTGTGCGCTACCTCTCGAAAAACAACGCCAACATCGCCCGTATTCCGTGGCTGATGACGGCGTTTCCCAACGCGCAGTTCGTCGTGCCCTTTCGCGAGCCGCTGCAGCACGCCGCCTCGCTCCGGCGCCAGCACGGCAATTTTCTGAAGCTTCACCGAACCGACGAGTTTGCGCGGCTCTACATGGCGGGGATCGGACATTTTGACTTTGGCGCGAACCTGCGGCCGATCGATTTTGCCAACTGGCTGGGCTCGGACGCGCCGGCGGCGCAAGCGGACGGGCTGGCGTTCTGGTTGCGATATTGGACGGCGGCGTATGGGCGTCTGCTCGAGGTGGCGGAGGGTCCTGTGGGCGAGTGCGTCCGGCTGATGGACTTCGACGCCCTTTGTCATGCTCCCGGCGAGGCGCTTGGAGACATGGCGGCGTTTCTGGAGATCCGCGACCTGGAAAACTTCACAGCCGAGGCGCGACGCATCCGGGCCCCGAAACCGCATCCGGTGGATACCAGCGACGTCGCGCCGGCCGTGCTTGAGGAAGCGAGGACCGTGCACGCGCGGCTGGTCGATCGGGCGCAGGCTGCGCGCGGTGAGCGGAAGGACGCGTTGCGGACCGCCTGATGCCGGCCAGTCCCGACGCTATCCCAGCCGAGCCAAGACCGGCCCGCGCGTGGGCGAAGCTCGCGTCCGCGATCACAGTGGCGGCCTGCGCCCTTACAGGGTCGGCCTGGGCAATTACCGAGTCGGCCCGGCCGTTTACACCTTTGGGCCGCGGCCGGGCGCAGGCTGAAATCGCGTTTACGCGCCACATTCTTGCGTGAACTCCGCGGTGGCCGATCGAAGTTGCGGAAGCTGCGCCGCCTGCCATGGCTCTCATCGCGTATGCGCTGTTTGATCACGGCGGGCCCGACCCGCGAGCATATCGACCCCGTGCGGTTCCTGAGCAACGGCTCGAGCGGCAAGATGGGCTATGCGCTCGCCGAGGCCGCGGTGGCTCGCGGCTGGGAGGTTGATCTCGTGAGCGGTCCGGTGTCGCTGCCGACGCCGGCCGGCGTGCGTATTCAGCGCGTGGTTTCGGCGGCGGAAATGCTGGACGCCTGCGAGGCGCGGTTTGCGATGTGCGACGTTTTCATCGCCGTCGCAGCCGTGGCGGATTACCGGCCGCAGGCGTTCTCGCCCGAAAAGACGAAGAAGCAAGGGGGGGCGGTCACGCTCACGCTGGTTCCGACCGTCGACATCCTGCAAACGCTCGCCCAGCGGAAGCGACCCGGACAACTCGTGGTCGGCTTTGCGGCCGAGACGCACGACGTCGAAGCCTACGCTCGCCGCAAGCTCGTGGAGAAGAACTGCGATTGGATCGTGGCCAACGACGTGAGCGCGCCGGGTATCGGGATGGACGCCGACGCGAATGCGGTCCTGGTGCTCGGCCGTGGGGGAGAGCGGCTCACTTTTGGCCCCGCTCCCAAGCGGGCTGTGGCCGATTTCGTCCTCGACCGGATCGAGGTCCCGGGAGCGACGCGCGCGGCCGCGCGGGCCTGATGGCGGCAGAGATGCCGCCGAAAAGCGGACGAGCCTGCGCAAAACCTCTCCCTGACGTCCCTTCCGTCTGGGTAGAGACGAGTTAACCTCGGGGCGAACTGTCGCACTTTCGCCCGATTGGGATTCTGGCGATTCGTGCGCCAGCCCGGCAGGGTGACCTTGAGCCGGACCTAGGTTATGAGAAAGTTACTCACAAACTGTTCACAATTTGCGGCACCAGCAACCGGCTCGCCTCGAGCGACTAATTGGCGAAGCGTTTGAGGTGCAGCCCCTAGTGGGCCGGGATTGTGAATAACTTGGGCCGAACCCGGCGGAGTGTCCGCAGTCTGCATGCCCCTCAGCTATGAATGCCAGGGTCTTGCAACGCGCCATTACGGCGCAGCCGAGGGAATTACAATTCCTACGTAAATACTTCCGTTGTGAAGTCTTAAATAAGCGATGAGTATCCCGACCGGATCGAGCCCACGCCCATGAAAGCTTCGATTACAGCCCTGTTTTTGGCTTTAGCGGCGACCGTTTCTTTCGCATCCGATCGCTGGGAAACCTTGGAAGCGATTCACTGGGTGGAAAACCCCACGATGTCTCCCAAGCCGGGGCCGCATGGCGAGCTGGGACCCTATCAATTTCGTCCGGCGACGTGGCAGATGCATACACGCCAGCCTTTCCATCTGGCGCTGGACCGCGTGGAGGCCGACAAGATCGCGGTAAAGCATTACGAGTGGATCCGCCGCGGGTTGGAGCGCCGGGGTTTGCCGGTGACGCCCTACAACGTGGCGCTCGCCTGGAATGCGGGCTTGAGTGCGGTGATAAATGGCAAGGTGCCGTCCTCGTCCCGCCACTACGGCGCCCGGGTTGCCAATCTCGTGGACGACATGAAGGCGCGCCAGGTTGCCGGAGCGCGCTGAGCTGACTTTGTTTCGGTACAATAGCGTTACGCCATACTCCGAGGCGCGGCAGTCGACTGCTGCGCCTTGTTTCTTTGGGCGTCGGCGTTTCGTTCCCCAGTCGCCCGTCCCCGCGGATGGACGGTTACGGTTAGGCGGTGGGGCCAGCGTTACGTCCGACGAATTTTGTGGGAGCGGGCGGCGTCGGGCGTAAAGCCCGACCCACATAAGGCCGGCGGCGCTTACACGCCGGCTTCGATGCTCGCGCCTTGCCGGTCGCGCCAGCGGTCGAGGACGCGGCGGTACATGTCGTCGGGCGAAAGGCCGTAGGCGGCGCGCAGGCCTTCCACACCGCTGCCGTGCTCCACGAATTTGTCGGGCCAGCCGATGCGTTCGACGGCGGCGGGGCAGTCGTTTTCCTGCAAGGCCTCGAGCACGGCACTGCCGAAACCGCCGGCGAGCACGTGATCCTCCATCGTGACCAGAAGCGGGATGCACGCGGCGTGGCTCAGCAGGAGCGCGCGGTCGAGGGGTTTCACGAAACGCGCATTCACCACACCCACGGAAAGATTCTCTTCGGCTTCGAGGCGAGCGGCGAGCTTGAGAGCGTCCTGCACCATATTGCCGAGCGCCCAGATCATGATGTTGGAGCCCTGGCGCAGCACCTCGGCCTGGCCGGCCGGCAGCGTGGCGGGATGTTCCTTGATCCGGGTGCCGACGCCAGTGCCGCGGGGATAACGGATGAAGGCCGGTGAGCCGAGCTGCAGGCCCGTGTGCAACATGTCGACGAGCTCGTCCTCGTCCTTGGGCTGCATGATGGTCGCATTCGGGACGCAGCGCAGGTAGGCGAGATCGAACAGGCCATGGTGCGTCGGGCCGTCGTTGGGCGAGAGGCCGGCGCGGTCCATGCAGAACGTCACCGGCAGGTTTTGCAGCGCGACGTCGTGGACAATCGGATCGTAGCCGCGCTGGAGGAAGGTCGAGTAGATCGCGACCACGGGTTTGATGCCCTGTGTGGCGAGGCCGGCGGCGAACAGGACTGCGTGCTCCTCGGCGATGCCGACATCGAAGAACTGCTGCGGGCACTCTTGGGCGAGGTAGGTGAGACCAGTGCCGCTGGGCATCGCGCCGGTGATGCCGACGATCCGCGAGTCGTCCCGTGCAAAGCGAGCGAGGGCTTGGCCGAACACGTCCTGATAATTGGGCGGCGTGCCGGGCGCGGGCTTTTTGCTTTCGCCCGTGACCGGATCGAACGAGCCGAGGCCATGGAACCGCTCCGGATGAGTGATGGCGACGTCGAGGCCCTTGCCCTTCTTCGTCAGGACGTGAAGGAGGATGGGCGTGTCGCTGTCGCGCGCGAACTCGAGGTTTTTGATGAGCTCGTCGAGATTGTGTCCGTCGATCGGACCGACATAGCGCAGCCCGAACTTCTCGAAAAGCGAGGACTCGACGAAAAAGTCCTTGGTCTCGCGCTTCCACTTCATCCAGAGCCGGTGCATGTCGGGCCCGCCGGGCAGACTGGTGAAGAATTTCTCGAGGTCGTGGTGCACCTTGTTGTAGGTGCGGTTCGTCGTAAGGCGGTTGAGGTAGCGGGAAATGGCACCGACGTTTTTCGCGATCGACCACTCGTTGTCGTTGAGGATGACGATCAGGCGCTTGGTGGAGGCGACGACGTTGTTGAGGGCCTCGAGCGTTATGCCACAGGTGAACGCGGCATCACCGCACACCGCCACGACGTGCTCGTGCGTGCCGCGGAGATCGCGGGCGGTCGCCATGCCGAGGGCGGCGCTGAGCGCGGTGCCGGCGTGACCGGCCCCAAAGGCATCGTAGGGGCTTTCGGCCCGATAAAGAAAACCGCTCGCTCCGCCGGTGTGGCGCAGTCCGCGGAAAAATTCGCCCCCACGGCCGGTGAGCAGCTTGTGCACGTAGCCTTGATGGGCGACGTCGAAGACGAAGGGATCGCGGGGCGAATCGAACACCCGGTGCAGGGCGATCGTCAGCTCGACGACCCCCAAATTCGGCCCCACGTGTCCGCCGTTGCGGGAGGTTACGGCGATGATCTCATCGCGAATCTCCTGGGCGAGCACCGGCAACTGGGTGGCCGACAAGCCTTTCACGTCGGCCGGGCCGCGAATCGCGTCCAGCAGACGCGGGATGGGTGAACTTGGGGCCGAAGCGTCGGCGGGTGTGTTCATCAACGAAGGATAAAATAGGAAAACCGATCGCGGGCGGCAGGCCGAAGTCAGCGGTCGGACTCAAAGGGCGCGAAGGCGACGGAGCCGTCCTTCTGCTTCTTGAGCTGCTCGATCTTGAGCTCGGCCTCCTTGAGGCGACCCTCGCAGACTTTGAGTAACTTGTTGCCTTCTTCGAACTTGGCCAACAGGTCAGCCAGCGGCACCTCGCCCGCCTCCATCGACTCGACGATGGCTTCGAGTTGGGCGAGGGCATCCTCGAACGAAAGTTTGCTGACGGGCGCGTTTTCCACGGTTAACGGCAGCAATGTGCGACGCATGTGGGGCTTTTCAATGCAATCTTTGGAGGGCAGGGCGGCGGCGGAGAACGCGGCGGTGCGCGGTTTGGTCCCGCGCTCTTCCAATGCGGGCGAGACCAAGCGGCCCGGTCCGGACCGACGCGGCAGTCATGAACTTTCGGTAGTGCGACCCGGATGAGTGGGCATGCGAATCTTCAATGCGGCCCGCTCGGAGATCGGTTCCAGGAACCGCAACGTTCATGACTCCTGCAGAAAACAAAGCCCGCTCTTTAAAGGGAGCGGGCTTGCCGAGGATTGCCGGGCGGCGCGGACGGTTACGCCCAGCTCAGGTCGTTTTTGGCGAACGGCAGAGTGCGGATGCGCTTGCCGGTGGCGGCGAAGATCGCATTGCACACGGCCGGGGCGAGCGGGGGCAGGGCCGGCTCGCCGAGTCCCGTGGGCGGATTGTCGGTCTGCAGGAAATGCGCTTCGACGCGCGGAGCGTTGTTGATGCGCAGCAACTGGTATTCGTGGAAGTTGCTTTGCACGATCCGGCCACGATCGAGGTCGAGTTCCTGCAGCCAGGCGGTGCTCAGGCCGTCGAGCATGGAGCCGACCACTTGATTGTCGGCGCCACTCGCATTGACGATGGGGGAGCCGACGTCGCCGACGGCGGTGACCTTGTCGACCTTGAGCGCGCCGTCCTTGCCGACGGTCACGTCGGCGACGGTCGCGAAGTAGCCCCGGTGGCTGTAGTGGAACGCGATGCCCTGGCCCTGGCCGCGCGGCAGCTTTTTGCCCCAGCCGGCCTTCTCGCCGACGAGTTTGACGACGGCGCGCATGCGCACCGCGCTGTAAGGGTTGGGCCGCTCTCCGGGGCTCGTCACGACGTCCTTGTCGCCCAGCAATGCGAGGCGGAACGCCAGCGGGTCCTTGCTGGCGGCGTGGGCGAGCTCGTCGATGAAGCTCTGTATGACCCACGCGAATACGCAACTGCCGGGCGCGCGCCACGGGCCCATCGGCACGCCGCACTCCATGATCGTCATCTCCTGATGGTAGTTCTCGAGGAAACGGGCGGGAAATTCGTCCGCCGACACGGCGCCGCCGCTGCCCGCCTTCCCGGAGTTGTTGCCGAACGTGACGAGGTGGTTGTGCCAGGCGGCGAGGCCGCCGTTCCCGTCGACGGCGCCCTTCAGGAAGTGGAAGCCACCGGGACGGAAATGGTCGTGGCGCAGGTCATCCTCGCGCGTCCACGTGAGTTTCACCGGCGCGCCCACCCGCTGCGCGATCGCCGCGGCCTCGACCATGAAGTCGCTGCTGAGGCGCCGGCCGAAACCGCCGCCGATGCGGGTGATGTGGATCTTCACGTTCTCTGCCGGAAGGTTGAGCGTCGAGCTGACAAGCTTCTGCCCGCCGCTGGGCGCCTGGGTCGGAGCCCAGATCTCCATTACGCCATCCTTGAACGAGGCCGTGCAGTTCTGCGGCTCGAGATTGGCGTGAGAGATGAATGGATACGCGTAGGCGGCTTCGACGACTTTGGCGGATCCGGAGGCGAACACCGCGGCGGGGTCGCCGTCCTTGCGCAGTTGCTGCGCGCCGGGCTGCGGCGCGAGCTGCTTCGCCTGGGCGGCGAAGCGGGACCAGCTGTCCGAGGCGTGCGGACCCTCGTCCCAATCGACCTTGAGCTGGCGCCGGGCGCTGAACGCCGACCACGTGGAATCGGCCACGATCGCGACACCGGGCATGAGGCCGGTGAGATTGTCGGTGCCTTCGATCACGAAGGCATCCCGCACGCCCGGCAGTTTCTTGACGAGATCGAGGTTGGTGCTGACGACCTTGCCGCCAAACACCGGGCACTTCTCGTAAACCGCGTGGAGCATGCCGGGCAGCTTCTGGTCGATGCCGAAGAGTGGCTGGCCGGTGACGATCTTCGGATTGTCGATGCCACCGATGTGGCGGCCGATGATCTTGAAATCCTTCGGATCCTTCAGCTTCACGGTTGCGGCGTCGGGGATGGGCAACGTGGAGGCTTTGGCAACGAGTTCGGCGTAGGCGAGCCGACGGCCGGAGGCGGGGTGGAGGACGGCGCCGTTTTCGGCGCGGCATGCGGAGGCCGGAACGTTCCAAGTCTGGGCGGCGGCTTCGATGAGCATCGTCCGCGCGGCGGCGCCGGCCTGGCGCAGTGGCGTGAACGTGCGCGGCGTCGTGGTGCTGCCGCCGGCGACCTGTGCACCGTAGGCCGCGTCGAGCGGCACGATCTCGACGGTGACCTCCTGCCAGTCGACCTCGAGCTCCTCGGCGACGATCATGGGCAGCGAGGTGCGCACGCCCTGGCCGACTTCGGGCGTGTGGGCGGCGATGAAGACGCGGCCGTCGGGCGCGATGCGCACGAACGCATTGGGGGCGAAACTGCTGTCGCCGGCCGCCGCGCTCTTCGTGACCACGTCGGCGGCCATGAGGTTGTCGCCAAAGCCTAAATACGTGCCGACCACGAGACCGCCGCCGGTGAGGGCGGAGATTTTGAGAAAGTCCCGGCGGTGAAGGGCAAAGGTGGAGTTCATCAGGCACCGTCCTTTCCGGCCCCGGCGAGGGCCGCCGCGCGGTGGATGCCGTTGCGGATGCGTTGGTACGTCGCGCAGCGGCAGAGGTTGCCCGACATGGCGCCGTCGATGTCGGCGTCGGTCGGCTTGGGATTCGAGGCGAGCAACGCCGCGGCGGTCATGATCTGGCCGGCCTGACAGTAGCCGCACTGCGGCACGTCGAGCTCCTGCCAGGCTTGCTGCAGCGGGTGCGAGGCGTCGGCGGCGAGGCCTTCGATCGTCGTGATTTTGATGCCGGGCATCGCCACGGTCGAAACGGGCAGCATGCAGGAGCGCACGGCGACACCATTCATGTGCACAGTGCAGGCGCCGCACTGGCCGAGGCCGCAGCCGTATTTGGTTCCAACGAGGTCCAGATGATCGCGGAGCACCCACAAAAGCGGGGTGTCGGGGGCGACGTCCACGGTCCGGGACTGCCCGTTCACAAGGAGGGTGTATGAGGCCATAAAGGAGGTGTGGGGCGGCTTGCCGCAGGGGGCGACCGTCGACGATGGCTCTTAAAAAACCGCGGTCAAATGACGGCCGCGGTTTGTTTGATGAAATAGTTGACTGACAGTCCGCAACGGGCTCACACGGCGACGGCGCCGCTGCGCTGCGCGACCCACTCGACGATCGCTTCGTCGTTGTCGAGGTGACGCCATACGAGCGCGAGAAACTCGGCCGGATGGATGTCGTGCTCCTTGAAGAAGCGGCGGTCTCCGCCGCAGCTATACATCAGCGAGGAAGGGAGTTCGCCGCGAAGCTTCGCCTTCGCCTTCGGGATGATGCGCGGCAGCCACGAAATCCCGCGCACCGCGGCGTCCTTCGGCGGGAGCGACGCTTCGTCGAGGATCTTCGTCGAGGCCTGGCCGCCCTGGACATTGAGAAAATAATCGCGGCGAACCGTTTCGATCGCGAGGGCGCGGTCGTAGCCGGGCTCGCCGCCGCTGTCGTGATCCTCGGCGTAGTCGTACATGTGCTGCGCCGTGACGCCGTTGACGGCGAGCCACGCGTTTTCCTCCGGCGTGAAAAACGTCTCCGCACCGCGCTGTCCGCGCGAGTAGAGATCGAGGGCCTTGTGATAGAGCGAACGGAAGGTGTCAGCGAACGTGTAGTGCTTCATTGCGGGGAATCTCTTACGCGAACCCCGCGCGAAGGCAAAAGGCGCAGACACTTTCCACCGAAACGTGACGAAGCGGTGGCGCTGCGACCGCCACCGAACGGCGGCCCGCGAGACCGAGAAGGCCGGCCCAGCCATCCGGCGCGACGTTCGAAACGCGCGCGGCTTAGCAATCCTCCAGCCAGGCTCGGACCAGCGTGAGTTCCTCACGGCCCACGACCTCGGCGTCCACGAGCGCCTCGTAGCAGCGAAACATGTTGTCCTTGAGGTAATCGGTTCCGGACAGGAGCAACACCGAGTCGAGGATCCGGCGGATTTCGTCGTTGCGCAGATAGCCGACCGTTTCGTCGTCGAAATCGCGCAGCAGATCGTGCTCATTGCGGAGTTGGTGCACGTCGGCGCGGTGAAATTCGAGCTCGTAGCCGAGTTCCCACAGGCAGCGCTGGGCGACGAAGCTGCGCCAGATGTCCGTCATGCGGAAGGAGCAATAGCTCGGGAGATACATCAGTGGGAACGCCGGCTTCCACCACCACGTGTTCTGGCTGTTGAACGGACACCAGACACCGGCCGGCAGCACGACGTTGGGCACGTCGTCGAAGGTGATCTCGCGGTCGAGCACGAGGCGCCACACCGCATCGACGTCGGGCGAGCCATTGGCGAGGCCCTGCTGGATGGGGGCATCGATCTGAACGAAATCCTCCAAAAGCGTGAAGTCGTCGTCGAACCGCCGGCGCACCTGATTGATCGGCAGGCCGCGCGGCCAGATGTGCTCGTCGGTGAAGCGTTCGTAGACGTTCACCCAACTGGCGCCGTTGTTGCCGTGGATGCGCTGCGCGGAAACGGAGAGGTCGCGCGGGCGCCAGTGCGGGAGCGGGGCGTTGTCGTCGTCGGTCTCGTAAATGCGCTCGCAGCCCCGCGACATGGCGAGCAGATAGCCGAGGTTTTTGCGCGCGTAGTGCTTTTCTGGTAACAACTGCGCAAGCCGGAAGGGCAGCTGCCGCTGCTCTTCGATCGAGATCAGCTCGGTGGGTTCGAGGGAGAACTCGGCCGGCCCCTTCCGGTCGCCGATGACCAGCCATTGCAGGTCGTGGCGCAACGCATGCTTCGCGAGGGTGTGCATGCACGCGGTCGGGGGTTGGATCGTGGTGACGACGATGCAGGTGTTTTCAGTTTTCACGTTTCAGGGCGAGTTGGGCGAGGATGCGGAACGATTCACCGATGGCGCTGCGGCCAACCGAGACGTGGTCGTTCACGTAGACGAACGGGATCTCGGTCCACCGGAAACGGTGCATCATGTGACGAATCTCGGTCTGGAAAAAGTTGGCCCGGCTGCGGACGCCGTGGTCGAGCACGTGCGCCATCGCCGCGCGGTTGAAGCACTCGAAGCCGCTCGTCATGTCGGTCATGCGGCTGCCGAGAATCGCGCGCGCCAGCAGCGTGCCGCCGTAACTGAGGGTTCGCCGGGTCCACGGGCTGTGATGGCCTCCGCCCGGCGCGAAGCGCGTGCCGCCCGCGAAGTCGTAGCCCGCGCGCATTGCCGTGACGAACTCGGGAATCTTGGCCGGCGGATGGCTGAACCCGGCGTCCATCTCCAGGATCCAGCGGCAGCCCGCATCGTAGGCGGCGCGATAGCCGGCGAAATAGGCGTCGACGACGCAGCGGTTCTTCGGGGCCCACACGGGCACGATGCGCGGGTCCTGTGCCCCGCGCACATCGACGTGTTCGCGCGTCCCGTCGCGCGAGACGTTGTCGAGCACGCAGAAGATCCGGTCGGACGGCGTGAGGCGCGCCGTCACTTCGTCGAGGAAAGCATCGATCGTGGCCCGTTCGTTGCCGAGCGGGGTGACGATCCCAAGGGAAGGTTCGCCGGCGTTCATGAGTCGCGCAGGGGATTGCCGTCGGCGTCGCGCGGACGCATCTTGATCGGTCGGAGGACGACGTCCTTCACTTGTCCCGCCGTGCCGCGCGGCGCGTGAATCCGGACGGCGATGTCGGAGCCCTCTGTGCCGGGGACGATGAAACCGAGCGTGCGGGAGATTTGGATACGATCCCTATGGCCTTCGGCGCGAGCAGCCGGCCAGGGAATCTCCGCCTTTGCCACCACGCGGGTATCATTCGCGCCGTGGGCGAGCACCTCGCAGACGAGCGTCGCGTCGCGCGCCGCGGCCGCCTCGAGCGGCGTGAGGGAAAGCATGATGGTGGCGCTCCACGTCTCGCCGGACCAGAGATACCAGTGATCCGGACCGTCGCAAACGACCCGCGGGTCCGCCCCCTCCGTCGATGGCGTCCACGCCAGGCGACTCGCGGGGTTGGCCAGGAAGGGAAGGACGGAGCCGGCCTCCGTGCTGACGAGTCGGAGATAGGGCCAGGAGAGTAGTTCTTTGGATACGATTGCGACCGGCGTGCCGGGCACCTCATAGTGAAAGGGCAGAGAGCGCGTCGTCTCCCAGGCAATCTTGCGGGAGCGTCCGTTGGAGAAATAACCGGCGAGCGTCACGCCCGGGGCGGACTGCCCGAAGAGATTGCGAGTGTCGAAGGACCCCGGCGCCAGACCGGCGACCGCGTCGTCGACGCTGAGGACTTCGCCGCGGGCCCGTGCCGCGGCGAGGTCGCCGGTCACCGCCTCGAGGGCGGGCCGGGCTTCGGACCGGGGAAACGCCATGCTGCGTGCGAGCGCCCGCCAGGGATTGTCGTCGCCGGCAACGTAGCCGGCGATCGAAACGGCAAACGCCGCCGCGGTCCAGGCGAGCACACGGGCGGGGCGCGACGCCCCGTCGAACCCGAGACGGCCGACCAGCGGCCAGAGCAGCGCGAACGCGAACGGATAGGCGTAATACAACGACAGCGTCGCCGGGTTGATCGTCGCCGCGCAGAAATTGAAGAGGAACCAGGGGACGAACGCCGCGTATCCAATCAGCACCCACCAGGCCCGGCTGGTCGCGGCCCACAACGCGTAGACGACGACGGGCATCCAGATGTACCCGCGTTGCTCGAAATGCACCGTGAGGATGTGCGCGATCCGCGGCCAGCGCAGATGCGCGAACGGCGGGTCGCCGAGGTAGACGCGGGTAAACGCGTCGTCGCCCGGGAAAAGCAGCTTCATCAGCACCACTGCGGAACAGCTTGCGGCGAAGCCCGCCGCCGCAAACCCGAGCCAGCGTGCGATCTCCCGGTCACATTGCCGGCGGGCGAGACACATTGCCGCGCTGCTCACGACGAGCAGCCCGCAGAGGTGAAATCCCACGTCTTCGCGCACGAGGAGCGCCGCGACGAAGAACAGGCTGGCGGGAAGGATTTTTCCCCGGAAGAGCATCCAGAAGAAACCCAGTGCGAGGGGAACGAACCAGGTTTCAAAATGTGGATACGCGATGCAGGCGAGCAGGATGCCGTGAAAAGGGGCGAGCAACACGACGGCGGCGGCAAGCGCCGCGATTGGGAGTGCGGGCGTCGCGCCCGCATTTCCCGGCTTGCGGGCCAGCGGCCCGCGCTGCCAGGGAATCGCGCGGATGCAGCACCATGACAGCGCCGCAATCCCCCCGTGTTTCAACGCTTCGAGGCATGCGAGCCACACGACCGGGCTGACGGGGAGCAGATACGTCGGCAGTGAGAACAGCCACAGCAGCGGCGAGTAGTGGGTGGAGTAGAACGATCCGTTGATCGAATTGAACGCGACCGTCGGCGGGTTCGCGAGGAGCGGCGCGTTCTGGTGGACGAGGTATGCGTACCAGCCGGTATCGAAAAGCTGGGGGACGCCGTCGTAGAAATGGTTCCAGATGACGTTGAAGTTGACGAAGGCCGCGAGGGCGCCGGCCAGCGCGAGAACGAACACGGAGGGGAGCGGCCGATCGACGTGAGGACTCACCGACGCGGGGCCGCGGCGTGGCAATGTCGTCGCCTCGGTCGGAGTCTGAGTTAGGTCGAGCATTGTCGTCGCTCCGGCGCGGCGTTGTTCCCCCGCGGGTGCGGTTGCCCCGGGTTCCCTCACGCACGTCGTCCGGCATTCCTACGGAACGGTTGCAGGCCTTCCGGTTCCACAGGGAACGGCAACCCATCGAGGAGAGTGCCTTGGCAAGACATAACCCGGCAACCACCTGATAGCGCGTCAGGCGGCTCCCCGCAAGCCGCGAAGAGACGGCGGATCCCGGTCGCTCCGCTAGGCCGCGGTGCGGAAGTCGATCAAGCGCTTCTGGCGATCCACTTTGAATACCTCGACGTGGATACGCGCGCCCAACGAGAAGCGCTTCTTCGTGCGTCGGCCGACGAGCGTTCCGCCCTCGTGATCGTGATAAAAGTAGTCGTCGCCCAACGACGCGGCAGGCACGAAGCCGAAGGTCATCGACTCCTCCAGCTCCACGAAGAAACCGTGCGGCCGCACGTCGGTGATGATCGCGGCGAAGGAGGTCTTCTTTTTCTTCGCCAGCTCGCGTTCGAAGAATTCGAGGAGCTTGATCTTCACGCTCTCGCGCTCCGCCTCCTGCGAATTAGTCTCGGTGAGGCTCAGGTGTTCGCCGAGCGATTCCATCTTGGCGGCGCTGTAGGCGAAGTGATAGTTCGGCGGAGTCGGCCAGCCGGCGTGCTTGATCAGGTAGTTGTCGAGCACGCGGTGAACCACGAGGTCGGCGTATCGGCGGATCGGAGACGTGAAGTGCGTGTAGTCCTTTTTATTCAGACCGTAATGCCCGTCCGGCGAACCGCGGTAGCACGCTTTCTTCAAGCTGCGCAGGAGCTGGGTGCGCAGCGTGTAGCCCTGCGGGTGCTCCCGGAGCTGCTCGAGCAGCTTTACCACCTCCGAGCGTTTCGTGAGGTCGCCGGTGCGCAGCTCGAACGTACCGAAAAACTCCCGCAGCTCGCCGAGCTTCTCCTCGTCGGGGTCGTCGTGCACCCGATACAGCGAGGGCAGCCGGTGGGTGCGCGTGACGTGCGCCACGGCCTCGTTGGCCGCGAGCATGAACTCTTCGATCAACTGGTGGCTTTCGTCGTGCTCGATGCGCTCGAGCCGGTCGGCGTAGCCGTGCTCGTCGACGAAGATTTTTGTTTCGGGCATGTCGAGATCGAGGCTGCCCTTGACCATGCGGTGGTGGCGGAGCCTGCTCGCGAGCGCCCACAGCTTGCGGATCCAGCTCTGCAGATCGACCAACTCGAGGTCGGTGAGCGAATGGAGGGCGCGGCCGGTGGAGCCGGTCTGATGCTTCGGGGGGAGCGGCAGCGCACGGACCTTCTCCAGATCGTTTTCGAAAAGGAGGGCGTAGGCCTGGCGGTAGGTGAGGCGCTTGAGGCTGCGGATGACGGTGTTGGCGAAGGAGGTGTGCTTGAGCCGGCCGGACTTGTCGAAGACGAGGAAGACCGCCTTTGTGAGCCGGTCCTGCGCCTCGACGAGCGAGCAGAGTCCGTTGGACAGCTTTTCCGGGAGCATGGGCACCACCGTGCCGACGAGATAGGTCGAGTTGCCGCGGCGCTGCGCCTCGCGGTCCAGCGCGGTGCCCGGTCTTACATAAGCGGATACATCGGCAATGTGCACGCCGACGCGAACGTCGCCGCCGTCGAGCGTCTCGAGCGAGAGCGCATCGTCGAAGTCCTTCGCGTCGTCCGGATCGATCGTGAAGGTCGGAATCTCGCGGTAGTCGAGCCGGCCGACGAGTTCGCGTTCGCGGACCTCCTCGGGCAGGCCGGCGACCTCGCGCTCGACGTCGGCCGGAAACTTGGGGCTGAGGTCGAATTTCCGGTAAACCCCGAGCAGCTCGGCGCGTGGCTCCCATTGGCGCCCGAGCCGGTCGACGAGCTCGCCCTCGAGCAGCTTGTGACGCTGCGTCCACTCGCGGAGTCGCACGACGACCTTGTCGCCGATCTGGGGAACGGGCTTGAGCCGGCTGTCGGCGGGATCTCCGACCGAGATTTCGTGGAAAAAACGCGGGTCGTCGGGACGAACGTAATAGGTGCTGCGGACGCGTTGCAGCGTGCCGACGATCTCGTGGCTGCCTCGTTCGAGCACCGCCACGACGCGCCCCGTCTGTTCGTCGCCGCGGCCGTCGCGCCGGCGTTGGAGCGTGGGGTTGAGACGCACTTCGACACGGTCGCCGTGGAGGCCCACGCCGGTGTCTTCGGGCGCGATCTGAATGGCGGCCGGCGCGGGCCCTCCCGGCGGGGCGCCGGGAATCACGAACGCGGAGCCGCCCTGGCGGAACTGCAACTTGCCGGTCACGAGATCGTCGCCGCCGGCCAGCGCGAGAAGGTCGCCTTTGATGAGGACCACATCGCCTTTGGAAAGCAGCAGGCGCAATTCGTGCGCGAACTGGCGGCGTTCGCCCTTGCCGAGCTCGAGCTGGCGGGCGAGGTCGCGGTCGGTGACCGGACGGTAGTCGGGTTGTCGCAGACGGGCCAGAATGCGGTCGCGAAATTTCATGGTATTCAGAGAGTGGAGGCGGACCGATGCCTCGCGGAATCGACTCACGCCCGAAGGCGGCGCATTTTTTGCGATGGAAATGAACGAAGGGCAGTGATTACCGTTTCGCGATGAAAATCGTCCACGCTGCCAGCGAATTGTTCCCTTACGTGAAGACCGGAGGGCTGGCGGATGCGGTGGGATCGCTCACCGCCACCCTGGCGGGCTTTGGCCACGAGGTGAGCGTCTTCCTGCCGGGTTATCGCGCGGCGCTGGATCACCCCGACGCGGCCGGGGCCAGGCGGGTGCAGAAGCTGCGCATCGAGATGGGCGACGTGTTCCTCAGTGGCGACGTGCGCGTGTTCGCGCCGCGGCCGAACCTCAACATCTACCTGATCTGTCGCGAGGAATTTTTCGACCGCCGGAATCCCTACGGCACCGGCGAACGCGATTACGAGGACAACCACCACCGCTACATTTTTTTCTGCAAGGGCGTCGTGGAAACCCTGCGGCTGCTCAATCTCGGGGCCGACGTCGTGCACGGCCACGACTGGCAGACCGGACTCCTGCCGGTGCTGTTGCGCCACGCGGAGCAGCGCTACGATGCGACGCTCGCGCTGAAGACCGTCTTCACGATCCACAAC
>DASWVO010000308.1:0-10141 GCA_036406235.1 Opitutaceae bacterium
AAATACCCCGACGCTTTCGGCGTCCTCGTGAAATAATTTCCGAGCGCCAGGTCGGGTCCGCCATCACGACGGGCGGAGCCTCGTTCCCATGCCTGCCGCCCGGCAACCCCGGCGGCTCAGCGGCCGGCGAACTCCCGCAGGTCGCGGAACTCCGCCTCGAGACCGGCGGCGTCCTTGATTTCTGGAGACACCATCGGGCCGTTGTTCTCCCAGGTGTTGCCGGGGCCGTTCGCGTTTTTCTGAAACTTCTCCTCGGGGCACCAGTTGTCGCGCACGGTCATGAACGAGGAACCTTCGTCGAGATAGATGTAGGACCAGTGCTTCGGGTCGTGCACCCACCGCCCAATCACGACGCTGTGAACCGCATTTTCGGTGATCATCGTGCCCGGCTGGGCGGAGAGCGTGTAGATGCCGCCGGTGTCGGCCATGCGCGTGGCAACGTGGTGCACGTGGTTCGCATGGACACGATTGCGGCGCATGGTGTTCGGCGTGCGCGTCCAGCCCCAACCGAGGCTGATGCCCGTGTAGGAGACGTTGCTCACCTCGTTGTGCTCGATCGCGATTTCGCGGGCATAGCCGACGCCGATGCCGACGCAACCCCAGTCCTCGTTCGCGACGTCAGTCACGAGGTTGTTCGCAATCCGCACGCGCGTGCACACCACGCGTTCATCCGCGGGATCGTAGGGCAGATGCGTCTCGATCGGACCTTCCTGAAAGCTGCCGAGCTGGAGTCCGTTGCCGCCGAGGTCGCGAAACACGCAGCCTTCGATTGTCCCGTCGTGCGTCGCGCCGACGTAGTCCAGCCCGGATGCTGCCATGTGCTCGAATCGGCAACGCTCGAAGCGAGTGTGGTGCGCACCGCTCACCGTCACGCCCGCGGGCATGCGGCCGACCCAGCCCTGGTTGTCCAGGCTCCGCCAGTCGGGCGTGCCCTTGGGCGTGAGCTTGTAGGCCTCGATCAAATACATGCCGGCCTGCAAAGGCACGTGGCCCGCCACCGACGGACGCGTCCACGCCGCATGTTGAAACGAAATTCCCCTCAGCTGCACGTGCGCGACGGGCCGGTCCACGGTGCCTTCGATCCGGACCAGCGTCTCGAGCGCCGGCACCACCGCCGGGTCGCCGGTGAGGTCCTCGCCCTCGCGGGGCCAGTAAAGCACGCGCCCGTCCGGCAGGTCCTGGCACCACTCGCCCGGCTGATCGAGAAATGCGACGGCTCCCGTCAGAAAAAACGGCCCTTCGTTGCCCTCGGTCATGATCGGCTGCGGCCAGGGATGCTCGAACTGCACCCGGCTCTCGGGCGCATGAAACGTCACCCGCGCGCGGTCGCCCTCGAGCTGCCACGCCTTCAAACGCAACATCGCGACTTCCCACTGCTGGAGGAGCTGCATTTCCACGCTGGCCGCCGGCTTGATTCCCGCGAGCAGGCTCGCCGGGATCGCCGCCTCCTCCTTCGCGCGGTCCCAGACGACGAGGCGCGCCATCTCGTCGCCGTCCGGCTCGCGCGCACGGGTCGCCTTGCGGCCGCCCACCCAGAGTTGGCGAAACTCGAGCACGCGGCCGTTGAACCGGGGCGCGTCGGCAACCCACACCTTGCCGCGGGCCGCCTCGGGCAATTCCTCGATATTGCCCTCGAGCTTGTGCCAGTTGGACAAACGCACGCCGCCGCTGAGCACGGGGTGTTCGCCGGGTGCGGCGGCGATGACGGTGGGAGCGGCCTCCGTGCCGGAATCCTCGGGTCGCAGCCAAAGCGGTTCGCCGAGCCCATAGGTCCCTCCGCGAAGCAAAATACGCACGCCGTCCGCCGCCGCAGGATCCTTCAGGCGCTTCAGCTCGCGCCCCTTGCGCAGCGCCATGGCGACGGAGGCCAGAGGCTGTTCGCGGGTGCCAGGATTGCGATCGTCGCCGCCCGGGGAAACCCACAGCTCGGCCGCCCGCGCCGGCTCCGGCGCAGCCACGGCAACCGAAAGCATCAAAACAATGGATACGAGTGGCAGGTGCGACGTTTTCATCGAAATCGAAAGTGTGTTTGCCGGGGAGCGCGGCGTTCCGCCCGCATCGGTTTCAAAGCGGGCGGGCCGCCCGCGCTCCCAGCGGCAGGCCGTTCAGTTCATACCGCCAGGGCGTGCCGCCGCCGGTATTCGCGCGGCGTCGTGCCGCACGCGCGGCGAAACGCTTCATTGAAACGGCTGATGGAATTGAAGCCGGACTCGAAGGCCACCTCCACGATCTTCGTGTCACCGGTCGCCAGCAGGCGCTGCGCGTGCGAAATGCGGTGATGCGTGAGGTAGTCGATCAGCGTCGTCCCGAAGGTTTTTTTGAAGAGATTCATCGCGTAGTTCGGATGCAGATCCACGGCCTTGCCGATTTCTTCGACGGTGAGCGGCTCGGTGTAACGCCGCGCGATCAGGCAGGCCATCTGCTCGACCTTGTTCAGGCCGCCCACCTTCAAGGGCGCGAGCCGGCTGTGCGTCTTGCGCGCACGGGTGGAGGCAGCCGGAAGCGCGGCAGCCAGGCGCATCAACCGCGCTTGCATCTCCAGCATCACAATGTCCGCCGTCTCGGCCCGCGGCGCCGCGAGGTCCTCCTCCCACTGCGCGAACAACACCGCATCGGCGCGTCCGCCTCCCGGCGAAGGAGCGCACATCACTTCTCCCTGAAGCAGGGACTGCGCGAAGCCCTCTGGCAACTTGCACTGCAGGAACCAGGCGAGCGGGATCGTGGCCACAAAATACTCCGTGCCACTGCCGTAGGCGATGATCTGGTGCGGCACCGCCGCCCAGAACACCGCGAGCTGTCCGCCCTCGATCTTCACTTTCCGGCCGCCGAGCAGGTACGTGACCCAGCCACTGCGCAGCAGGTTCAGCTCGACCTCATTGTGATGATCGGGCCGCCGCATCGGTGACGGAATCCAACGCACACACGTCAGCCCATAAGGCGCGAAATCGGGGCGGTTGGGATCGAAGGTAATGGGGTTCACGTCGCGCGTGGGCACTCGCATCAGCACGAGTTTCCGCCGCCACGGAAAAACGACTCCGCGTCGCAACGCAAGCCCGACACGCCGTTGCCGCCACGCACGCCCCGAGTGAAACACCTTAGGATCCCGCCATGACCCGCACCCAAAACGGGAAACCCGGTTCCCCCAATATTCCCCACGCTGGAAACCTTAGGATCCCGCCGGAAACGGCGTCGATCCGGGAAGAGCCGCTTGGAAAATTGTCCTAGAGTGCCCAGGTCGCAGCCCGCCCTCACCCGTTCGCGACCTTCCCCGATACCCATGAAAAAGAAGCCCACTCTCGGCGTGCTTTTCGGCAATCGAGATTTCTTTCCCGACAAGCTGGTCGCCGAAGCGCGTGCCGACCTGACGAAACTCTTCGGCGAGCTCGCCGTCGATGTCGTGATGCTCGGCGCCGAGGACACGAAGCTCGGCGGCGTCGAGACGCACGCGGACGCGCGCAAGTGCGCCGCCCTTTTCCGCGAAAACCGCGAGCGGATCGACGGCGTCCTCGTCGTGCTGCCCAACTTCGGCGACGAGAAAGGCGTCGCCGACACGCTCAAGCTCGCGGGCCTCGACGTGCCGGTGCTCGTGCAGGGTTATCCCGACGATCTCGACCGGCTCGACGTCGTGCGCCGCCGCGACGCGTTCTGCGGAAAGATCTCCGTCTGCAACAATCTGCGCCAGGCCGGCATCGCGTATTCGCTCACGCAGAAGCATGTGGTCCATCCCTTCGACGCGACGTTCCGTGCCGACCTGCAGCGCTTCCTTGCCGTGTGCCGCGTCGTCCGCGGGCTGCGCAAGGTGCGCATCGGCGCCGTCGGCGCGCGTCCTGGTGCTTTCAATACGGTCCGCTACAGCGAAAAAATTCTCGAGCGCAACGGCATCAGCGTCACCACCGTCGATCTTTCCGAGATCCTTGGTCGCGCCGGCAAGCTCGGTGAGCGCGACGGCCGCGTGGTGACCAAGATCGACGAGATCAACGTCTACGCTTCGGCGAAAAACGTGCCGCCCGCGAAGCTCGTTCAGATGGCGCGCCTCGGCGTCGTGCTCGATGATTTCGTGGCCGACCATTGCCTCGATGCGACGGCGATCCAGTGCTGGACCTCCCTGCAGCAGAACCACGGCTGCAACGTCTGCACGAGCATGAGCATGATGAGCGAAAACTTCCTGCCGAGCGCGTGCGAAGTCGACGTCACCGGCGTGCTCACGATGTATGCGATGCAGCTCGCGTCCGGTTCACCGAGCGCACTCGTCGACTGGAACAACAACTACGGCGCCGACGACGACAAGTGCGTGCTGTTTCACTGCGGCAACTGGGCGAAATCCTTTCTGCCCGACATCAAGGTGAGCACCGCGCCCATCCTCGGCTCCACCCTCGGCGTCGACAACACCTGGGGCGCCCTCGAGGGCCGCACGCCGGCGGGTCCGCTCACCTACGGCCGCTTCACGACCGACGACACCCGTGGCGTCATGCGCGCCTACGTCGGCGAGGGCGAACTCACCAACGATGAACTCAAGACCTTCGGCAACCGCGCCGTTGCCCGGGTGCCCAAGCTCCAGAAGCTCATGCGCTACGTGTGCCGCGAGGGTTTCGAGCATCACGTCGTGATGAACGCATCGCGCACCGCCAGCGTGCTGGCCGAAGCGTGCGAGACCTACCTTGGCTGGGAGATTTACCACCACGAGGCGGGCGATGAATAAACCGACCACGAGGCCGCTTCACGCAGCACCCGCGTCTGCCAGACGCCGCTCGCAAACGCCGCGCCTGGCTGGCGCGACGACCCGCCCATGAGCTCGCTCACCGATCCCGATCTCGCCCGCAAGTCGCTGCTGTACCGGCGCTCGATCCTGCGGTGGATCAAGCACGCGGGGGCCGGCCACACGGGCGGGAGCCTTTCGTGTGTGGACATCTTGAACGTCCTGTACAACCGGATACTGCGCGTCTCGCCGGCGACCTTCGCCGATCCAAAGCGCGACCGCTACGTCCAGAGCAAGGGCCACTCCGTCGAGGCGCTTTTCGTCGTCCTCGCCGACCGCGGCTTCTTCCCCGAAGGAGAACTCGAGAGGCTCTGTGGCTACGACTCCCATTTCGTCGGCCACCCGACGCGCAAGGTTCCCGGCGTCGAGCAAAACACCGGCGCCCTCGGTCACGGCCTGCCGATCAGCGTCGGCATGGCGCTCGCCTCGAAGATGGATCAGGCCGGCTTTCGTGTCTTCACGCTGCTGGGCGACGGCGAACTCGCCGAAGGCTCCAACTGGGAGGCCGCGATGGCGGCCGCGCATTACAGGCTCGAGAATCTCACGGCGATCGTCGACTGCAACACCCTGCAGATCACGGGCCGCACCCGAGACGTGATGAACCACGAACCGCTCGCGGAGAAGTTCGCCGCGTTCGGCTGGGCCGTGCGCGAAGTGGACGGACATGATCTCGCCGCCCTCACGTCCGCGCTCGAAGTGCCGCTCGCGTCCGATCGCCCTGGCGTCGTCATCGCCCGCACCGTCAAGGGCAAGGGCGTGAGCTTCATGGAAGACGTCGGCAAGTGGCACCATGGCGTGCCCAGCGACGACGAATACGCCCGGGCGCTCACCGAGATCGATGCGGCTCTCGCGAAGCTGGAGCACGAGGATGGAGCGCCCTCGCCGCGTCGCTCCGCCACATCCGCGACAGGCGCGCCGTCCCTCCAAAATTCTCTCCACGCATGAGCGCGCCCGCCCCATCGCTGTATAGTCCCGCCGCGAAAAAAGTGGCGGAGAAACTCGGCCTCAAGCTCGGCCGCGCCAACCTCGAAGAGTTCGCCGACACGCTGCTCGCGCTCGCGCGCGCCGATCGCAACGTCGTCGCCGTGACGAGTGATTCGCGCGGCTCGGGCAAGCTCGGTCCGTTCGGCCAGGCGCTCCCGCAGCAGATCGTCGAGCTCGGCATCGCCGAACAGAATCTCGTCGGTGTCGCCGCCGGGCTGGCTTCGGCCGGGAAGATCGTGTTCGCCGTTTCGCCTGCGTGCTTCCTCACCGCGCGCTCCTTCGAGCAGATCAAGAACGACGTCGCCTACTCCGACAATCCCGTGACGCTCGTCGGCATCAGTGCCGGCGTGAGCTACGGCGCCCTCGGCACGACGCATCACTCGCTGCACGATTTCGCGGCCCTGCGGGCGATCAACAACCTCACGATCATCGCGCCGGCCGACAACTACGAGACGCGCGAAGCCGTGAAGGCCGCGGCCGCCGCGAGTCATCCCGTCTACCTGCGTTTCGGCAAGGCGCCGCTCTATCACCTCCCTGCGGAGACGTCCGTGCCCTTCACGGCTGGCCAGGCGCGCGTGCTGCGCCAGGGCAACGATCTTGCGTTCGTCGCCTCCGGCGAAACGGTGATCCACACGCTCCTCGCCGCCGAACGCCTCGCGGAAACCGACGGCCTTTCCTGCCGCGTCGTGAGTGTCCCCACGATCAAGCCACTCGATACGGAGGCGGTGCTCGCCGCGGCCCGCGACTGCGGCGCGTTGATCACGGTCGAGGAGCACATGGTGCACGGCGGCCTCGGTGAGGCCTGCGCCGGCGTGATCGCCCAGAGCAGCGTCGCGTGCCGATTCAAGATCGTCGGAATCCCCGACGAATACACCGTCACCGGCAGCCAGGCGGATATTTTCCGCCACTACGGCATTTCGATGGAGGGTCTGGCGAACACCGCGCGTGAAGTTCTGCATACGGGTCGGGCTTTACGCCCGACATCCGGCTCCGTTCTCACCTTGTCGGGCGTAAAGCCCGACCCACAACCGAGCCTCGGTTAGCCATGCCCCTCGTCCTCGCCCTCGACCAAAGCACCTCGGCGACGAAAGCGCTGCTGTTCGATCGCGACGGCCGCCTGCTCGACAAGGAGTCGCTGGAACACCGGCAACACTATCCGCAGCCGGGCTGGGTGGAACACGACGCCGAGGAGATCTGGCAGAACACCCTCGCGGTCCTCCGCAGTCTGCTCGCCCGCCACACCGGGAAACTTGGCGAGCTCGCGTGCCTCAGCCTCACGAACCAGCGCGAGACGATCGTCGTCTTCGATCGCGTCTCTGGAAAGCCATTACATCCGGCGATCGTCTGGCAGTGCCGCCGTGGCGATGCCCTTTGCGCAGCGCATGCCGCCGCTGGCCGCGAGTCGCGCGTACACGCTCGCACCGGACTGAAGCTCGACGCTTATTTTTCCGGCTCCAAGCTCCAATGGCTCGTGCAGAACCGTCCGGAGCTGCAGCGCAAACTTGCCGGCGGCGAGGCGCTCATCGGCACGATCGACACGTATCTGATCTACCGACTTACCGGCGGAAAAACCTTCGCGACCGACCACACCAACGCGAGCCGCACGCTGCTCTTCGACATCGGGCAACTGCGGTGGGACGAGGAGCTCTGCGACCTGTGGCACGTGCCGATCTCCGCGTTGCCCGAGGTGCGCGAGAGTTCCGCGCGCTTCGGCGATACGACGCTCGGCGGGCTGCTGCCACACGCCCTCCCGATCTGCGGTGTGATGGGCGATTCGCAGGCATCGCTGTTCGCGCAACGCTGTTTTACCCCCGGCTCGGCAAAGGTCACTTTCGGCACCGGTTCGTCGATCCTGCTCAACATCGGTACAACGCTGCGCCTCTCCGAACGCGGCGTGGTGACGACGCTCGCCTGGGTGCGCAACGGCACGCCCGTCTACGCCTTCGAGGGGATCGTGATCAGCTCGGCCGCGACGCTCACCTGGTTGCGCGACCAACTCGGCGTCATCCGCGACTTCCACGAAACCGAGGCGCTCGCCCGCGAGATCGACGACAACGACGGCGTTTATCTCGTGCCGGCCTTTTCCGGCCTCGGCCTGCCGCACTGGCAGCCGGCCGCGCGCGCCGCGATTGTCGGGCTCAGTGCCCACAGCGATCGGCGCCACGTCACGCGTGCGGCGCTCGAATCGATTTCCTACCAGATCCGCGACGCGCTGGATGCGATGCGCGCCGAAGCCGGCGTGGCGCTCGGCAGCCTCCACGGCGACGGCGGGCCGACGGCGAACCGTTTCCTCATGCAGTTCACCGCCGATCTCACCGGCGTGGAACTGCGCGTTGCCACCATGTCCGACTGCTCGGCGCTCGGCGCCGCCCTCGCGGGCATGCTGGGCATCGGCCTTTACCGCTCGCTCGACGATCTCGGCTCGGCACCGGACGGCGGGATCGTGTATCCTCCGACAATGTCCACCGAGCGATCCCGCCTGCTCTACGCCGGCTGGCAACGCGCCGTGCACCAGGTTCTGCCGCAAACCCCAACCCACCCCGTCGACGATGTCCCTGACGAACTTCACACGCTCGCCCTCAAGTAACCCTCGCATTTCGTCGGATATCCCCGCTTCGCAACCGGCGAGATCGCGCAACGCGCTCGGCGCGCACTCGCTCTTCATCGCCGCCGGCCTTGCCCTCGCCGCGACAACTCCCGCCTCCGCCGGCGAACGCGGTCTCGTCGACACCTCGAAGTCGCCGCACGCACAGATGTACATGGTCGACATCGACGACGTGCGATGGAACGGCGGGCTGCTCGGCGAACGTTTCGAGGCGTGCCGCACGACGATGATCCCGCACATGTGGAGCATCTTCAAGGACCCGAAGGAAAGCCACGCCTGGGACAATTTCCTCATGGCCGCCGGCCTCGGCGAAGGCCTGGGAGACGGCAAGCCGCACGGTCCGCCGTTCAACGACGGCGACATGCTCAAATGGGTCGAGGCGCTCGCCCAGGTGTACGCCATCACGCGCGACCCCGCGATCGACGCGCAGATGGACGAGATCATCGCCGTCGTCGGCAAGGCCCAGCGGGAGGACGGCTACCTGCACACGCAGAAAATCATCCCGCAGCGCCGCGGCCAGAGTGGTACGAAGGCGAAGGAGTTCGAGGACCGCGAACACTTCGAGACCTACAACATGGGCCATCTCATGACGACGGCGTGCGTGCACTACCGCGCGACCGGCAAGACTTCGATGGTCGCCCTCGCGCGCAAAGCCGCCGACTACATCGAGGGTCTGTGCAAGAACGTCCCCGCCGACCTCGCGCGCAACGCGATCTGTCCCTCGCACTATATGGGCGTCGTCGAACTCTACCGCGTGACCGGCGAGCCCCGCTACCTCGAGCTCGCGAAACAGCTCATCGAGATCCGCAGCCTCGTGCCGGAAAACGAGGGCAGCGACCACAACCAGGACCGCATGCCCTTCCGCAAGATGCAGGAGGCCGTCGGACATGCCGTGCGCGCCAACTACCTCTACGCCGGCGTCGCCGACGTGTATGCGGAATCCGGTGACACGTCGCTCCTGAAGACGATCGCGACGATCTCCGACGACGTTTCCGGCCAGAAGCTCTACATCACCGGCATGACCGGCGCGATCTACGACGGCGCTTCGCCCGACGGCGTGGATCACACGCAGCACAAGTATATCAAGACGATCCACCAGGCTTACGGCCGCGACTACCAGCTGCCCAACCTCACGGCCTACAACGAGACCTGCGCCACGATCGGCTACGCGATGTGGATGTGGCGGATGCTCGCCCTCACCGGCGACGCGCACTACGCCGACCTTTTCGAGCAGTCGCTCTACAACGGCGTCCTCCCCGGCATCAGTCTCGAGGGAAAACACTACTTCTACGTCAACCCGCTCAAGAAACTGCACGACTTCAAGTGGCCGCTGCGCTGGTCGCGCACCCGCATGGCCAACATCAAGGCCAGCTTTTGCTGCCCCCCGAATGTCGTGCGCACGATCGCGGAGGCGCACAACTACGTCTACAGCCTGTCGCCCGACACGCTCTGGGTGCACCTCTACGCCGCCAGCGAGCTCGACACCGCGTGGACCGACGGCAGCCGCATCAAGCTCCGCCAGGACACCGAGTATCCGTGGAATGGAGCCGTGAAGCTGACGGTCGCCGAGGCGCCCGACCGCCCCATCGCGCTCAAGTTCCGCATCCCCGGCTGGGCTCACGCCGGCGCTGCTTCGTTGCGTGTCAACGGCCAAGCCCTGAAAACCGATCTTGCTCCCGGCACGTATGCGGACGTGAAACGCGCGTGGAAGGCGGGCGACGTTGTCGAACTCGCGATCGATTTCCAGCCGACCCTCTGGGAGGCCAATCCACTCGTCGAGGAAACGGTCGACCAGG
>DASWVO010000309.1:0-7281 GCA_036406235.1 Opitutaceae bacterium
GGCGCCGGCCTTGCCGTGAGGGTTGCACCAGACGGAGATCATGAACTTCGCGTTCTGGTCATGGATGCCTTTGAGCAGGGCGGCGGGATCGGGATAGTGTTTTTGGTCCCACTGGTAGGCGCCCCAGCCATGCGGGCCCCAGTATTGCCAGTCCTGCACGATCAGGTCCATCGGGATGCGGCGATTGCGGAACTCGGCGACCGCGTCGAGGATCTGCTGCTGACTGGAGTAGCGTTCCCGGCATTGCCAGAAGCCATAGGCCCACTTCGGCCACATCGGCGCTTCGCCGGTGGCCTTGCGGTATCCGGCCACGATCGCATCGACGGACGGGCCGTAGAAAAAAGTATAGTCGATGGCATCGCCCATTTGGGCCCGGAAGGTCGTGGTGTCGCCAAGCGGTCGGGCGAAAAGTTTGGCGGACTTGCCGCCGCCGCGCAGGCCGACGGCGACGGTGGTGTGCGCGGGCAGCTTGACCTTCGCGCTGAGGCCGCGGGGCGTCCACATGTTCGTCACCCCGGCCACTTGTTTTCCGTCGACCAGAATGGCGAAATCGCCGCTGCGGTTGCCGTCCTTGGCCAGGAAAACATACTCGCCGGCCTCGCCGGTGGTGAAGGTGCCGGTCTTCTGGCCGAGTTTGCTGAGGTCCATCGGCGTCTTATCAAGGTCCTCGGTCGCATTGGGCTGCTTACCTGCGGTGTCCGCTACAGTGCCGCCATTGAGGGCGATTTCCTGGTCGGCCGGATTGAAGTCCGTGAGCGAGGCGTTGTCCCAGAGAAGGCCGTAACCCTTGCTGGAAATCAGCATCGGAACGGCGATCTGAGTGTTCAGCTGCCGAAGTTCAAGCGGGATGCCGCGCCAGTTCCAGATGCCGTCCTGAAACTGGCCGAGTCCGTAGAGAAACTCGTCGGAAGGGGATTGGAAAACCTGCTCGACGGTGAGCGTCTTGTCTTGGCCAACCTGCGTAGGCGTGAGCTTGCGCGCGCCAGTGAGGGGTTCTCGGAGAAGGACGCGGCCGGAGGCGTCAAGAAAGGCCAACGCGCCCGACTCACGGTCCACGTTCACCTGTATCTTTACGGTGGATACTTTGATCGTCTGGATGCCATCCTCGATTTTAAACGCGGGTGTCGGGAGCGACTGCGTCAGGACGAAGCTCGGTGTCTCGGACAGCGGCGCGGCGCCGAAGCGCACGCGGACCGCATTGTCGGCGAGTGGACGCAGGACGAGCACGCCGTCGGCGTAGCGGATGCGAACCTCGGTGGCGGTTTTATCGAGCCCTTGAACCGCCTGCGGCCCCGCGTGCAGCCACGGAGTGACAACGCTGGCGAGTGCGGAGAAAAACAGGGTGAATGGCTTCATTATTAGGCTTGGCAGGTTACTCGGGGCTGATCACGGCCGCAAAGCCGCCGCCGGGCTGGAGGCGCCGGGGAGATGCGGTGTGGTCGCAGCGAGGGATGAGCCGCAGGAGGCCAGCAGGCCGGCCGCAAAGAGAATGGGAAGATGCAGGGACATGGGCTCTAGTGGGTCAGCGGGGGGGAATCGTAGCGATAGGTGAAGGAGCCGAACTCGGCGTGGCCGGCATCGCCTGTGTTGTTATGGTTGGAGGTTGGGCGCCCCTTGTGGGCAGGCGGGTTCGCGAAAGACAAGGGCCGGCCCCCTGTGTTCAAGGACTCAGCGCTTCTGCAGGTCCGGCCCGAGCACGCGGGATTCGCCGGGCTTGAGCACGAGCTCGATCGTCCTACCGGCATAACGAACGCGGGTGTTGGTCCCAGCCATGCTCGTGATGCGTGCGGTCTCGAGCGCGCCGGCCTTCCACTTGAGTGACACGTCGAAACCGCCGCGGGCACGCAGGCCGGTGACGGAACCGTCACTCCACGCCGAGGGCAGCGCGGGCAACAGGTCGATGAAGTAGCGATCCTGCGCCGACGCGGCGGGGTCGACGTAGCGGTCCTGACTCTGGAGCAGCATCTCGGCGATCCCGCTCGTGGCTCCGAAGTTGCCGTCGATCTGAAACGGCGGGTGCGCGTCGAAGAGATTTGGATACGTACCGCCGTTGCTCATCACGACCTTCAGTTCGGTCGTCGGACGAAGTTGCTCGGAGAGAACCTTGAAGGCCCGGTCGCCGTCGCGCAGCCGCGCCCAGAAATTGATCTTCCACGCCTTCGCCCAGCCCGTGCCGTCGTCGCCGCGCAGCTCGAGCGTTTTCCTCGCGGCAGCGGCCAGTTCGGGCGTGCCGAGCGCGGAAATCTGCTGGCCGGGGCATAGCGGATACAGATGCGAGACATGACGGTGGTGCATATCAGGGCCGTTCAGATCCCAGTCGCCGCCCCACTCCATCAGCTGCCCAGCCTTGCCGATCTCCAGCGGACGGATGCGATCGCGCGCCGTCTCCAGCTTTTTTTGAAATTCAGGTTCGATGCCGAGCACGGCGGCGGCCTGGGCGGTGTTGTTGAAGAGATCCCACACAATTGCCCGCTCCATCGTCGCGCCCTCGCAAACGCTCGACCGCATGCCCGTGTCGGTCTCGAAACTGTTTTCCGGCGAGCTCGACGGCGAAGTGACGAGCCGGCCGTCGGCCCCCTCGACGAGTTGGTCGAGCCAGAACTCGCACGCGCCCTTCATGGTGGGGTAAACGCCGCGGAGATAGTCCATGTCGCGCGTGAAGGCGAAGTGCTCCCAAAGGTGCTGGCACAGCCAGCCGTTGGAGCCGAACCAGACGCCCCAAGGGAGGCGCGCGCCGGGGCTCGTCCAGCCCCAAACGTTGCTCTTCGGGCCGGTCACCCACCCCGGCGTATCCGGTCCAAAATACGCCTGCGCGGTCTTGCTGCCTGGCGCGACGAGGCTCTGGATGTGCCGGAGCATCGGCGTGTGCATCTCGCTGAGGCCCGTCGGCTCGGCGGGCCAGTAGTTCATCTGGAAATTGATATTGATCGTGTAGTCGCCGTTCCAAGGTGTGCTCAGACCGTCGGCCCACAGGCCCTGCAGATTGGCGGGCGCGGGATTGTCGGGACGGCTGCAGGAGATGAGGAGATAACGTCCGTATTGGAAAAATAGCGACGCCAGTGCGGGGTCTCCCTTTCCGTCCCTGTAGGCGCGCAGACGCTGATCGGTGGGCTTCGACGCGGCGGGCGTCGTGCCGAGGTCGAGGTGGACGCGCCGGAAGAGCTTCTGGTGCTCGGCCACGTGCGCGGTCTTCAGTAGTTGAAAGCTTTTCGCCGCCGCTGCCTGAAGCTGCGCGCCGGCCTCCGCCGGATCGGCGCCCTTATAGCCGCTGGTGTAGTCCATCACGTAAGACGTGTTCGCGGCGACCATGACGATCGCTTCCGTCGCCCCCTCGACTCTCAGCCGGTCGCCCTCGCCGATGATCCGGCCGCCTTGGAGAAGAACGCGCGCGTTTACCTGGAAATCCAGATGTGCGCCGGTCGCGCCCGTCATCACCAGCATGTCGGCTCCGACAAACCGGGTTTGCGCCTTCTCCGGGCGACTCAGCTTTAACTCGAAACTCAGCTTGCCGGCCTCGCTCGCCCAGAGCCGTTGCACGAGCACCTTGTCCGGCGCGCTGCTGAAGACCTCGCGCTGGTAGGTCGTTTTGCCGGCTTTGAACTCCACTCCGGCCGTCGCGGTGTCGAGGTCGAGCCATCGCCGGTATTCGCTCACCTCGCCGGCCGGCAAGGCAAACGACAGATTCAAATCCCCGAGCGACTGGTACTTGTTCTCGTCGTAGTTCACCTGACAGGTCAGGAACTGGTTGCAGAGCTTCTCGGCTTCATCGTAGCGCCCCTCCCGGATCACCTGGCGGATGTGATCGAGGTGCTTCCAGCCCTCGGGACGATTCGCGTTCGGCTGCGGGCCACCGGACCAGACCGTAATGTCGTTGAGCTGAAGGCGCTCGTTGGCCGTGCCGCCAAACACCATCGCGCCGAGCCGTCCGTTGCCGACCGGGAGCGCCTCGATCCACTGGGAAGCAGGCGCCTCGTACCACAAGCGAAGAGACGCCTCCGCCCCGGCTAAATCGTCGACGGCCGCCGCGGGAAGGACCGTCGCGGGGAACGTAAGCGACAGGACCATGATGCAATTGACTAGGAGCCGTGAAGAAAACGTGGGACGATTGCGCATGAAGGGGCCATGGACGAGGTGGCGGGGCGGACAGCCACCGACATGCCTGACGCATGAGCGCAGGCGTTGCTTAAGGATGGGCGCCATTGCCGGGGACATCGAAGGCTGCTTCAAACCCTTCGTCGCTTTTGCGCATAAACCCTCGGCGGTGCCGCCGCGCCGCCCATCGATCCACGCACCAGCGCGCACGGCTCGCACGCGGGTTCGGCTCGACGCGCGTCGTGGTTTGCCGCTCCTATTTGCCGCACCCAGTTTTGCCCCATGTCCCCGACATCCGCCCCCCATGACGTGACCCTGCTGCTCGAGGCAGCCGGTCGGGGGGATGCCATGGCCGGCGCCCAGCTTCTTCCGCTCGTCTACGACGAGCTGCGCCGGCTGGCGTCCATCCGCATGGCCGACGAAGCGGCCGGGCACACGCTGCAACCCACCGCGCTCGTGCATGAGGCGTGGCTTCGCCTCGCCGGCTCCGGCGACCGGCGCTGGCAGGACCGCGCTCATTTCTTCCGCGTCGCCGCCCTCGCGATGCGCCGCATCCTTGTCGAACACGCGCGTCGGAGAGCCCGGGAAAAACGCGGCGCCAATCCAGAACGGGTCAATCTGGACGACGTCACCCTCTTTTCAGCCGATACCGACGAACGCGTGCTCCTCGTCGACCAGGCGCTGGAACGGCTGGAGCAACTCGACCCGGAGGCGGCCCGGGTCGTAACGCTGAAGTTCTTCGGCAACTACACGACCCACGAAATCGCCGCGATTCTCGACTCGTCCGAACGAAGCATCGAACGCCAGTGGACGCATGCCCGGGCGCGGCTCATGCGATTGATCCGGGAGGCGACGTGAACGATCCCGAAATCCAGCTCGAGCAAGCGCTTCTCGACGCCGCCCTCGGTTTGCCGAATCCGGAAGCGCGCGCCCATTTTCTCGACCGTGCCTGCGCCGGAGACGCGGCCCTGCGCGCGCGCCTCGAGCAGCTGCTGGACGACCACGCCAGGGCGGAGACGTTTTTCAATTTCACCCCCGAAATCCCGCCCGCTCATCAGGCGGTGGCCTCCCCGGAAACGGGCACGAGCGACTCACCCGGCGCCGCCCTCGCGGACAGCGAAAGCGAACCCGGCCGGATCGGCCGCTATCGCATCGTTCGCCGCCTGGGTTCGGGCGGTTGCGGCATCGTCTATTTGGCCGAGCAGGACGAACCCGTGCGCCGCGACGTGGCGCTCAAACTCATCCGGCTCGGCATGGACACCGAGCGCGTCATCGCCCGATTTGCCCTGGAGCGTCAGGCGCTGGCGTTGATGAATCATCCGTACATCGCGCGCGTGCTCGACGCCGGCGCAACGGAATCCGGCCGCCCCTTCTTCGTCATGGAGCTGGTTGCCGGCGAACGCATCACCGACTTCTGCGATCGGCAACGCCTGTCCCTGCGCGAGCGGCTGGAGCTGTTCATCCTCGTGTGCCAGGCGGTGCAGCACGCGCACCAGAAGGGCATCCTTCATCGCGACCTGAAACCGTCCAACGTGCTCGTCACGCTGCAGGACGGCACGCCCACGCCCAAGATCATCGACTTCGGTGTGGCCAAGGCCATCTCCGATGACGCCGAAGACGCTGGCGGCACCATCGCCGTTGACCACTTCATCGGCACGCCCGCCTACATGAGCCCCGAGCAAGCCGAGCCCTGTCGTCCCGATGTGGATACGCGGAGCGATCTCTACAGCTTGGGCGCGATGCTTTATGAGTTGCTGACCGGCCAGCCGCCGTTCGACACGCAGCGCCTGCTCGCGGCGGGCCTCGACGAAATGCGCCGAATCCTGCGTGAGGAGGAGCCGCTGAGGCCGTCGCTGCGCGTGCAGCGCCTCCCGGCCGCGGAGCAGGCCGCGCGCGCCGCCCGCCTGGGCTGCACGCCGTCGGCCCTGCTCCAGGCCCTCCACCGCGATCTCGACTGGATCGTCCTGCAGGCGCTGGCGAAGGACCGCCAGCGCCGCTACGTGACGGTTCAGGGGCTGGCGCTCGATCTGCGCCGCTACCTCGATGACGAGCCCGTCGCCGCACGTCCGCCGAGCGCGCTATATCGCTTGCACAAATCGCTCCGGCGCCACCGCCTCGCGTTCAGCGCGGGTGCCGCAGTGTTGATCGCGCTGGTCGGCGGCCTCGGCACCTCGACATGGCTTTACCTGCGCGAGCGCGAGGCCGTGCGGGAGCAAATGCGTTTGCGCACTCACGCCGAGAATGCGGAGCAGATCACGCGCGCGGCCTATCTCGTGCGGGACAAAAAATTCGAAGAGGCCAATGCGCTGCTGACGGCGATCGAAATGTCGCCCGATCGCCCCTCCTACGAAGGCTGCACGACCTACCGGGCGGTCGGCGAATGGCTGGCGATGCAGAAGCGTTGGCGCGAGGTGGCGGACCGTTTTGAAGTCGTCGAGCGGGTCGCGGAACTCGACACGTGGCAATCGGTCACGCTCGACCATCAATCTTACGGCGCCGCTTTGTTGATGTGCGGCGATACCGCCGCGTTCGAGAGGTTCCGCGCCGAACACGCGCGCCGTTTTGCCGGCGTGACCAACGGCGAGGCCGTGCAACGCGTGCTCAAGACGTGCCTTTTGCTTCCGGCCGACACCGCTTCGCTCGCCCAACTGCGTCCGCTCGGCGAGCGCGCGGAACAGTGGGTGGCATCCCTCGCGCCCAAGCGCAACGAGTGGACGTCGATTCCGAATGCGCTCTGGCGCTATCGGACCGGCGATATCCAGGGAGCGGAACAGATGGCCCGGCCCCATGCGATGGCCGGAAGGCGCAGCTCCGCCTGCACGGCGACCCTGCGCTTGATCGTCGCACTATGCGAGTGGCGACAGGGCCGTGAAGCCGAAGCACGGACGTCACTCGAAACGGCCAGACAGGTGGTGACCGATTACTTCGCGCCAACGCGCTTGAGTGGCGGCTGGGCCGATGGCCATTGGTATGATTGGGCTTTCGCGTATATTTTGCTTCGAGAGACGGAGAAAGTCGTGGGCGCCCCTCGCTGAGCCGCGGCGCCCAGCACTGAAAAATTTTTGGCGGACCGGGTCGGGAAACGGCGCTCTTCAGGGTGAATTCATACCCTGGACACACATGAAAACCCCAATGCCGCCTCCTCAAGCCCGGCGGGACCTTGCCCTCCCTGCGACGCCGAGCGCAGCC
>DASWVO010000310.1:0-5756 GCA_036406235.1 Opitutaceae bacterium
AGGCGCTGTCGGCAAGCGAGGAGCGTGGCGTCGATGAGGCCCATGCCCCGGTTGTAGCCCTCGCGGGCGAACTCGACGATGAGGATGGCGTTCTTGGCGGAGAGGCCGACGGTGGTCAGCAGGCCGACCTGGAAATAGACGTCGTTGGTCAGGCCGCGGAGGGAGACGGCGAGCAGCGCGCCGAGGATGCCCAGCGGCACGACGAGCATGACGGAGAAGGGCACCGCCCAGCTTTCGTAGAGCGCCGCGAGGCACAGGAAGACGACGACCAGCGAGATGGCGTAGAGCGCGGGCGCCTGGGCGCCGGAGAGTTTCTCCTCGTAGGACAGCCCGGTCCAGGAGAGATCGAAGCCGGCCGGGAGCCGCCGGGTGAGTTCCTCCATGGCGGTCATGGCCTCGCCCGAACTGCGGCCGGGCGCGGACTCGCCCTGGATCGCCACGGCGGGGAGGCCGTTGTAGCGTTCCAGGAGGGGCGAGCCAAAGGCCCAGTGGCCGCCGACAAACGCCTCGAGCGGCACGTTCTCGCCGGCGGAGTTGGGCACATACCAACGGCTGAAATCCCCGGGATTCATCCGGAATGGCGTGTCGGCCTGCAGGTAGACGCGCTTCACCCGGCCGCGATGGCTGAAGTCGCTGATGTAGGAGGAGCCCCAGGTGGCAGCGAGGGTCTGGTTGACGAGCCCGAGCGGCACGCCGAGGGCGCTCGCCTTGACCTCGTCGATGTCGAGCCGGTATTCGGCGACGTCGTCGAAGCCGGTGGGGCGCGCGTTGATGATCCGGGGGTCCGAGTTGGCGAGGCCGAGGAGCTGGTTGCGCGCCAGCATCAGGGCCTCGTGTCCCTGGGCGGAGCGGTCGATCAGCTGGTATTCGAAGCCGTTGGCCGTGCCGAGCTCGATGATCGCCGGCGGCGGGAACGCGAACACCATGCCCTCCTTCATCCGGGAAAAGCGCGCCATCGCGCGGCCGGCGATGGCGTCCACCCGCAGGTTCGCGCCGGGGCGTTCCTCCCAGTCCTTGAGTTTGACGAAACCGAAACCGGCGTTCTGGCCGCGCCCGCCGAAGCTGAAGCCGGCGACAGCCATGATGGACTCCACCGCGTCCTTCTCCTCAGTGAGGAAATAGTCCTTCACCTCGTCGAGCACGGCGACGGTCTGCTCCTGGGTGGAGCCGGCGGGAAGCTGCACCTGCATCAGCATCATGCCCTGGTCCTCCTCGGGCAGGAAGGACGAGGGCAGGCGCAGGTAGAACCAGCCGACCGCGACGAGGACGGCGCCGTAGATGGCCAGTGAGCGGCCCCAGCGATGGAGCGAGATGCGCACGCCGGCGACGTAGAAGTCGTTGCCGCGGTTGAAGGCCCGGTTGAACCAGCCGAAGAGACCGCGCTTCTCGTGGTGATGGCCGGCGGGAACCGGCTTGAGGAGAGTGGCGCAGAGCGCGGGCGTGAGCGTGAGGGCGACGAATACGGACAGCACCATCGCCGAGACGATCGTGATGGAGAACTGGCGATAAATGACGCCGGTCGCGCCGCCGAAGAAGGCCATCGGGATGAACACGGCCGAAAGCACCAGGCCGATGCCGACGAGCGCGCCGGTGATCTGGCCCATGGATTTTCGCGTCGCCTCCTTGGGAGGGAGTCCTTCCTCGGTCATGACGCGCTCGACGTTCTCAACCACGACGATCGCGTCGTCCACCAGCAGGCCGATCGCGAGCACGAGGCCGAACATGGTCAGCGTGTTGATCGTGAAGCCGAACATCGACATCGCGGCGAAGGTGCCGAGGAGCACGACGGGCACGGCGATCGAGGGGATGAGCGTGGCCCGGATGTTCTGCAGGAACAGGAACATCACGAAGAACACGAGGACGATCGCCTCGATCAGGGTCTTCACGACCTCCTCGATCGAGAGACGGACGAACGGCGAGGTATCGTAGGCCTGCGTGTATTTCATGCCGACCGGAAAATACGGCTCCTGCGAGGCGAGGTACTCGTTGAGCTGCCGGACGGTCTCCAGGGCGTTGGCGCCGATCGTGGGGCGGATGGCCAGGCCGGAGGAGGCGTGGCCGTTGAAGAAGGCATCGATGGAGAAGTCCTCGCCGGCGAGCTCGAGCCGGGCGACGTCGCCGAGCCGTACCGCCGCGCCGTCGGCGTTGACCCGCAGGAGCACGTTGGCGAAGTCCTCGACGCTCTGGAGCCGGCTGCGGGCGGTGATCGTGGCGTTGAGGCGCTGGCCGGGAGCCGCGGGCGTACCGCCGAACTGGCCGGCCGAGACCTGGGCGTTCTGCGCATCGAGGGCCGCGGCGATGTCGGCCACGGTCACGCCGTAATTCGTCATCTGATCGGCGTTGAGCCAGATGCGCATCGCGTATTGACTTCCGAATACAAGCGCCTCGCCCACGCCCGGGATGCGGCCGATGGGTTCCTTCAGGTTCGAGTTGATGTAGTCGGCGATGTCGTCGCGGGTGAGCGCATCCGTCTCGGAGTAGAAGGAATAGACGATCAGGAAGTTGCGGACGGATTTTTTCACCTCCACGCCGAGGTCCTGCACCACCTGCGGCAGGCGCGGCAGGGCGATCTGCATCTTGTTCTGCACCTGCACCTGGGCGACGTCGGGATCGGTGCCGGTGTGGAACGTGATCGTGATGGTCGTGTTGCCGTCGGAATCGCTCGTCGTCTGCATGTAGCGGACGTTGTCGATGCCGGTGAGGTTCTGCTCGATCACCTGGGCGATGGTGTTCTCGACGGTCTCGGCCGAGGCACCGGGAAACCGGGCGGTGATCTGCACCTGCGGCGAGGCGATATTCGGGTACTGCGCGATGGGCAGGGATCGGATCGCGAGAAGCCCGGCACCCATGAGCAGGATGGAGAGCACCCAGGCGAAAACGGGGCGGTCGATGAAGAATCGGGCCATGTTAAAAAAAGAGAGGCGACGTTTTGGCGGACTGTGCAGGCGGCGGCGCGACGGCGGGGCGGGAGGGCCTCGCGACCGCGGGCGGTCCGGCGCGGCGCCTGGAACCGGCGCCGCCTGCCGCGTCATTGAATCGTGGATACCTGACGCGCCTGGGCGGCTTTCGCGGTTTCGGTCCTCGCGGGCTTGGGCTGGAAGGGCACCGGCTTCACCGGCACGCCGGGACGGATGCGTTGGAGGTTGGTGACGATGACCCGGTCTCCCCGCTCGAGGCCCTCTTCGACGATCCACTGGTCCCCGTGGGCGCGACCGGTTTTGAGGGAACGCAGCTCGGCGGTGCCGTCGGCGGAGACGACGTAGGCTGTCGGATCCCCCCGGTAGTTGCGGGTGACGCCTTGCTGGGGCGCGAGCAAAGCATCGGGATTGATCCCGGCGGTGTAGCGGGCGCGGACGAAGGTGCCGGGCAGCAGTTCTCCGTTGGGATTGGGGAACAGCGCGCGCAGTGTGACGGATCCCGTGCCGCGATCGACGCTGATGTCGGCGAATTCCAGGCGGCCCTTCACCGTGTATTCGGTGCCGTCCTCGAGTATGAGGGTCATCGGGCTTCGGCCGTCGGCGTCGCGGGTCAGACGCCCGCTCTCGATTTCCCGCTTCAGGCGCGCCACTTCGGAACTGGGCTGGACGAGATTGACGTAGATGGGATCGATCTGCTGGACGGTGGCGAGCAGGGTGGCCTGCGCTGCCTGCACGTAGGCGCCCTCCGTCACGTCCGCCAGGCCGATGCGGCCGTAGATCGGCGACGTGACCTTCGTGTAGCCGAGGTCGATTTCGGCGGTGAGGACTGCGGCCCTGGCGGCGGCGACTTCCGCCGTGCCGATGCCGACGGCAGCCACGGCGTCGTCGTATTGCTGTTTGCTGATGGCGTTCGTCGTCACGAGACCCTTGAAGCGCTCGGCCTGAAGTCTGATGGAAGCCAGATTGGCCTCGGCGCGAGCCAGGGACGCCTTGGCGCTGGCCAGCGCAGCTTCGTAAGGTGCGGGATCGATCTCATAGAGGAGCTCGCCCTCCCGGACGTCGGTGCCTTCGCTGAAATGGCGTTTCAAGACGATGCCGTTGACGCGGGCACGCACCTGCGCGATCCGGTGGGCGGCGGTGCGGCCGGGCAGTTCCCGTGAGAGCGTGATGGCTTCCGTATTGACCGCGACGACGTCGACCTCGACGGCTTGGGCGTGGCCGGCGGGCCCGTGACTCTTGCTGCAACCGACGGAGAGGAACAGAGCGGCCACGGCGGCGAATGCGGGAAGCGCCGGCTGCCGCCAGAACCGGTGGTGACTCAGGGAGAGACTCATGATGATGCGATTCGGAGACTGGCTCATGAAGGGAAAGGCGGAACAAGCGAACTGACGCGGGAGGGAATTGTCATCAAATGATGAATACGAATCGGCGCAGGCCGCAGACGGCGAGCCGGAGGCTTCGCGTTCGAAATTTCCGGGCGGACGATGACGTGATGCGGTTTCATGCCATGGCGGGAGAATCAGCTCGACTGGGGGAGAAGGTGATGCCGCAACGCCGCGCAGGCGGCCGCCAGTGCCTCACGTTGCGGAAGGCTGAGGGTGTTCGTGTAGTCGGAGGCCGTGTCGAGGATCCTCCGGATCGCACGCGCGGCGATGTCGCGGCCCGCTTCCGTCAGACGCACATGGATGATGCGCCGGTCCTGCCCGATGCGCTCCCTCTGGATCCAGTCGTGCCCTCCGAGATAATCCAGGATCTCGGTCATCGCGGCGCGACTGGTCTCCGCGTGATAGGCCAGGTCGGCTGCGTTTGAAGGCAGCGGGTCGAGCGCATAGAGCGTAACCAACGCGGAAAATTTCGTTTCGGAGAGATCAAGAGCGGCCAGGACGCGGCGAAATTCGTTCCGCAGCACGCGGCCCGTCGCCAGCAACTCAATAAAGACCTCGCAGGTTGCCGGGTTGCCGGTGCCGCTTTGCCGGGCGATCTGGACCAGCGTCTGCAGCGGCAGAGAGGTTCCTTCCGAGGCGCTCGCGGGCGCGGTCGAAGCCTGATCACTTTCGGCGTAGTCCACATGCGGATACTACCGGCTTCAGGCACGCTCCGGAAATACTTCCTCGGTCAACCGCCGATACCTTTGAGGCATCGGCGGTCGGGGAACATGCGGGGATTTTTCCCTGTAAGCGGAGCGACTTTCCTGGAGGTGTTCGGCGGCGCTATATTGCGGCTTCTTCCGCGAAGCCGTTGCGCACAAGAGGCGGTGGAAGCGGCCGGTTTTCCTCGAAAACGCGGTTGGTCATCCGGAGGCCGTCATCGCCTCGGCGGCGGCTGATGCCTTCGGCTTCAGGCCAGGAGTCGACCGCGACAACGACCGCCACGGTCCCGTCGATGCCGGTGCGTGCGACTTCCATGTCCACCGTGACGTCAAAGAGAACGGTGGGAGGATAATAGAAGCCGCCTTTCGGTAGCGTTCCCTGCCAGCGGTGACATTGAGCGCCGGCGGAAACGGCACGACGAATGCAGTCGTGAAGAAGTTGACGTGCTTCCGCGGACGGCAGCGGGCCCACGTCGGTTTTTGTGTCACCAGGATCTCCGACCGAAGCGTCCTGGAATTTTTCGCCGAGAGCGGTGACGAACTTCGATTGAACACGGCGATCGACAAAGAAGAGCCCGGAGTCCGTGAGGGCCGGAGTTTGCGTCCATAACCTCTTCGCGGCAGCCATGCCTGCGGCGTCGTCGATCGCGGCGCCATGGGGAATGAACCAAGATATCCGAGGCGGGCTGATGTCGGTCAGCGTAAGGCCCTGTGTGGCCGACGGCAGGCGATTGGGGTCAGAGTAGGCG
>DASWVO010000311.1:0-7232 GCA_036406235.1 Opitutaceae bacterium
ACACGCGCGTCAGCGAATCAAGTCACCGCGTCAGCGGATCAAACCACCGTGTCAGCGGCAGAATCGCGTGCGGCAGCGCGGCAAACCTTCACGCCCGATCGATTCACCGACGCGCCGAAAGGAGTAACCCGCGTGCGCGGACGTTGAACACATCTATCAGAGCGAGTTTCCGCCGCGCACACCTGGGCAACCACGGATCGAAACGCGTTCGCTGACCCGCCCGTTAATGTAGCCGCGAGCACCAGCGAGGGGAATACCTCAGCTCTTCGCTCTTAGCCCTCAGCACACTCTCCCGGCCAAGCTTCGAGGACGAGCTGGGACTGGACTACTTCTTCCCACTGCTCGAAGCGATTCTCGATCGGAAGGAGCTGCGGATCGACTACGTCAAAAAGGACGCGACGACGGCGGAAACCCGCACGGTGCATCCCCTCGCCCGGGCGATCGGGCAGTATACCTGCCAGCTGAGAACCAAGAGCTGAGCTGAGAGCACAGAGCCTGACAGTCGGCGCATGGCGCCGAGGTTCCGCTCGCCCTTGGGGACGCGGCGCCCTCCACAGGCGGGCCGCGCCCCCAGCCCTTACGTCGAGGGCGCCGGCGTTCGACGCCAAGGTAGACGAACCACCGAAAACCCTCACGCTACCTCGGCTCCCGTAGGGGGTTTCGCGTGCTGGAGTTTCTCCCGACGTTCTGACGGCGACTCGCCCGCCATCGATCGGAACACGCGGTTGAACTGGGAAAGCGATTGAAACCCCACCTCGAACGCGACGTCGCTGATGCGCCTCTGCGGGTCCCGCAACAGGCGATCGGCTTTCTCGATACGGACGCGCGCCAGGTATTCGGTGAACGTATGCCCAGTCTCCTGTTTGAAAACCTTGCAGAAATAATAGGGGCTCATGTGGGCGGCCCGGGCCACCGCCTCGAGCGGCAAGTAGTCGCTGGAATGCTCGGCGATATATGCCCGCGCACGGGCGATCGCGGGCGAACCGACCGCCTCTGCCTGCACCACAAACTGCTCGGCCAACATTGAGAGATGGCGGGCAAAGATGGCCAGCAGCCGCAGCGAGGCTTCATATGCCTCCGGCGTAAATACCGGCGTCTGAAAATACGCGTTCCTGACGTCATCCGGGTGCTGCGTCGCCTCCGCCCGAACGAGTTGGCGGAGCGTCTGGCTGAGCTGCCCTTGTGAAGGCGCGCTCACGAAGACCTGCCCGGTCTCGAGGAATCCGATCAAGCGCCCGCCCACGTGGATCGGCACTGACGACTCGCAGAGGCCGGCGAAACAGGTTAACGTTCTCGGCCCGTCGCGCACCGCTTCCTCGACCTGCCGCTGGAGCTGAAGGCACATCGAACAGCTGTGGCTCTGCCCGGCCATCAGCGCACAAAAGGGACTTTCGTTGGCCCGGTTGCGATGCGGCAGATCGAGCGCCTCCAACGGCCGCAACGCCAGCGGCAGACGTGTCGTCGCCCGAAACGCCCGCTCATACTCGCGATAAACCTGGGTGGCTCGTAGCTGCGCCACGAGCCTCCGGCTTCCGACGTGATCCGGCGCCTGCATCGCCAGTGATTCCAGGCGCTGACGGTCCGCGTCGCAAAAGGTGTTTTCCCGAGCGGCGCTCAGTAAGTTCCCGAGCTCAATCGGGCCGCGCCCCCAGAGGCAAACGTCGCCACCGAACGGGGCCCCCGTCCCGACGCCGCTGGCGCAATTATTGCCCACTCTTTGCCCCGAAACTGCGGAGCGAAAAGCCGCCCGATCTGCGATCATGCCCGGGAGTCAACCAAGGATCGGTCATGAGCCAGTTCATTAAGTGGTTCGAGGAAATCGGGCTGGAGGACATTCCCGTGGTGGGCGGCAAGAACGCTTCGCTGGGAGAAATGTACCGCTCGCTCACCGCCAAAGGCGTCAAGGTTCCAAACGGTTTTGCCACGACGGCCGCCGCCTATACGCGCTTTCTGCGCTGCACCGGCCTCGACCAGTCGATCCGCGCGCTCCTGAGCGACCTCGACCCGCACAACATCGAACAGCTGCGCCTGCGGGGCAGCGAGATCCGGCAGGCGATCCTCGCCGCCGAGCTCCCGAGCGACCTCGCCCTCGACATCGCCGAGGCCTACGATGTATTGAGCAAAGACCTACCGCAGGCCGCCCACGTCGCCGTGCGCAGCAGCGCCACTGCCGAGGACCTGCCCGACGCAAGCTTCGCCGGCCAGCAGGAGACTTATCTCAATGTGCACGGCCACTACGCGGTGCTCGACGCCTGCAAGCGCTGTTTCGCCTCGCTCTTCAAAGACCGCGCCATCTCCTACCGCGCCGACCAGGGCTTCGACCCGCTCAACATCGCACTTTCGGTCGGCGTCCAGCACATGGTGCGCGCCGATCTCGCGGCCGCGGGCGTCATCTTCACAATCGACACCGAAACGGGCTTTCGCGACGCCGTGCTCATCAACGCCGCCTACGGTCTCGGCGAGAATGTCGTCCAGGGCTCCGTCAATCCCGACGAATACACTGTCTTCAAGCCGACCCTGAAAACCGGCTTCAAGCCGATCCTGCAAAAGCGGATCGGCACCAAGGAATTCAAACTGGTCTACGATCTCGACGGCGGGAAGATGGTGAAAAACATCCCCGTCGCCCCAGGCGAGCGCGCGGCGTTCGCCATCTCCGACGAGGAGATCCTCCAGCTCGCCCGCTGGGCGTGTGTCATTGAAGACCACTACAGCGCGCGCAAGGGCCACCCGACGCCGATGGACATCGAGTGGGCCAAGGATGGCCTCACCAACGACCTGTTCATCGTCCAGGCCCGGCCCGAAACCGTCCAGTCGCGCCGCGACGTCGACGTGATCGAGACGTTCGAGCTCAAGCAGCGCGGGCCCGTGCTCATCACCGGCCGGAGCATCGGCGAAAAGATTGCGGCCGGCCCGGTGAAGGTGATCAAGAGCGCGCAGTATCTCGACCAGTTCCGGGACGGCGAAATCCTCGTCACCGACAAGACCGACCCCGACTGGGAGCCGATCATGAAAAAGGCGGCCGCGATCGTCACCAACCGCGGCGGCCGCACCTGTCACGCCGCGATCGTAAGCCGCGAACTCGGCGTGCCGGCGATCGTCGGCACGGAGCACGGCACCGAGGTGCTGAAGGACGGTCAGCTCGTCACCGTCTCGTGCGCCGAGGGCGACACCGGCCTCGTCTACGAGGGTCGCCTGCCCTTCGACGTGCGCCGCACAAACCTGAAGACGCTCGGCCGGCCGCGCACCAAGGTGATGATGAACGTCGGCAACCCGGAGGAGGCGTTCGCCCTCTCGTTCATTCCCAACGATGGCGTCGGTCTCGCCCGCGAAGAGTTCATCATCACGACGTATATCAAGGCCCATCCGCTCGCGCTGCTCGACTACGACAAGCTCGCCGCCGGTCCGGTGAAACAACAGATCGCCGACCTCACGCAGGGCTACGCCAGCAAGGCGGACTTCTTTGTCGACAAGCTCGCGCAGGGCGCAGCGACGATCGCCGCCGCGTTTTATCCGAAGGACGTCATTCTCCGGCTCAGCGACTTCAAGACCAACGAATACGCGAACCTCATCGGCGGCCGCGCCTACGAGCCGCTCGAGGAGAATCCGATGCTCGGTTTCCGCGGCGCCTCGCGCTACTACCACCCGCGCTACCAGGCGGGCTTCGCGCTCGAGTGTCGCGCCGTCCGGAAAATCCGCGACGAGATGGGGCTCACGAACCTGAAGGTGATGATCCCGTTTTGCCGCACGGTCGAGGAAGGCCGGCGCGTGCAGGCCGAGATGGCGAAACACGGGCTGAAGCGCGGCACCAACGGACTCGAGATCTACGTGATGTGCGAGATCCCGAGCAACGTGGTGCTCGCGGACGAGTTCGCGGAAATCTTCGACGGCTTCAGCATCGGCTCCAACGACCTCACCCAGCTGATCCTCGGCGTCGACCGCGATTCGGAGATTGTCGCGCCGATTTTCGACGAGCGAAACGCCGCCGTGAAGGCGATGATCGCCCAGGTGATCGCCGCGTGCCGCGCCCGCCAGCGCAAGATCGGCATCTGCGGCCAGGCGCCGAGCGACTATCCCGAGTTCGCCCAGTTCCTCGTCGAGCACGGCATCGACAGCATCTCGCTCAACCCCGACACCGTCGTCAAAACCACCGCGGCCATTCTGCAAAAGGAGGCGGAGACCGCTCTATCCCTCGAGTCGACGCACGAGACCGCGGGCCACCGATGAAGCTGCGAGCGAAGAAGCAGCGAGGTGGCAACGCGACGCCCCGCCACGACCGCCGCACTCCCATGGCTCAATCCCGCCCCGAACTTGCGCACGACGTTCTCCGCCACGCGCACGGGCGGCCGCTGGAGTCGCTGTTTGCGCCGCAGTCGATCGCCGTGATCGGGGCCAGCGAGAAGCCCGGAAGCGTCGGCCGCGCCGTCCTGGAAAATCTCCACGCGTATCCACGCTCCGTCTACGCCGTCAATCCCAGCCACACGCACGTGTTCGGCCAGCCGGCGTTTCGCCGGGTCACCGACATCGGCGTTCCGATCGACCTGGCTGTGATCGCCACGCCGGCCGAAACGGTTCCGCGCATCGTGGGCGAGTGCGCCGAAGCGGGTGTGCGCAGCGCCCTCATCCTTTCGGCCGGCTTCAAGGAATGCGGCGCACCGGGCGCCGCGCTCGAGCAGGAGGTCTTCGCTGCCGCGCGCCGCGCGTCACCGCCACTGCGCGTGATCGGCCCCAACTGCCTGGGCGTGATGGTGCCGCACGCAGGCCTCAACGCCACCTTTGCCGCCACCTCCCCGCGGCCCGGCAGCGTCGCGTTCATCAGCCAGAGCGGCGCCCTCTGCACCGCGATTCTCGACTGGAGCGTGCGCGAGAACGTGGGTTTCAGCGCCTTTGTCTCCATCGGCTCGATGCTGGACGTCGGCTGGGGCGATCTCATCTCCTGGCTCGGCGACGATCCGCGCACGCACAGCATCGTGATTTACATGGAGTCCGTCGGCGATGCGCGCGCGTTTCTCTCCGCCGCCCGCGAGGTCGCACTCACCAAGCCGATCATCGCGATCAAGGTCGGCCGCACCGAGGCCGCCGCCCGGGCCGCCGCCTCGCACACCGGCTCGCTGACCGGCCGCGACGCGGTCATCGACGCCGCCTTTCGCCGCGCGGGCGTGCTGCGGGTCGCGACGATCGAGGAGTTGTTCGACATGGCCGAGGTGCTCGCGAAACAACCGCGCCCGCGCGGCCCCCGCCTCACGATCGTGACCAACGCCGGCGGCCCCGGCGCGCTCGCCGCCGATCTGCTGGTCGTCTCCGGCGGACAACTTTCCCCCCTCTCGCCCGCCTCGGTCGCCGCGCTCGATCAGGTGCTGCCGCCCCACTGGAGCCGCTGCAATCCGATCGACATCCTGGGCGACGCCGACGCCGCGCGCTATGCGCGCGCCGTCGATCTCGCGATCCGCGAACCCGCCTCCGATGGCGTCCTCGCCATTCTCACCCCGCAGGCGATGACCGATCCCACCGCCATCGCGGAGGCGTTGAAACCCCTCGCCGGCGTCTCCGGAAAGCCGCTGCTCGCGAGCTGGATGGGCGGCCCGTCCGTCGACGCCGGCCGGAACATCCTGAACCAGGCCGGCGTCTCGACCTTCAGCTATCCCGACACCGCCGCGCGTGCGTTTCATGCCATGTGGCGCAACAGCGAAAACCTGCGCAGCCTTTACGAAACGCCCACCCTCACCTCGTCCCAGCCGCACGACGATGCGCGCGCCGCCGCCCCTGACCTGCCGCTGCCGTCCGCGACGACCGCGCGCGTGGAGCAGCGTCTCCTCGCCGCCCGGAACGACGGGCGCACGCTGCTGAGCGAACACGAATCGAAGCAGGTGCTCGCCGCTTACGGTATCCCCGTCGTCACGACACGCGTTGCCCGCAGCGAGCAGGACGCGGTCGACGCCGCCGCGCAGCTCGGCTTTCCCGTCGCGCTCAAGCTCCACTCGAAGACCATCACGCACAAAACCGACGTCGGTGGCGTGCGACTCGACGTGCGCGATGCCGCCGGCGTGCGCCGGGCGTGGCGCGGCATCGAGCAGTCCGTCGCCGCGAAGGCCGGCCCGGGGCACTTTCTCGGCGTCACGGTGCAGCCCATGGTGCGGCACGACGGCTACGAGCTCATCCTCGGCAGCAGCATCGACGCGCAATTCGGGCCCGTGCTGCTTTTCGGCGCCGGCGGCCAGCTGGTCGAGATTCTGCAGGATCGGGCGCTCGGGTTGCCTCCGCTCACGGCAACCCTGGCGCGTCGCCTGATGGAACAGACGCGGATCCACGCCGCGCTGCAGGGCGCGCGCGGGCGCGCCCCGGTGAACCTCGGCCTGCTCGAACAGATTCTTGTCCGCTTCAGCCAGCTCGTCGCCGAACAGCGCTGGATCCGGGAGATCGACATCAACCCGCTGATCGCGTCGGCGGACCAGATCCTCGCCCTCGACGTCCGCGTCGTCCTGCATCCGCCGGGGCTGCGGGAGGAGGAGCTGCCGCGCCTGGCGATCCGCCCCTACCCTTCGCACTACGTGACGCGCTGGAAACTCCGGGACGGCACGCCTGTCACCATCCGCCCACTACGCCCGGAGGACGAACCGCTGCTGGTCGAGTTCCACCGCACCCTCTCCGAGCGCAGCGTCTATTACCGCTACTTCGAGCCCCTCCAGCTCGACCAACGCATCGCTCACGAGCGGCTGTCCCGCATCTGTTTCATCGACTACGACCGCGAGATGGCGCTGGTCGTGGAGCGCAAGACCGGGGCCAATGGCCGGCGGGAGGTGCTCGGCGTCGGGCGTTTAAGCAAAACGCCGGGCACCGACGAAGCGGAGTTTGCCCTGCTCATCGGCGACCAATGGCAGAACCGGGGACTCGGCACGCACCTGCTCAAGCGGCTGGTGCAGATCGGCCGGGACGAGAAGCTCGCACGCATCACGGCGACGATCCTTCCCGACAACGTCGAGATGTTGCACCTGTGCCGGCGCGTCGGCTTCGACCTGCATGCCGAACCCGGGGACGACTGGCACGCGGAGATCGTGCTGTAGAAGCCCCAGTTGGGGCGGCGCTTCAGCCACACTCAAGACCGCTAAAACCCACGGCTCGTTTCACCGGCTCGCTACGCGAGGGCATTGCGATCCACGCACATTCCCCAAGGGCTTTGGGCCTGCGCGCCTCTGCGCCTCCCGCAAGTTTCGCCCGGCGAAAGTCAAGCCATGCGG